>NZ_JBEZDM010000011.1:0-333364 GCF_040648335.1 Nonomuraea sp. NPDC049158
CCAACCAACGCCGACGCGTACGGTTGGCCTGCACACATCAAACGATCAACCCAGCGGCATGAGGGTACGACCATCCCCCTCAAAATCGAAGAACCGCCATACCCGCCCTGCCATGAGATGGCCTTCGCCGATGTCAGCTACAGCCCCGTACCACCGAACTAGTTAATTGAAGACGAGTCCAGGCCGTCCGCATGCTCGAGCACGGCATCGATGTCGATCTCGTGGCCGTAAAACAAAGCACGTGCTTTGAGGTCGCCCGCGGTATCTCTGATGATGTCAGCGTCGCACTCATCCATGAGATGTTCCAGCTCGGAAACGATGATTTGATGAGCCAGCGGACGGATCGCATCTTCAATGACAGTCGACTGCAGTTCGCCTGCAAACGTCTCGTACGCATCGAGATCGCGCAGAGTTCGAGCGTTGGCCACTGCCTGCGCGGCCAATCTCAGAGTCGTCTCCTCGAGGCCACGCACGGGAGGGAGGTGCGTGTACTGCACTGCGACCACGAGGCCGTCCGGGGTCAAGATCGGTTCAGACCTCGCGAGGATCTCCTCTATACGCTGTATCAGCCAACATGAGTCATCGTTCGATCCGTACAGGCCGATAAGGGCCGCCGATGTTGCCAAGATTCTGAGTCGCATCTCCGTTGAGCCCGCGTCCCCGAGCTCACGTTCGGTGCACAGCCGGGCGCGATAGGCGACCCCGACTCGCTGTCTGTTCAACGCGTCGGCGATCACGGGCCGATGAACCAGGGGTGAGACTGCACCGTCGGCTCTGAGATCACCTGAGGCGCGGGCCAACTCCCCGAGTTGTTCAAGAGTGGCCGCCCGGGTCACACGTTCACCAGCTAGATCACTGTCGTGATCGATCTTGCCCAAAAGGTACTCGCGACAGCCGGGGTGAGCGAACACCAGCGTACGTGCGGTAGGCGTACCCCCCACCGTCACCCACGTCGGTTGAAGTGACCTCCAGGCCTGGCCCCAGGCGACGGCCGGCCCATCGTCTCCGACAAGTTTGCGCAGGCGTTCGACAAGCACAGGGCGCGGCTTTAACGTCACCATGGTCAAGAGGATTTCCGTCGCCGCGAGACCAAGCACTGCGAAGCTGGCGAACCATACGCTCTCCGGATATGAGAGAGCATCGAGGAGCGTTGTTAGGGCCATCTCTGCCGTGCAGTCAGCAGGGAGCTGATCACAGATCACCTCGATAAGATAAGGATTGTACGATGCGTGCCTGATGATGCTGACCAGACGCCGATCCAGGCTCACCTGCTTCAGGTCTTCATCGAGTAATCCGGCGAAGTGGAGGTGATTGATGATCACCTCCTTTCGAGTGGCCTCATCCCACTCTGAAAGCTCGATGGCAAAACGACCGGTGTCTTCGTTGACGAGACGTTGAAGGGAAGGACTGGGCACCAGGGATGCCTGTTGGAGAACCTCGGCGCGAGTGGTGATGATTAGGCGCTTGTTTCCATCCCTACGGCGGAGAATGTCCTTCATGAAGTTGTGCAAATCCGGCGCCTCCACCTTGGCGGAGGGCTTGAGTTCGGCTTCCCCGAGAAAGTCGTTGTAGACGAACAGCTGACGCGTGTCGTCTTTTCTCATCACCGCCCAAGCTTGCTCGATGTCGCTGAAGACATGCACGACCTCCCATTCGACTCGAGCCAACTGCAAGGCGATCATCTCCGCAAGGTAAGTCTTTCCGACGCCGGGCGCACCAGTGATGACGCACACCCCTAGACGCTCGAGCAAGTCAAAAACTCGCCCATACGAGGGGGTTTCCACCCAGAATCTGGCCCGATCCGCTACGGCTCTGAGAGAGGCTTCAGCACGGTGCCAGCAACCCGCATGAACGATCGAGTCCAGCACTCCGGTGGAGCCGAGCCAGAGCTTTGGATGTCGACGCTCGACGGCGCCGTGCCTTCCCAGGGCCTCGTTCAGCTTGTCGAGAGCCCAAACGTCACGCTGCGGGATCCCGAGGATGCGCATTACCTCGGCTTCAGTCTCAGACGACATCGGATGGGAAGTCACGAAAATATAACGATCCGCCGTTCTTCTGCCCTTCTTACCAGCCTCCTTCTTGGCGGACGCGATGAGCTTTGAGCGGTCCGATTTCGCATAGTGCTTGCACTGGCCGACAGTGCGATGCCCGTCTTCTCCCACTTGAAGAAGATCGACTCCTTGATCGCGCCCCTCGGGGTAACTGTGGAGATCGAGCCCGAGTTCTTCGTTCAGCAAGTCACACACGAAGCGTTCGAAATCGGCTGGCGAGAGCGTGTGGAAATCATACTCAGGCAAGATCCCCCCAGAATTCGAACACAATTGCGGATTTACGCCTTTGGTTCGGGTCGTCGATAATTGCGGAAGCAGAGCAAAGCTATTACGCGTCCTACGAAGGGGCCACCTTGAACATCGATCTCATGACCTACAGCCTGGTGTCCCACGGTAGAGACCATCAAGACGTCATGCTCCAGGAGATCGAGGGCAAGGTTATGAACTTTCTGCTGGAGCATATAGAGCACATCCAAAAACTAGCGGAACGCCCGGATTCGGCACCTCCTGGGAAATTCTCCGATCGCGAATCACAGGAGATCTTCCAAGCTCTACATGCTGGGACCAGCGACGACTTCCTCGTCTCCACCGAGATCCTCACGAAACGGCTGATCGGACGGATGAACGGGACGACCAAGCCCGGACTGCTGGTGAGTCTGCGGGCGCAGAGCGGCGCTGAACGCCTCGCAGCCGTCTTGAAGTTGGAGATCCTCGAGCCGACGGGGGCGACGCTGCAGAAGCTAGGCACCGGTGAGCTGCGTCTGTCGGCCGTCACCGACATGCTGGAGAAGCCGGGTGATCTGCAGAAGGGCGTTCTCGTCACCAGCTCACTCGCCGCCGATGAAGCGATCTGCATCGACAAGCTGTACCGGGTGTCCAGGTACTTCCCTGAGGCAATGGGAATCCGCATGTATCTACGTCCCAAGGACGCGGCCTTGACCTTCTATGAAGCGGTGCAACACTGCGGCCCACATATCCTGGAACCCGTGATCGTTGCACTGTCCAAGATCGCACCCGGTACGCCACAGCAAGTGATCTCGCAGCTGGCAGGTCACGTATCCGGCCTAGAGGCACATCTACAGGCGGAGCTCCTAGACCGATTGGAGCAGGCGCCTCGCCCGGTGACGTATATCGACACCACCAGGCCCATTACTCGCATCATCGAAGCTGACGACATCACCGTAAAAGGTCTGGCCGGGGCAATGCAGCAAGGGGTTGAGATCAGCGAAAAACCGGGCGGCGGCTGGCAGATCATCATCAACTGCACAGACCGGCCACGAGTGTCCCATCGCTAGTCAGCCCAACCTACTGGGCTGCCCTGGGGCGGGCTTTCGAACGTCGAGGTAAGCGCCACATCGACCAGACAGATCGGCACTGCCGTCCCCATCCCGCTAGCGCAGCAGCTTGACAAGCACATGGCCGAACGGCGCCACGCGGCCTGACGATCTAGCAGGTCGAACCTGCACGCGTAGGACCTCGAACTTCTCTAACGTAGACATCGTGAGCTTTCCACGGCCTGTACAAGCATCCAGCCCAGGCGTCCGTAAGAGCATGCAGTCGAACAAGCCTCGGGACACCAAACCGGAATTGGCCCTGCGCAAGGCCGTGCACGCGCTGAGGCTCCGCTACCGTGTGTCGGTCCGACCGGTGCCAGCTGTGCGACGCACTGCTGACATGGTTTTCACCAGAGTCAAGGTCGCGGTGTTCCTCGACGGCTGCTTCTGGCATGGTTGCCCCGAGCATCACACCAAGTCGGTCACCAATGCCGAATACTGGGCGGAGAAGGTCAGGCGAAATCGGGAACGTGACGCCGAGACGGACAGCATGCTCGCTAGAGCAGGTTGGCTTGTGATACGAGTCTGGGAGCACGAGGACCCTCTGCAGGCCGCCACAAAGATCGCAGAGGAAGTTGCCGCTCGAAGATCTTAAACGATCGCATTGGAACCTGTCTTCGATCGCCGTCAATGGCCGGCGATCACGATCTTGAACGCGACAATGGCCAGGCTGAAGATGAGACTGGCGATTCCAACTACAACACCTCTGGAAGAGCCGATCTTGACCGCGGCCGTCACCGCCCAGGTGACCTGGCTCGCCACCGCGACACACAGCGCAGCCCAAGCCGCGACCGCGGTGGACATGCCCAGCCCAGAGGCCATGGCCGCGGCGATCGACGGCGGAAACGACACCTGCGCCAGCGGCCATTCGTATCTGGGGTTCGTGGGTGCAAGCCGATGAGGGTGCCGCGCACGAGGTGATCATCAAGGAGGCGGGCTCGCCTCATGGGATCATGGGGCGGTGATATCGAAGCTGTGGAAGGACAGATTGGTGGTCACCGCCGTCATGCTGACGGTTTTCGCTGTCCTTGGCCTGGCGGTACTCCTGTGCGTGTTCATCGTCTTCAGCATGGATTTCGTGTGATCAAGGACATGTCGCCGGCGTATGCCTGCCGCGTCCGCCCGAAGAGGATGTCCTTGGTCGTCGCGACCGTGCGACTCCTGCGTGGAGTCGGTTAGGACACCACTTGGCGCCCGCGCTGCCACACGGCGGAGATGAGCGGGACGCCGGGTCGATAGGCCAGGTGGACATGGGAGGGAGCGTCCAGCAGCATCAGGTCGGCGCGTGCGCCCACGACTATCCGGCCCACGTCGTCGCGCCGCAGCGCCCGTGCACCTCCCAGCGTCGCCGCCCCCACCGCCTCGTCGGGAGTCATGCCCATCTCCCGAACCGCCAGGGCGACACAGAACGGCATGCTGGTGGTGAAGCTGGAGCCGGGGTTGCAGTCGGTCGACAGTGCCACCGTCACGCCAGCGTCCAGGAGGCGGCGGGCGTCCGGGTAAGGGGCCCTGGTGGAGAACTCCGCCCCCGGCAGCAGCGTCGCGACCGTCACCCCGGATGCCAAGGCGTCCACGTCCGCGTCAGTGAGGTGAGTGCAGTGATCGGCGGAGGCCGCGCCCAGTTGGACGGCGAGTTGGACGCCTGGTCCATGGGTGAGCTGGTTGGCATGGATCCTGGGTACGAGGCCGCGCTTGATGCCGCTCTCCAGTACGGCCCGCGCCTGGTCGCCGTCGAACGCCCCTCGCTCGCAGAAGACGTCCACCCATCGAGCGTGGGGAGCGCAGGCGTCCAGCATCGCCCCGGTCACCAGCTCCACGTACGCGTCGGGGTCTTGTTCGGCCGGTACGACGTGCGCGCCGAGGTAGGTCACCTCGTCTGTGTGCTCCCCGGCGATGCGCAGCAGGCGTGCCTCGTCCTCGACGGTGAGGCCGTAGCCTGATTTGCACTCGATGACCGTTGTGCCCTGCCGCAGCGCCTCGCCCACCAGGCGGGCCACCCCGGCCGACAGCTCCTCGTCACTCGCCGCGCGGGTGGCCGCCACCGTCGTACGAATCCCGCCCGCGGTGTAGGGCAGGCCGCGCATCCGCGCGTCGAACTCGGCCGTACGGTCCCCCGCGAAGACCAGGTGGGCATGGGAGTCGACGAAACCGGGGAGCAGAGCCCGGCCGTCGGCGTCGTACATCCGATCCGCCGCCGGAGCCCGCGAAGCCGGCCCCACCCAAGCGATCTCCTCGCCGGAGACGACGACAGCAGCGTCCGTGATGAGCCCGAGCGGACCCTCGCCCAGCTGGGGGTCGTTGGTGACCAGCGTGGAGATCCCGGTGATCAGGAGGCTTCCCACCGTGCCGCCAACCGCGTGCGAGCCTTCCTCAGCCGCGCGAGAGGCCGCCGCAGCGCGCCCACTCATGCCGCCAACCTCGTGCGGGCATTCCGCAACCGCGCCAGTCATGCCGCCACCCGCGCGAGCGCCTGCCGAAGCGCGCCCGCGACGTCGGGAACGAGCTGGTGGACGCCACGCCGTACGATTACTCGGCCGCCGGTGACGACGTCGCTGACGTCGGCGGAGGTGGCAGCGAAGACGGCGGTCTCGGCACCGTGAAGCAGGCCCGCGGTCCGGACCGAGTCGAGGGAGATCGTAACGAGGTCGGCGAGCGCCCCCGCCTCCAGCCTGCCCGCCTCCGGCCAGCCCAGAGACACGTGACCGTCGGCAGTGGCGGCCCGCAGGAGCGCGTCCGCCGTCCAATGACCGCGACGACGCGTACGCAACCGCTCGTTCAGCTCCATTGCCCGAGCCTCCTCGAACAGGTCGATGACGGCCTGGCTGTCGCTGCCGAGCGACAGCGGCGAGCCCGCGGCCTGCACCTCGTGAGCGGGTCCGATGCCGTCGGCGAGATCGCGCTCGGTCGTGGGGCACATGCACACCGTGGTCGCGGAGCCGCCGAGCAGCGCGATGTCCTCCGAGGTCAGGTGTGTGGCGTGCACGGCGGTGGTACGCGGCCCGAGCAGCCCATGGTCGGCGAGCAGGCGCGTAGGCGTGACGCCGTACGCCGCCAGGCAGCCCTCGTTCTCGGCAGGCTGCTCCGACACGTGCGCGTGGATCGGGGCGTTCCGCTGCGCCGCCCAGACGCCGACCACCCCGAGCTGGTCGGCGGGAACGGCTCGGACCGAGTGGACGGCCGCGCCGACGCGGGCGTGATCGCGCTCCTTCAACCCGCTGACCCTCTCGGCCCACGCTTCCCCTGAACGGTCGCTGAATCTGAGCTGGGTCTCGTCCGGTGGCGCGCCAAAGCCTGACGAGAGGTAACAGGTGTCGAGCAGTGTGATCCGGATGCCGGCCTGGGCGGCCGCCTCGATGAGCGCCTCTCCCATCGCGTTCGGGTCGTCGTAGGTGACGCCTCCGGGAGCGTGGTGAAGGTAGTGGAACTCGCCGACGCAGGTGATCCCCGCGAGGGCCATCTCGGCGTAGACCGCCCGTGCCAGCTCCAGGTACTCGTCGGGGGTGAGGCGCGCCGCGACCCGGTACATGGTCTCGCGCCAGGTCCAGAAGGTGCCACCGCCGAGCTGCGTGGCCCCGCGCAACGCCCGATGGAAGGCGTGCGAATGGGCATTGGCCAGCCCGGGGATGACCAGGCCGTCCAGGACGACGGCGTCGCCGGTAGGAGCGCTGCCCGCTTGAAGGGCGACGATACGGCCCCCCGAGACGTCGATCAGGACACCAGACTCCAACGCGCCGGACTCCAACCCACCGGACTCCGACGCGCTGGGCTCCGACGCGCCGGTCCACGCGTACCTCGCCCAGAATCGCCCGTTCACAGCAGATCCTCCAGGACGGCGACCAAGGCGGCCACCCCGGCGAGGCAGTCGGCCTCCTCAGCGAATTCCTCCGGCGAGTGCGAGACGCCGGTCGGGTTCCGTACGAAGAGCATGGCCGTGGGGATGGCCGAGGCGAGAATGCCCGCGTCATGCCCCGCCCCGGTCGGCAGAACCGGAACCCCGCCGAGCCGAGCGGCCAGCCGGTCCCGGAGCGGCCCGTCGAATTCGACCACCGGGGTGAACGACTCGCGAGTAACCTCCGCCCCCGACTCGTGAATGATCTCTTTCACCAGCGTGTCGAGAGTGGCGGAGTCAGCGGCACGCGAGTCCAGCCAGGCGGTCACCCGGGAGGCGATGGCGTTGGTGCCGTTGGGCTCGACGGAGATCTTCCCGAAGGTGGCGAGCGCACCAGCCAACCTGGCCTGCTCACGGGCGTTCAGGACAGTGGCGGCGTAGGCCAGCATCGGGTCGCGGCGATCCTCCAGGCGGGTGGTGCCCGCGTGGTTGGCCTCTCCGTGGAAGTCGAACCGCCAGCGGCCGTGCGGCCAGATCGCCGACGCGACGCCGACCGGCGCGTCGCCCAGGTTTCTGCCCTGCTCAACGTGGAGTTCGACGTACGCGGAGATACGCGCAAGCCGCTCGTCATCGCGACCGATCCCTGCGGGGTCGTGCCCCGCGCGCTCCATCGCGTCGCCGAGCCAAACACCGTCCTGGTCCCTGAGAGACCGCGCCTGTCCCGGATCCAGGACCCCCGCCGTCAACCGGGACCCGACACAGGCCACGCCGAACCTGGCCCCCTCCTCGTCGACGAAGTTGACGATCGCAAGCGGGCGGCCACCAGCGGTGCCCCGGTCCCGGACCACGCCCGGGTCCCGGACCACGCCCGGATCCTGGAGCACGCCTCGATCCCGCAGCGCGTCCAGAGCCGCGAACGCCGACACGACACCCAGCGGCCCGTCGTAAGCTCCCCCATCAGGCACCGAGTCCAGATGGGAGCCAGTGACGATGGCATCCCCCGCCGAAGGATCGCCGCACCAGGCCCACTGGTTACCGTTCCGGTCGACCTCATAGGTCAACCCCCGCTTCAGCGCCTGCTCCCTGAACCAGGCCCGGCAGTCACTGTCGGCCGCAGTCCAGGCATGCCGGCGATATCCGCCGGTAGCGTCATACCGCCCAACGGGCAGGAGCTCACGCCACATCCCCCGAAAGCTGCCGTCATCGAAATCGATCACGCCGAGTCGCCCTCACGCATCGGAATCCGCACACCGCGCTCCTGAGCGACCTCAGTGGCCCGGTCGTACCCGGCGTCGACGTGCCGAATAACGCCCATGCCCGGATCATTGGTGAGCACCCGGCGAATCTTCTCCCCAGCGAGCACGGTCCCGTCGGCGACCGTGACCTGCCCGGCGTGAATGGACCGGCCGATGCCAACGCCCCCACCGTGGTGGATGGACACCCACGACGCGCCAGAAGCCACATTCACCATGGCGTTCAGCAGCGGCCAGTCGGCGATGGCGTCGGAGCCGTCGAGCATGGCCTCGGTCTCCCGGTACGGCGAGGCGACGCTGCCGCAGTCGAGGTGGTCACGGCCGATGGCCAGCGGGGCGGAGAGCTCGCCACGGGCGACCATGTCGTTGAACCGGTCGCCGGCCTTGTCCCGCTCGCCGTACCCGAGCCAGCAGATGCGCGCGGGCAGGCCCTGGAAGTGGACCCGCTCCCCTGCCAGCCGGATCCAGCGGGCCAGCGACTCGTTCTCCGGGAACAGGTCCAGAATCGCCTGGTCCGTCTTGGCGATGTCCTGGGCGTCGCCCGACAGCGCCGCCCAACGGAACGGCCCCTTGCCCTCGCTGAACAGCGGCCGGATGTAGGCGGGCACGAAGCCGGGGAAGTCGAAGGCCCGCGCATAGCCCGCCAACTGGGCCTCGCCTCGGATCGAGTTGCCGTAGTCGAACACCTCGGCCCCGGCGTCCTGGAAGCCGACCATCGCCTCCACGTGCCGGGCCATCGAGTGCCGGGCGCGCTCGGTGAACCCAACCGGGTCCTTGTCCGCCTCGGCGGCCATGTCCTCGAACGCCACACTAACCGGCAGGTACATCAGAGGGTCGTGCGCCGACGTCTGGTCCGTGACGATGTCGATCTCCGCGCCACGCGCGAGCAGCTCCGGTACGGCTTCCGCTGCGTTGGCGACGACCCCGATGGACAGCGGCCGACGCGCGTCCCGTGCCTCGTAGGCCAGCCGCAGCGCCTCGTCCAGCGACGAAGCCTTGACGTCGAGGTAGCGGTGTTCGATGCGCCGGTCCACGGAGCGCGGGTCGCAGTCGACGCAGATGGCCACCCCGCCGTTCATGGTGACGGCCAGCGGCTGGGCGCCGCCCATGCCGCCCAGCCCGGCGGTCAGGGTGATCGTCCCGGCCAGCGTGCCGCCGAACTTCTTGGCGGCCACGGCAGAGAAGGTCTCGTAGGTGCCCTGGAGGATCCCCTGGGTGCCGATGTAGATCCAGGAGCCGGCCGTCATCTGCCCGTACATGGTCAGGCCGAGCTGCTCCAGCCGCCGGAACTCCGGCCACGTGGCCCAGTCGCCGACCAGGTTGGAGTTGGCGATGAGGACCCGCGGCGCCCATTCGTGCGTGGCCATCACGCCCACCGGGCGGCCTGACTGCACAAGCAGCGTCTCGTCGGCCTTCAGCGTGCCGAGCGTGCGGACGATCGCGTCGTAGGAGCGCCAGTCACGGGCCGCCTTGCCGGTGCCGCCGTACACGACGAGCTTGTCGGGATGCTCGGCGACCTCGGGGTCGAGGTTGTTCATGAGCATCCGCAGGGCGGCTTCCTGCTGCCAGCCCTGGGTATGAAGCGTCGTGCCACGCGGAGCCCGAACCGGGCGCGGACCGCTGATCTGGTCCATGTTCCTGACCTCCCCCTCTGCGCATCTATTCATGCATCTATATCCAGAATGAATAGATTCAGTCAATAGCTAGTCCGTGAACAAGCCGCGCGAGGCCGCCGATTGCTCGAACGCCTCCAGGCGGGCCTGCGCGCCCGGGATCTCGTCGACCATGGTCTCCAGCAGGACCCGGCCGAGCATCATGGGCGCGCAGGCCGTGTCGAAGACCAGTTCCGTGCCGACCGGCACGGGCAGCAGCACGTCGGAGAGGTCGGCCGAGGGCACGAAGGCGTTGTCGGCGATGGTCACCACGCTCAGCCCTGCCTTCTTGGCCGCCGACAGGGCCTCCGTCAGCTCGGCGGGGTGGCGGGGCAGGGCGAAGCAGAGCAGGGCGCTCGCCCCGGCGTCGGCCGCCTGTTCGATGCGGTCGGCGAGCATGGAACCGCCCTCGTTGAGCAGGCGTACGTCGGAGTGGACCTTGGCGGCGAAGTAGGCCCAGCCCGCGGCCTGCGCCGCGGCCGCGCGCAGGCCGAGCACGAGCAGCGGCCGGGAGGGTGCCAGCAGCCGGGCGGCCTTGACGATGGCCGTCATGTCCGACAGCGAGTCGGCCAGATGCTGAAGGTTGGCGATCTCGGTGCGTACCGCCCGCTGGGTCTCGCTCAGGGGCGCGCCTTCGCCCGTCTCGCCCCGGCCCGCCGAGTCGGGCAGGCCGAGCTCGCGGATCTGCTTGCGCAGCGCGGGGTAGCCGTCGTACCCGAGGGTCATCGCGAACCGGGTCACCGACGGCTGGCTCACCCCCGCGAGCTCGGCGATCTCCACGCTGGACAGGAAGGCCGCCTGCCCGGCGTGCTGTACCAGGCAGTGCGCGATCCGCCGCTGGGCGGGGGTCAGCCGATGCCCCTCGAACAGCCGCAGCAAGCGGGCCTCCGGCGCGACATCGTCGGTGTTCATGACTCTCCAGGGGTCTACAGATCGGCAAGTGCGTCGAGAAGACCGGCAGCCGCCGAGACGTCCGCCGTGAGCGGCCGGTCCTCCATCGATAGGTCAAGATTGTCGTCCACCAGCGCGTGCGCGCGACCTACCGGCAAGGACCGGTCCCGCTTCACGCCGAGCTGACGCAGAGCGCGGACGGCGGCGACGAGCTCGCAGGCGAGCACCAGCCGGTACGTCTCGACGGCCCGCAGGACCTGGCGGGCGGCCTGCGAGGCGAAGCTCGTGGCCTCCTCCACGCTCCGTGACAGTACGGCATGCCCGGACGAGGCCGGTGCCGCCGCGTTCCGCAGCTCGGCGAGGGCGGCGTTCGCGCTGTATTCGAGGATGAGCACCCCGGATCCGGCCGACGCCCCACCGGCGAGGAACGGACGCAGCCCCGTGATGCCCGGCTCGTTCAGTGCCGCCAGCCGCGCCGCGGACAGCCGCGCCGTCGGCAGGAGCGCGAGAGACAGCTGGTCCAGCGCGAGCGCCACGTGAGCCGAGAAGAAACCCCCGTGATGGTACGAAGCCGGCCCGCCGTCCGGGCCTTCCGCGCTGATCAGGGGGTTCTCCGCGCCCGCGTTGAGCTCGATGGCCAGCACCCGCTCCAGCGCGTCGGAGGCTTCCAGGGCCGGCCCGTGGATCTGCGGAAAGCAGCGGAAAGCGTACGGGTCCTGGATGCGGCCAGTCGGCGGCGCGGGCCGATCCGGCGCGCCGACGAGCCGGCGGACCTCGGCGGCGACACGGATGTTGCCCGGATGCGGGCGCGCGGCGTGCACCGGCTCGGCGAAAGCCTCCAGCGAGCCGTCGACGGCCAGCAGGGAAAGCGCGGCCACCACATGGGCGGCTCTGAGCAGGCGGTCCAGGCTGTGGCGAGCCAGCGCCGCCTGTCCCAGGGTGAGGGCGTTGCTGCTGATCAGGGCCAGTGCGTCGCCGGTTTCAAGGCTGATCGGAGGTGGCGGGGTGGGGCCGCCGTGCCAGGGGTGCTCTCCGGCGAGGGCCAGTCCGAGCTGGGACAGCGCGGCCAGATCACCGGTGCCGACCGCGCCGTACTCGTTCACCGGCGGATGCACTCCGGCCTTGAGCGCCACGGCGAGCCCGCGGACCACCTCGGGACGGAGCCCGGCGTTCCCCACCAGGAGCTGGTTGAGCCGGACGATCATCATCGCCCGGACCTGCCTGGCCGGCAGCAGCGCCCCTATCCCGCCCGCGTGGCTGCGCAGCAAACGCAGGCCGTGCAGGTCGAAGTCGGCGGGGTCCACATCCAGGCTGCGGTTGGCGCCGACGCCAGTGCTGCGCCCATAGACGCGCCCGGTGGCGACGAGGTCGCCCGCCCTGCGCCACGACCGTTCGACCTTGTCGTAGGCGGACAGGGGCACCTCCACGCAGGCCACGCCGTCGGCGAGCAGCGCGACCGTCTCGCTGTCGAGACCATGTCCGTCGAGCTCGATCTGTGGGACGGCCACGCCTACGATTCGAGACGCCACGGCGTTCAACTCCCTTTCACCTGCACAAAACCGACTATTGACACATCTTCATTCGTGCATGAGTCTGCATGAATACATGCAGACCGGCAAGGGTGGTGTCCATGATCCGATTCGAGTCAGTCACAAAGAGGTTCGCCAACGGCACGACAGCCGTGGACGACCTCTCCGTGGAGTTCCTCGAAGGAGGCATCACGGTGCTCGTCGGATCCTCCGGTTGCGGCAAGACCACCACGCTCCGGATGATCAACCGGCTGGTCGATCCCACCTCTGGCACGGTCAGCCTGGGCGGGCGCGACGTACGGGAGCTGCCCGCGGCTCAGTTGCGGCGCGGCATCGGGTACGTCATCCAGCAGGCGGGCCTGTTCCCGCACCGTACGGTCCTGGACAACATCGCCACCGTGCCGACGCTGCTCGGCTGGGGCCGGCGCAAGGCCCGCGCCAGGGCCGCCGAGCTCCTTGAGGTCGTCGGTCTGGCCGCCGAGTCCGGCAAACGCTATCCCCACCAGCTCTCCGGCGGCCAGCAACAGCGCGTGGGCGTCGCCCGCGCGCTGGCCGCCGACCCGCCCGTCCTGCTCATGGACGAGCCGTTCGGGGCGGTCGACCCGGTGGTCCGTACCCTGCTCCAGGACGAGCTGATCCGGCTGCAGGCCGAACTACGTAAGACCATCGTCTTCGTCACCCACGACATCGACGAAGCCGTACGGCTCGGCGACCGCATCGCGATCTTCCGCACCGGCGGGCACATGGTCCAGTTCGCCCCACCCGCCGAACTGCTCGCCCGACCGGCCGACGACTTCGTCGCCGGATTCCTCGGGGCGGAACGCGGGCTGAAGCTGCTCTCTCTCATCTCGCTGGAGGATGTGCCGTACGAGCCGATCGCCGCGGTACGTACCACCGACACGGCCGCGCAGGCACGCGCGGAGGCGACGGGGCGCTGGCTGCTCGCGGTCTCCCCCGATGGCAAACCCGCGGGCTGGCTGGACGTCCACGCGCTCGACGGGTCCGATTCGATCGGGCAGGCGGCCCTCACCCCCGTGCGCGGCCTGACCGATTCCGACTCGCTGCTCTCGGCGCTCAACGAGACCGTCTCCTCTCCCACCGGGATGGCGGTACGGGTGGACGCGGCGGGCGTGCTGGTCGGGGCTTCCCGAGACGACGTCGTGCACGCCCATCAGCGGAGCCTCGCATGACCATCGAATGGGGCTGGCTCACCACGCACACCGACGACCTGCTGGCGCTCACGCTGGACCACCTGGCGACGGCGGTCCCCGCTGTGCTGCTCGGCCTGTTGATCGCGCTGCCGCTCGCCGTGGTCGCCCACCGGGTCCGTCCGCTCCGCGGGCTGCTGCTCGGCGTCTCCAACATCATGTTCACGGTGCCGTCGCTGGCGCTGTTCGTCCTGCTGCTGCCGATCACGGGCCTGACCAGGACGACCGCGATAGCCGGGCTGACCGTCTACACGTTGGTCGTCCTGCTCCGTAACACCGTCGAAGGGCTCGACAGCGTGCCCGCCAAGGTCCGGGAGGCCTCCCTGGCCATGGGCAGGGGCAGTCTGGGCACGCTGGTGAAAGTCGAGTTCCCGCTCGCCCTGCCGGTGATCATGGCCGGGGTCAGGGTGGCAAGCGTCATGACCATCTCCCTGGTCAGCGTGGCCAGCTACATCGGGTACGGCGGCATCGGCCAGCTGTTCACCGACGGCTTCCAGCGCAGCTTCCCCACCCCCGTACTCGCCGGAGTGGTCCTCACGCTGCTGCTCGCGCTGGCCGCCGACGCGGTGCTCGTCGTTGTGCAATGGCTCTGCACCCCCTGGATCCGCAAGGGAGCGCGCGCATGATGGATCTCCTCGCCCAGCTGACCGCCTGGCTGACCTCCGCCGGTCAGTGGGCCGGCCCGGAGGGCATCGCCCAGCGGCTGTTCGAGCACGTGGAGTACTCCCTGCTCTCCACTCTCGTCGCCGCGCTGATCGCCCTGCCCATCGGGTTGTTCATCGGCCACACCGGGCGCGGCGCGTTCCTCGCCATCAACCTCTCGGGCTTCGGCCGTGCCCTCCCGACCGTGGGCATCGTCACCCTGGTCTTCCTGGTCAGCGGCCTGAGCATGACCCCGGTGTACATCTCCCTGGTCGCGCTGGCCATCCCAGCGATCGTGACCAACACCTACGCGGGCATGGCCGCGGTCGAGGCGGACACCAAGGACGCCGCCCGCGGCATGGGGATGACCGGGCTTCAGTCCTTGTGGCGAGTGGAGGTTCCCCTCGCCGCCCCGCTGATCATGACAGGGCTGCGGCTGGCGACCGTACAGGTCATCGCGACCGCGACCATCGCGGCCTACGTCAGCTTCGGCGGTCTCGGCCGGTACATCTTCGACGGGCTCGCCCAGCGCGACCTCACCCAGGTCCTGGGCGGCGCCGTCCTCGTCGCGGCCCTCGCCGTGGCCGTGGACCTCATCCTCGCCGGAATCCACCGCGTTCTCTTCCGCCACCGCCTTACTTGATGGAGCTTTCTTCATGAATCGCAGGAATTTGGTCGCGGGCGCGCTCGCGCTCGCCGTACTCCCCGTGCTCGCCGCCTGCGGCGGAGGCACGACCAGCCTGAACACGCCGCCTGCCACCGCCGCGTCTGGCGGCTCCACGATCGTGATCGGTACGGCCAACTTCTCCGAGAACCAGATCCTCGGCTACCTGTACGCCGACGTCCTCGAAGCCGCGGGCGTGAAGACGACGGTCAAGCCCAACCTCGGCTCGCGGGAGATCGTCGTGCCCGCGCTGCAGAACGGCGACATCGACCTGCTGCCCGAATACCAGGGCAACCTCCTGCTGCACTTCGACCCCAAGGCCACCGCGAGCGACTCCGACGCCCTGCAGCAGGCGCTCACCGCCAAGCTGCCGAAGGGCCTGACGGTCCTGCCACCCGCGGCCGCCGAGGACGCGGACGTCTTCACCGTCACCAAGGAGACCGCGGCCAAGTACGGCCTCAGCACCCTCGCCGACCTGGCCAAGCACAACGGCAAGCTGGTCTTCGGCGGCCCCCCGGAGGACAAGACCCGCCAGGTCGGCGTGGTCGGGCTCAAGGACGTCTACGGCGTGGAGTTCAAGGAGTTCAAGTCCCTCGACGCCAGCGGACCGCTGGTCAAGGGAGCCCTGAAGAGCGGCGACGTCCAACTGGGGAACCTCTTCAGCACCGACGTGGACATCGCGAAGAACGGCTGGGTCGTCCTGGCCGACCCGAAGCACCTCATCCCGGCCCAGCGCATCGTCCCGCTGATCCGCACCGACAAGGCCACCGACACGGTCAAAACCGCTCTGGCCAAACTGAACACCGCGCTGACCACCGAGGAGCTGAGCAAGCTCGATTCGCTCGTGGACAACGACCACAAGGACCCGGACGAGGTCGCCACCGAGTGGGTCAAGACCCACGGCCTGTCGAGCTGACCCCTCCCGCGGCTCGCGCTACCGCGTGGCGCGAGCCGTCCAAGACGGCGAGATTGACCCGACCGGGGAGCGTAGAAGGTCATACCTTCTTGACGACGATCGAGTCCGGGACCAGCTTCTCCAGGTCGTCGACGTCCGAGGTGAAGACGGTGACCTGCCCCTTCTGCTGTCGTGCGATGACGGCGAGCACCGCGTCGATCGCGTACTTGTGGCCGTGCAGCTTGGCATCGTTTAGGAGCCGACGGGCCTGGCGGGCCTCGTCCTTGCCGACGTCGGCGACGTTGAGCCGGGAGAGCACCCAGTCCCAGCGTTGCTCGGTGATCCTGCCGTCGTACGCCTCGACCACCGTCATCGGAGACGTCACCACCTCCGCCTGACCCCGAGCCGCGAGGTCGAGCCAGGCGAGCATCCTCCTGTCGCCACGCACGGCCAGGGACAAGGCCTGGCAGTCGAGCACGAAGATCCGCAGCGGCTGCTGCCCCTGCTCACCGCTTCGTTTCCTCACGCAGCCTCTCCTGCGTCGCGCTTTTCGCCGGCGCGGCGGCGCTCATGCTCGGCGTCGAGATCTTCAAGCTCCTCGAGTGCTGCCGCACCTTCCTCTTCGGTGACCGGGCCGTATTCTTCCCCCAGCCAGTTCACCAGTTCCAGCAACCGGTCCCGGTCACGCTTGAAGCGCAACGCCTCGGCGACGTACGCGGACAGGCCCCGCTCTGCCGCCTCCGCGCGGATCTCGTCGATGAGTTCCTCGGGGATCGTCACCGTTATCTTCTTGGTCGCCATACAAGAGACCATACTCCAGGTATTGCCCTCCTTACCATGGCCTCAATGGCCGGCGACCACGGTCTTGAGCGCGACGATGGCCAGGCCGAGGGCGAGGTTGGCGATTCCGGAGATGACGACGACTCTTCTGGAAGAGCCGATCTTGACCGCGGCCGTCACCGCCCAGGTGACCTGGCTCGCCACCGCGACGCACAGCGCCGCCCAAGCCGCGACCGCGTTGGACATGCCCAGCCCCGAGGCCATGGCCGCGGCGATCGACGGCGGGAAGGAGGCCTGCGCCAGCGGCCATTCGCGCCTGGCGACCGAGCGCAGGTTCGCCCAGGTGAGGGGTCTGGCGGGGTATCCGGAGCTCACGACCTGGACGTAGACATGGGTGATCCAGAACACCACCCCCGTACACACCAGGAGCGTCACGAGCTCCGGCGGTGACGGCGGGCCGCCCTCCGCGGCCGAACCGGCGACCACGGAAGCCGCCAGCAGCGAGCCGTACACGGCACCCCCGAACTCCGCCCGCTCCGCCGCCGCACTCGCCTCACGCCCGTTCATGGCAGCAGTGTCCTTGGACGCCCGTCCGATCAGCCGAACGACGGGCCCGGGATGTACAGACTTGGCGCGGGGCTGCCCAGGATCTCTCAAGTAGGAGATCAGGCGGGAGCGGACGGAATCCTTCTCCGAATTATTTCCGACGTGGAGAAGCAGCGGATTGGTAGGGGTGCGCGTTCATAGACCATGGAAAGCGAAATCTTGCGGCTGGGGGAGCCGGCATCGAAGGTGCCCGCCCCGCCGGCCGCACCCCCTGATGCTGAGCTGGTCGCCTTCTATCGCCAGCATCGGCTCGGTCTTGTACGGCTCGCGGTGCTGCTTCTCGGCGATCAGGAGACGGCCGAAGACGTGGTGCAGGACGTGTTCGCTCGGCTTCATGGCAGGTGGCGGCCGGGAGTCACGACGATCGCTTATGTCAGGACGTGCGTGCTCAATGGCTCCCGGTCGATCCTTCGCCGCCGGGCGCTCGCGCTGCGACGGGTCGAGCCGCTCGCGGGCCTGGCCGACTCGGCGGAGACCGCCGCGCTGATCGGGGAGTCGCGGCGGGAGGTGCTGCTCGCGCTGGCCCGCCTGCCGCGCCGCCAGCGAGAGGCCCTGGTGCTGCGCTTCTACCTCGACCTGTCCGACGCCGAGATCGCCGAGGCCATGCGCGTCAGGCAGAGCACCGTCAGGTCCATGACCGCCCGAGCCCGGGCCAGGCTTCTTCACGAGTTGGGAGACAACGCATGAGCAGCATTGAAGAGCGACTCCGCGACGCCATGGCGGCTCGCGCGGAGATCGTCCGCGACGACCAACGTCCATTCCCCGCCCCGCGACCCAGCCGCGGCTCCAGGAAGGACATGATCAGAGTCGCCGCCGTCACTCTGACCGTCGCAGTGACAGCCTTCGGAGCAGTAGGGCTCACCGCCCCTTCGCTGGAACCGCAGGAAAGCATCGTCGCCATGTCACAGAGCAGCTCGGTGCCACCTGGAAGGCCCGAGGTCTCGGTCTTCCTTTGCGGTGCGAGTTGCGCGAGCGGCGAAATCACCACGACAGAACGGAAGAATCTCCAACTGGCGCTGGAGGCCCGGCCGGAGGTGGAAAGCGTCGGCTTTGAGGACCAACAGCAGGCTTGGGACAGCTTCCGTCGGGAGTACAAGGACAGCCCCCTACTCCTGAAGACGACAACCCTCACCGACATGCCCGAGTCCTTCCGCGCCCGGATCAGGGCAGGTGCCGACCCTTCGGCCGTGGCCAAGGCCGCGAGTGAACTGCCCGGCGTGTCCATGAGCGTCGACCAGGCATGCAACCTCGACAATGCCTCTTTCTGGGGGTACGTCAAGAAGCGCCTGGGAGGAGCTAAGCGGTGCTCCTTCTCCGGCAAGGGGCGGTAACTCGCATCAACGGAAAATCCAGCGCGATCTATAACGAGAATGTCTGGCAATTGTCTGAACCCGGGCCGATAGGCGCCACGTACATCGTGACAATCGACATCCGGAGACAGCGATGAACATTCGCCATTCAGCTCCCGTTCTTGCCGCTTTGGTCCTTTCTGGTGTCGCCGCCTGCGGGAGCGGATCCGCTCAGCAATCCCCGTGGGCAGTCGGCGGACGAGCGGCACGTACGACTCCAGCCCAGCAAGGAGTGGTCACCCCGGCGGAGGCCAAGGGCATTCTCGGCCGGTACGAGAAGCTGGCCGACCAGGCCGTACTTCAGGGGAAAGGGTGGGAGGCGGCGGGGGGCGGGCTCTTCCTGCAGCAGACCAAGGCCGACGAGCGCGTGAACACGATGATCGGCAACCACAGCACCAATCCGATGGAGATACGCAAGACGCGGTTCACCATTCCCAGGAGCGGCGCCAATCCGCCGTGGTTCCTGGCCGAATACACGCAGAAAGGGAGCAAGTCCTGGACGCAGGTTATCTTCCAGAAGACGGCCCAAGGATGGCGCGTGGTCGCGTCCTCCTTCACGGACTCGACGATGAAGGTGCCGGCCATAGCCAAGGACCGCGACGGACTCGCCACCGCGCTACCAGCGGACGAGCGCGGAACTCTCGCGGTCTCGCCTCGGCAGGCGGCCCAGTCGCATGTACGTCTGATCGCCACCGCGGGCGCCGACCCGCGTGCCCGGCAGACGATCGCTCCGGGCAGGTTCACCACCGAGACCGCCAATTTCGTGCTGGCTGAGCGGAAAGGGCTGGGCGGCCAGTGGAATGTGCGCTACCAGCCGAAACTCGTGCCGGAGATCTTCGCGCTCAAGACCTCTGCCGGTGGAGCCCTCATCTGGTATGGGTACCTGCAGGGAGACAGCTTCATCGCCCGGTCCGGAAGCACGTATACGGCTAGCTTCAATGATCGCGGAACCGCCGCTCTGAGCCACGGCAAGACCTTCAAGAAGCGGCTCAAGCGCAATAGCGTGAGCAGCTATCTCGCCGTCATACCACCGTCTCGTGGCAAGGCTCGCGTCATCAATGAATGGTTTTCACTGCTCAGCATCACGGGCTCCTGACGTTAGGCAGCCCTTATGGCGGTGCCAAAGTCGTCGACAACCTGCGATCAGGCGGCTCGTACCTCGATAATGGTCACGATCATGTTGTCGGAACCGCCGATGGGATGAGCTTCTCTTGGACCTGATGGAGCGAGCGGGGACGCTCAAGGGGCAACTGGTCAGCTTCGCCCTGTCGGCCCGCTTCCGGCGGCAGCTGGACACGGTGTTCGACCAGACCTTTCCCGGCGGCGTGGTCGTCGAGGAGGCGGGCGCGTCGTTGGTCATCGACCACTTCATCCTCCAGCACCGGCTCCAAGATGGTGACTCGGTGGTCGACAAATTCGTCCTGGCCCATCCCGAGCTGAGCGCCGAGGAACGCGACATGCTTCTCGGCTGGAAGGACGTCGTCGAGGGCATCTTCGAGGTGCGGGGGAAGAGTGGGGACAGCATTTCCCTGTTCAACCTGGTGGACGAGCTGACCTATCGCACTCGGTCCAACCTGGGCAAGGCCGCCTTTCGATCGCTGAAGAAAGGCATGTTCTTGATCGGCCGGGTGGTTCCCCTCGGAGACGATTGGCTGGTCAGCGGCAATCTCGCCGCCTTCCCCGCGAGTGAACGGGCCGCCTTGCTCACCCAGGCCGCAGAGCTGTCGCTGCGTAGCCCCGAGCTGGTTTTCCGCAACCCGGAGAAGCTCGCCACCGCCCGGCGCATGCTCGCTGACCAACGAGAGCTCTTCATCGAGCTGTACGGCGACGAACTCATCGTCGTCCCCTGCGACGTGCTGACCGAGCGGGTGAACGCGTTCTGGAACGCCGTCGCAGAAAGGGCAGCTGTCACAGAAAGGGCCAAGGTCGACTTCGATTTCCCCGAAGAGATGGACTACGCCGAGACCGTGGCGATCCACTTCGACCCGGACACGGGACTCAGCTTCTACTTCGACTTCGGCCTGCTTCAGGACCTGTTCGACAACCCGGCCCTGATCGCCCGCCGACGCTACCGCGAGACCATGACCAGCTACTTGCGCGATGACACCGTCTCCCCCGCGGCCATCAGAATCCTCGCCGAACGTGACACCGAAAAAGCCGGCGTCGTCTTCCAGAAGTTGCTCAAGAAGCGGGGATTCTCCTGGGCGGAGCATGGAGAAGCCCTCCTGCGCAAGCACAAGGCCCGCTACTTCGAGACTCCGCAGCTGCCTACCAACATCCCGGTCAGCGAGACGATGGCCGAGCACCTGCGAAACACACGACAAGGTCAGCGTGAATGAACCTGCGCATGAGCCTCTTCGAGAGAACGTCCCGCCAGTAGCGCGGTGACCCCGGCGGTGAAGTTGGCGCACTCGAAGATGTTCTCGTGCGGGCAGGCCAACCCATGGGCGATGGCGGTGCGGGCCACCTGAGCCTGGGCGATCCGTTGGTCCAGCTCGGCGAGCTTGCGTTCGTACAGCTCCCGCCAACCGTCGCCGTCCGGCGAGCGAGCCGCGACGAACGCCTTGACCTCCCGCAACGTGAAACCGACGCCTCGCAGCAACAACACCACACCGACCAGCTCGACCGCCGACGGCGGATAACGCCGTTGGCCGGAGACCCGGGCCGGTGCCGGTAGCAGGCCGAGGTCCTCCCAGTAGCGCAGGGCGGAGGTGGCCACGCCGGTGCGGTGAGCCAGCTCGCCGATCGTCAACTGCTCGTCCATGTTGGCCTCAAGAGTCCATGTTGACTTCAAGCGTACTTGAAGCCGTTGACTGGCGATCATGCAGACAGCAGGGACATCTCTCAAGCAACGCGTGATCAAATACTTGGTGGGCCAGGCCCATCGCCCCCGGGGCATCGTCGGGTGGGCGAACGGCTGGATGTTCGCCCATCGCCCCTCCAACCGGCAGCGCAACCTCTGGGCGGTGTCATTGCTGGAGGTGCGGCCGACCGACCGGGTGCTCGAGATCGGCTTCGGTCCCGGCGTCGCCATCGCCGAGTCCGCCGCCCGCGCCACCCAGGGCCATGTCTTCGGCGTCGACCACTCGCAGGCCATGGTCCGGCGGGCCACCCGCCACAACGCCGCCGCCGTCCGCGCCCGCCGCGTGCACCTCTCGTGCGCCTCCGTGGAGCGGTTGCCGAGCTTCGGCGATCCGCTCGATGCCATCCTCGCCGTCAACTCCCTGGGGTTCTGGCCCGACCCGGTGGCGCGGCTCCGCGAGCTGCGCGGCCTGCTCCGCCCCGGAGGACGCATCGCGCTCGTCAGCCAGCCCCGCTGCCCCGGTGCCACCCGGGACACCACGGTCCGGGCCGCTCAAGAGCTCCAGGATCTGCTCACCCAGGCCGGCTTCACCCAGCTCCGGGTCGAGACCCTTGATCTCGACCCGCCCGTCGCCTGCGTACTTGCCGACAATCCATGACCTCAGCGGGCGCGGAGGTACGCGTCCAGGTCGGCGGCGCCCTTGAGCATGGCGCGGCCCCGGGCGGACAGGCGGGCCTGCCAGTCGCGCAGGGTCGACTCCAGCGGGGCGACGCCTCCGGCGGAGCGTACTTGAGCGATCAGCGGGGCGATCTGCTCCAGCAGGTAGCCGCCCCGTCTGAGCTGGTGGGCCAGCCGGACATCCCGTACGTCGGCCGCGCTGTAGATCCGGTAGCCCGTCTGCGGATCGCGACGCGGCTGAACAAGCCCGGCGTTCTCCCATTTGCGCAGAGTGGCAGGGCGGATGCCGAGCCTGCCCGCCAGGGGGCCGATGAAGGTGTCGCCGCGCTCCTGCGGCACCGGCGCCAGATCGCGGAGCGCGGCTTCGACGGCCTGGAGGGTGCGGCGGTCGTCGAGGAGCTGGCCGTGGCTCTCGTCGATGAGCCGCAGCGCGTCCTCGGTGGCACCCCGGTTGACCGCCTGCATGATCGACGTGGCCGTGTGGTGACCGTGGCCCGGCACAAGGGCGAGGAACGCGCGCAGGGCTTGCGCGTGCAGCGGCGTATAGGTGCGGTAGCCGTGGGCGGTGCGTTCGGCGGCGGGCAGGATGCCGGCGTCCTCGTAGTTTCTGATCGCCTGGGTGGACAGGCCGTGCTCGCGCGCCAGATCCACTGGCCTCATGGATGCATCACCGATTGAGAGTCCATCGCGGTGGAAGAGGATATTTGCGCGGCAAAGTTTACACCGAAAGTTCAACGATACCGTTTAAGGAATGGATATCAAGGACACCGCCCGTCCGCTCGACGGCGCGAGCATCTCGGCGTTTCTCCAGTCACTGCCCGCCAAGCCCCTGCTGCTCGGTCTGGGTGAGGCCCGGCACTTCGTGCAGGAGTTGGGGGAGGCGCGCAACGAGATCTTCCGGCATCTGGTCGAGCACGAGGGTTACCGGTCGTTCGCCATCGAGAGCGACTGCCTCATGGGCCTTGTGGTGAACGACTACATCACGACGGGCACGGGCACACTCGACGACGTCATGGAACGCGGCTTCAGCCACAACTTCGGCACCTCCCCGGCCAACCGCGAACTCGTCCGCTGGATGCGTACGTACAACGAGGACCACCACCAAAAGCTCAGGTTCTTCGGCTTCGACGGCCCGCTGGAGTATTGGGCGGCGAGCCCGCGCCAGGCGCTCACCGGCCTCTACGACCTCCTCGACGGCCCGCTCCCCGGCGCCGTAGTGACCAGGGAAGCCCTCGACACGCTGCTCGGGCCGGACGACCGGTGGTCGAACGAGGCCACGGCCATGGATCCGTCCGTGTCGATCGGCCAGTCCGCCGACGCCCAGCGGTTGCGGCTGATCGCCGACGACCTGGTGGCGCTGCTCGACACGCAGCTGCCGGGGCTGAGCGTGGAGGACAGGGAACTGGCGGCACTGTACGGGCGTACCGCCGTCGGCCTGCTCCGCTTCCACTACTGGATGGCCGACGCGTCCCCGGCGCGGTGGACCCGGCTGTCGGCCCTGCGGGACGCGATGATGGCCGACAACCTGCGGGCCATCGCCGAGCACGGCCCGGCCCTGGTCTTCTCCGCCAACCTCCACCTGCAGCGGCACAAGAGCTTCATGTCGTTCGGCGACCAGACGCTGGAGTGGTGGAGCGCGGGGGCGATCATCGGGACGCAGCTGGGCGACCAGTACGCCTTCCTGGCCTCGGCCTTCGGCACGGTCGGCGAGGACACCCCGCCTTCGGACACCGTCGAGGGCATCCTGTCCACGCTCCCCTGGGACCACTCGCTCATCGACGCCCGCCAGTTGGCCGAAACCGTCACGAAGCCTGCCCAGCGCGTCTCCCAAGATTTCGCCTATTTCCCGCTGGACCCGGCCCAGCTCGACCTGATCGACGGCGTCGTCTTCCTCAAGCAGGCCGTCAGACTGTCAGGTTGGCCCGACAGTCGATGAGCCGGCGGCGGTGGCGAGGCGGGTGGAGAGGGCGCGGACGCGGTCGACGAGTTCGGGCGGCGCGTGCACCTCGAAGTCGATGTCCATCAGCGCGACCCAGACGGCGAGTTCGTCAAGGTGGTTCGCCCCGCTGGACAGCATGCAAGAGCGCTCGTCGATCGGCTCGATCGTCCCCGTCGTGGCCGGCATGTGCCCGGCGACGACCTCGGCCGGCGCGTACATCTTGAATCGGCCCTGGTACCGATAGGGCGCGCTGGAGATCGACCGGGACATGTAGGCCGCCACGTCGGAGTCGGGCGGGTCGCGGGGGACGTACCGCGGCCCGTTCGGCGTCCTCAGGCTCAGGCGGTCGATCCGGTAGGTACGCCAGTCGCCCCGGTCGGTGTCCCAGCCCAGCAGGTACCAGTGCCGCCCCGAATGGACGAGCCGACAGGGCTCGGCGGCGCGGACGCTCTCCTGCCCGTCGTGCGTCCGGTAGTCGAACCGCAGGGTCTCGTGGTCACGGCAGGCGGCGGCGATCGCGGTCAGGGCCGCCGGGTCCACCACCGAACCCGCCCGCCCCATCGGCACGGTCATCGACTGCAGCGCGTGCACCTGATGCCGGAGCCGGGACGGCAGCACCCGTTCCAGCTTGGCCAGCGCGCGCACAGAGGTCTCCTCGATCCCCGACACCGAGCCCCCGGCCGCCGTCCGCAGCCCCACCGCGACCGCCACCGCCTCCTCGTCGTCCAACAGCAGCGGCGGCAGGTCCGTACCCGCGCCGAGCCGGTAACCGGGCGCGCCCGGGATGGCGTGCACGGGATAGCCGAGCTCGCGCAGCCGCCCGATGTCACGGCGGACGGTACGCACGGTCACGCCGAGCCGCTCGGCCAGCTCCACGCCCGAACGCTCGCTATGGGTCTGCAGGAGCGAGAGCAGTCTGAGCAACCGGGCCGATGTCTCCAACATGCTCTCCAGATTGCCGCACTCCTAGGACCGCTCTTGACCTAGCTCGTTCCTAACGTGTTCTGTATGACGTTCACCACGGAGATCAGTCCGTTCCGCATCGATATCCCGCAGTCCGCGCTCGACGACCTGCACGACCGGCTGGCGCGCACCCTCTGGCCCGACGAGCTGCCCGGCGTCGGCTGGTCGTACGGCATCCCGGTCTCGTACGTACAGCGGCTGGCCGAGTACTGGCGCACCGGATACGACTGGCGCGAGCACGAGGCGGCGCTCAACGAGTACCCCCAGTTCACCACCGAGATCGACGGTCAGAATGTCCACTTCCTGCATGTGCGCTCCCCTGAGCCGGACGCGCTGCCGCTGGTCCTCACCCACGGCTGGCCCGGCTCGATCGTCGAGTTCATGAAGATCATCGGCCCGCTCACCGACCCGCGCGGCCACGGCGGCGACCCCGCCGACGCCTTCCACATCGTCGCCCCGTCCATCCCCGGCTTCGCCTTCTCCGGCCCCACCCGCGAGACCGGCTGGGACCTGAGCCGGGTCGCCCGCGCGTGGGCCGAGCTGATGAGCCGCCTCGGTTACGAGCGCTACGGCGCCCAGGGCGGCGACAGCGGCTCGGTCATCTCCCCCGAACTCGGCCGCTTCGCCCCCGACCGGGTGGCCGGCGTACACGTCAACGGCGCACTCGGCTTCCCGACCTTCGACCCGGCCGAGATGGAGGGCCTCACGGAGGCCGAACTGGCCCGCGTGCAGCAGTACTCCGACAACGACCGTTCCGGCTACGCGATCATCCAGGCCACCCGGCCGCAGACCGTCGCCTTCGGCCTGCACGACTCCCCCGCCGCCCAGCTGGCCTGGATCGTGGAGAAGTTCAAGGAGTGGACCGACCCCGCGCACGACCTGCCCGAGGACGCGGTCGACCTGGACCAGATGCTCACCGACGTGACGATCTACTGGCTGACCCGCACCGCCGCCTCGTCCGCCCGGCTCTACAAGGAGGGCTCGGCACAGTGGGGAACCCCGGTCGAACGCTCGGAGGTCCCGCACGGGGTCGCGGTCTTCCCCGGCGACGGCGGAATCCGGCGGATCGCCGAGCGCGAGCACAACGTGATCCACTGGTCGGAGTACGACCGGGGCGGCCACTTCGCCGCCATGGAGGCCCCTGACCTGCTGGTCGACGACGTGCGGGCATTCTTCCGGAAGGTCCGCTGAGCCCGGGCCCTGTGGGAGTCGCGGCCTGCCGGGGCAGGAAGGCCGCAGAACATCCGCGGACCGCGGCTCTCAATCTCCGTTGAGCAGCGATCCTGCGTACGCGCGGCCCGCGAAACAGGGAAAACTCAGCCCGCGAAACACGGAAAACCGGGCTCTGCGCTGTCTATTTGCAGGTGGGGGCGGTATGGATCTTCTTCCTCGGCCCCTCCAGGGCGGCTCGGGGCCGGACAATGAGCGCCCCGCAGGTCGGGACCTGTGGGGCGCAGGCCTGACGCGTCACGCGGCGGTCGGCCGTCGACGCGGGCCGATGGGGGCCTCGGGTGTGTCGAGCCAAAGCTGTTGCCCTTCGGGCGTGACGGTCATGCCGAACCGCTCGAGGCCCGGCTCGCCCCAGCTCACCCACCGAAAGTACGCCTCTGTCACCTCCTCCCAGAGGTGGCGGTCGCCGAGCTCGTACACCCAATGCTCGCCGTCGGGCTCATAGATGGCGGCGCCCCACTGGCCAGGATCGCCGGGATCGACGAGGAACAAACGTTTCTCGTCGTCGAGGCGCATGCGGAGACCGGTGAGGGCCGACATCACCAGGTTGGCGCCGGCCGGCGCGTACGTGATCGTGCGGGGGTCCACCGCGGTGGTGAACCGCCGGCCGCTACAGTCGTCCGGATCACCCTTGGTAGCGCCCTGCGAGCGCATCATCATGTACGAGGCGTAGCCCGGGAACCGCCCAATCGCGCTGCCGTCCGGGAGAACAACGAGCCGTAGCGAGTGGTCGGTGTCGAACCCGGTCGAGAACGGCGTGACAACGACCGCGCCCGGGCGGCACTGCGCGATCCAGGCGTACGGAACCGTGTGCACCGCGCACGTCACGTGCACGCGGTCGTACGGCGCTGCCTCGGCCCAGCCTTCCGCCCCGTCACCAACGATCAGGCGCGGGTGCACGCCGGCCGCGGCCAGGTTCTTTGCCGCCTGCTCGGCGACGGCCTGGTCGACCTCGATGGACGTCACCCGCGACGCGTCGCCGACCAGGTGAGACAACAGCGCGGCCGTCCACCCGGTGCCGGTGCCCACCTCGAGCACACGGTGCCCGGAGTCGGGGTCGAGCTGCGTGAGCAGGTCGACCACCGTGCCCGGGGCCGAGTTCGACGAGGTGTAGCGCCCTTCCACGTTGCGGATGTCCGTCGCGCCCTTGTCGAGCTGGGTCACGATGGCGGGTTTCCCGTAGACGGTCGCCCACCATGTCTCGGGGTCGCTGCCCCGGTCGATCAGTTCGGGGCCCGTGTCGGTCAGAGCCACTCCCACCGAGGGCACGAACAAGTGCCTCGGCACCGCGTGTAGTGCGTTGATGATCGTGCGGCTGATCGGGGGGCGAGTCTTGCTGATCGTGGCGATCATGCCATCGACGCTGGCGCCGAGGTCGGGTGTCACTTGTCCCTTTTCCCATCTCCCTCATGCTGGCCGCCGCTGCCGTCTCCATCGCCTGTGTTCTTTCCGTGAAATGACCAGTCTCCGTGACCATAAAACTACATTCCGTTACCGGCAAGAGGCCATTCAGTTAAGTGAGGCAGACCCCCGCACGCGGCGCGTCATGGATCCGCCTCGCCGAGGGCAAGATCGTACTCACGGTCGCTCAGGAACGAGCTAGACGGTCACCGCGCCGTCCGAGGCGGACCTGACGGTCGCCGCGTACTTGGCCAGCACACCCCGCTCGACCGGCCGCTCCGGCCGTACCCAAGCGTCCCGCCGCAGCCCCAGCTCCTCCTCCGCCACGTTCAGGTCCAGAGTCCCCGCCGCGCTGTCGATGACGACCACGTCACCGTCGCGCACCAGCGCGAGCGGCCCGCCCACGTACGCCTCGGGCGCGACGTGCCCGATGACCATGCCATGCGAGACCCCGCTGAACCGCCCGTCGGTGACCAGCGCCACCGAGTCCCCCAGCCCCGTACCCACCAGCGCACCCGTGATCGACAGCATCTCCCGCATGCCAGGCCCGCCGGCCGGGCCCTCGTAGCGGACGACGATCACGTCGCCCGGCAGGATGCGCCCCTCCTGGATGGCCGCGAAACACGCTTCCTCGGAGTCGAACACCCTGGCCGGGCCCTCGCGCCGGAAATCCGCCTTGCCGCTGAGCTTGAGCACGCACCCGTCAGGGGCGAGCGAGCCGCGCAGGACGGCCAGCGCGCCGCGCGCCTTGGCGGGGTTCTCGACGGTGGTGACCACCAGCTGCCCCGGGGTCTCCGTCGCGGCCGCGGCGACGTCGGCGTACGTACGGCCGTCGACCAGGGCGGCGTCCGCGCGCAGCAGGCCCGCGTCCAGCAGCCGCCGGGCCACCAGCGCGGTGCCGCCGGCGCGCCACAGGTCGGCGGCGGTGTGCGCGCCGCTGGGCATGAGCCTGGTGATGATGGGGACCTGGCGGCAGATGGCGCCGATCTCGTCGACGCGCAGCGGCAGCCCGGCCTCGCGGGCGATGGCGAGCAGGTGCAGTACGGCGTTCGTCGAGCCGCCCATGGCGGCCACCGAGACGATGGCGTTGTGCAGGGCGTCCTCGGTGAGGATGCGCGAGGGCCTGGCGTCGCGGGCCAGCGCGTCCATGACGATCTCGCCGACGCGCTCGGCCGCCGCGTTCTTCGTCTCGGCGATGGCCGGGATGTCGCCGATGCCGAACGGGGCCAGGCCGAGGAAGTCGGCGACGGAGGCCATGGTGTTGGCGGTGTACTGGGCGGCGCAGGTGCCGGGGCCCGGACACGCGTACTTGGCCAGGTCGTCCACGTCGGCCTGGTCGAGCCGGCCGACCGCGCGCTCGCCGAGGGCCTCCCACATGTCCTGGATGGTGACGTCCCGGTCGCGCCAGCGGCCGGGCATCATGCTGCCGCTGTAGAGGACGACGGCGGGTACGTCCAGGCGGGCCAGCGCCATGATGCCCGCCGGTACGGTCTTGTCGCATCCCACGATGCACACCAGCGCGTCGAACCCGTGCGCCCGGCCCATCAGTTCGATCGAGTCGGCGATGATCTCGCGGCTCACCAGCGAGGCGCGCATGCCGGGCGTGCCCATGGTGAGGTTGTCGGAGACGGCGATCGTGTTGAACTCCATCGGCGTGCCACCCGCCCTGCGCACCCCCGTGGCGACGTGGGCGGCCAGTTCGCGTTGGGTGAGGTTGCAGGGCATCGTGCCGGTCCAGGTGGAGGCGATGCCGATCATGGGGCGGCGCATCTCCTCCTCCGACAGTCCCATGGCGTACAGGTGCGAGCGGGCGGGTGCGCGGTCCGGGTCATCGGCGATGCTCATGCTGCCACCTTACGAACGAACCGGCCGTACGGATCACTGAGGGTCCATACGGAGGTACGCCCAGGTCATTGCTTGACAAAAATAATTGTCGGTGGGAGGCTGCAATCACCTGAAAAGGAGACGGACATGGACAAGGTCACTTCCAAAGACGGCACCCAGATCGCCTACGACCGCATCGGCCAGGGTCCGGCGGTCATCCTCGTCGACGGCGCGATGTGCCACCGCGCGGCCGGCCCGAACCCGGCGCTGGCCAAGGAGCTGGCTCGCGGCTTCACCGTCTACACCTACGACCGCCGGGGGCGTGGCGACAGCGGCGACACCGCGCCGTTCTCCCCCGAGCGCGAGATCGAGGATCTGGCCGCGCTGGTGGAGGAGGCGGGCGGCACTGCCTTCCTGTACGGCATCTCGTCGGGCGCGGCGCTGGCCATGGCGGCCGTCGAGAGTGGCCTGCCGGTGTCGAAGGTGGCCGTCTACGAGGCGCCGTTCGTGGTCGACGACAGCCGGCCGCCGATCCCGGACGACTACGTGCGGCAGCTCGAAGAGATGGTGGCCACCGGGCGCCAGGGCCAGGCGGTCGCCTACTTCATGCGCAAGGGCGTCAACCTGCCCGGCGCGCTCGTCGCCATGATGCGCTTCATGCCCGCCTGGTCCGGTATGAAGGCCATCGTCAACACGCTGCTCTACGACGTCGCGTTCGTGGCCGACTACGAGCGCGGCAAGCCGCTCCCCGCCACCCCCTGGGCCTCGGTCAAGATCCCGACCCTGGTGATCTGCGGCGGCAAGAGCCCGGTGTGGATGCGCAACGGCATGCGGGCCTGGGCCGACGTGCTGCCCAACGCCGAGCACCACACGCTCGACGGCCAGACGCACATCGTCAAGGCCTCGGCCCTGGCACCGGTCCTGGAAGGGTTCTTCAAATGAGATTCCGCGCCGTCGTCGAACTGGGCGGCAAGACCGCCACGGGCATCGAGGTCCCCACCGAGGTCGTCGAGGGTCTCGGCGGGAGCAGGCGGCCCGCCGTCAGCGTCACGATCAATGGCTACGGCTACCGCAGCACGGTCGCCACCATGGGCGGCCGCTACATGCTGCCGCTCAGCGCCGAGAACCGCCAGGGCGCGGGGGTGGCCGCGGGCGACGAGGTGGAGGTCACGCTGGAGCTCGACACCGCGCCCCGGGAGGTGGCGGTGCCGGCCGACCTGGCCACGGCGCTGGACGAGGCTCCCGAGGCCAAGCGCTTCTTCGAAGGGCTGTCGTACTCCCGCAAGCTCCGCTACGTCCTCCAGGTCGAGGGCGCCAAGAAGGCCGAGACCAGGCAACGGCGCGTCGCCGACACCATCACCCGGCTCGCCAACGGTGAGAGCTGACCGCACTTTTGCGGGCGAATGGGCGTCTTTGCCAGACAAGTGGGCATATGGGCGCAATGGCTGAGTTCCTGACCGACATCAAGACCATTCGCGAGCGCGCCCGCGCCGAGATCGACAAGGGCCCGATCACCGACGCCTACGGCGCCGATCTGGAACGCGTGATCCAGATCTGCAACGAGGCCCTGGCCACCGAGCTGGTGTGCGTGCTCCGCTACAAGCGGCACCACTACACCGCGTCCGGGCTGCAGTCGGAGTCGGTGGCGCAGGAGTTCCTGGAGCACGCGGGCGAGGAGCAGGAACACGCCGACAAACTGGCGGCCAGGATCGTGCAGCTCGGCGGCGCGCCCGACTTCAACCCCGACACGCTCAGCTCCCGCGCCCACTCCCAGTACGACGAGAGCCGCGGACTGATCGACATGATCAAGGAAGACCTGGTCGCGGAGCGGATCGCGGTGGCCAGCTATACCGAGATCATCCAGTGGCTGGGCGACAAGGACATCACCACCCGCCGGGTGTTCGAGGAACTCCTGGCGAAGGAGGAGGAGCACGCCGACGACATGCAGAGCCTGCTCGAACGCATTCCCTCCTAAAGATGAAGTGACGTCACCACTTCACCGGCAGTGACACCAGGCCCGCCGTCAGCGAGTCGGCGCGCACGCGCAGTTCCTCGACCGGCACCGCCAGCCGCATTCCCGGAAAACGCGGGATGAGCCGGGCGAACACCGCCTGCAGCTCGATCCGGGCCAGCGGCGCCCCGATGCAGTAGCGGGCGCCGTAACCGAACGAGACGTGAGCCATCGCCTCCCGGCTGATGTCGAACCGCTCCGGATCCGCGAACATCGTCTCGTCGTGGTTGGCCATGCCGATGTGCAGCAGGACCAGCTCGCCCGCCCGGACCGTGACCTCGCCGATCTCCAGATCGACGCGGGCGTATCGGGGGATGCCGCCGGTGCCGTTCACCATCGGCACCCGGAGGATCTCCTCGATCGCCCCGGTCAGCAGCTCGGGCTCGGCCAGCAGAGTGTCCCACTGCGCCGAGTTCGCCAGCAGGTACAGCGCGCCCATGCCGATCTGCACGACCGTGGTCTCGTGACCGGCGAACAGCAGGTTCATGGCCCGCTGGGCGATCTCGTCGTCGTTCGTGTCGGGCACCTCGATCATGCGAGAGATCACGTCGTCGCCCGGCGCGTGCCGCTTGCGCTCGACGAGGCTCTTGCCGTACTCGTACAGGTCGGTCAGGCCCCGCATCGAGCGAGCGTGGTCGACGGTGTTGCCCGCCGCCTCCGTCCAGGCGCGGAACTGGTCGCGATCCTCGTACGGCACGCCGAGCAGCTCGCAGATGACCAGGATCGGCAGCGGCAGCGCCAGCGCCTGATGGAGATCGGCTGGTGAGCCCTGCCGCGCCAGCTCGTCGAGCAGCTGGTCGGTCAGCTCTTCCACGCGCGGACGGAACGCCCGCATGCGCTTCGGCGAGAAGTGCGGCTGGAACACCGTCCGCATCCTGGCGTGGTCCTCGTGCTCGGTGTCGAAGTCGCCCATCGGGCCACCGAACAGCGCGGATTCGCCGATGCGCGCGGCGTTCTCGGGATGGGGGTGCGAGCGACCGAGCCGGTCGTCGTCGAGCAGGCGGCGTACATCCTCGTAGCCGGTCACCAGCCAGGCGTCGTCGCCCGTGCCCGTCTGTACGCGATGCACCGGGCCGTCGGCCTGCAGCGCGCGCAGCAGCGGCGCCGGCCGGAGGAGCTCAGGCTGCTCGAAGGGAAGCTTGTTTACTGGCATGTGAACAACGGTATTTGTAGACTCGAAAGTAAACAAGAGGAGCGCGCGCATGGAAACCGTCCGGCGGATGCCCCGCGCCGAGCGCCGGGAGCAGATCCTCGACGCCGCGACGCGCGCCTTCGCGGTCGGCGGCTACACGGCCACCGGTCTCGACGACGTGGCCGCCGAGGCCGGCGTCAGCCGGGTGATCCTCTACCGGCACTTCGAGTCGAAGACCGACCTCTATCGGGCGGTGCTCGACCGGGCGGGCTCGCGGCTCGGCGAGCGGGTGGGCGAATCGGGCTTCAGCGACCAGACGATCCCGGCGCTCATGCGGGCGGCCGACGCGGATCCGGACGGGTTTCGGCTGCTGTTCCATTATGCGGCCCGCGAGCCGGAGTTCCGCGACCTCATCGACGACTTCACCCGCGAGTCCGTCCGGATCGCCCGCGATCATCTGGCCGCCAGGATCGTCGATCCCCAGTGGGCGGACTGGGCGGCGCGGCTGGTGTTCGCGGTGACGGTCGAAGGGGTCATCGCGTGGCTGGACGCCGGACGGCCCGATCCCGACACGGCGGCCGAGCGCGTCTCCCGGGCCGTCTACGGCGTCATCGAAGCGGCTTCCTAACCTCGAACTCCCTGCCAGAGGCCATCCGGTGAGACTGCTGCGTCAGGAATCGAAAATCTGTAGTTGCCGCAGTAGACATTCGTTGCTGTTGTGGCTAGTGTTTCTTCCATCGCAAGGAACGGATCCACGAGGGCGGCGCACGAGATACCCGGCGTCACGACGAGCCGCCCGGACGAGCGTGGATAGCAGGAGTGACCGGCAGAAGGTCGGACGTGAAAGGCCGAGCAGTCGCAAGGGGCCGGACGCGTGGACGCGCTGCCAGAGCGGCCATACGGGTCGCAGCAGTACGGCAGTTGGAAGTGAGCAGTAACCGGCAGAAGGTCGGACGTGAAAGGCCGAGCAGTCGTAAAGGGCCGGACGCGTGGACGCGCTGCCAGAGCGGCCGTGGAAGGTCGGCTCATGACATGGGTTGTAGAAGGTTCACAGATAGCGAAGGGAGTGTTGAACGCCATCAGGATCGCCCGTCGCCGGTGTGTTTTCGCCGCACGGGTACCGCAGCTCCACAGACGGGAAGGTGGTCTACGGTCACGCTTACGCGATCCCCGCACCCCCGCCCTCAGCGGGCGGCTGTTGCGGAAACGGCAATTCGGCCTCATGGCCGGTAGATGGTGTTGAACAACCTAGTTGCGGGCCCCGGCGCATCATGGCGCCGGGGCCCTCGTCCGCGTTCAGGAGGTTACATGGATCGAACATCCACAGAGTTGGCCACAGGGCCCGATAGCAAGCCCAAGCCCCGCACCACGGCCGCTACTTCCACGCTCGCGTCAAGCGCCGCTTACGGCGACAAAGCCGAGTCCCGCACCCTGCCACCCTCCGACGCGGCGGTGGATGCCAGTGCTGAAGCCAAACTCGACGATGACGACTACCCCGCCTACAGCATGGGCCGGGCCGCGGAGATCCTGGGCGTCAGCGCGGCTTTCCTGCGCAGCCTGGGCGCCGCCAAACTGATCGAGCCGCAACGCTCCAACGGCGGCCACCGCCGCTACTCCCGCTACCAGCTGCGCTTGGCGGCCAGGGCCCGCGAGCTGGTCGACCAGGGCACCGCCCTGGAAGCCGCTTGCCGGATCATCATCTTGGAAGACCAGCTCGCCGAGGCGCTACGCATCAACAACTCCCGCGACCGCCCGGCCGACCAGTAGCGCGCCGCGACCTCATCGACCCCGCGGCCTGGTCCCGCAAAGCGCCGACCAGGCCCAGCGATGCCCCGGATGCCGGGACGCCGATGCCGGCCCGACAGCCGCCGGAGCGGAGGCCTTCTACGCGAAGGCCTTCTGGAGCCAGCCCTGCCAGGACTGCTCCAGCGCCTGCCCGTCGATCTCGGCGTACGCGTGGTGCTCGACCACGACCGTGCCCTGGCCGTGGGTGAGCATGTAGAGCCCGTCGTCCGTACGCACGCCCACGAACGTGCCCGGATCGGTGACCCACTCGACGACGCCCTCCTGCGGCGCGACCCCGTCGGGCGCGATGGTGACCCGGTCGCCCGCGGCGATGCCGCCGGTCAGGCCGAGCACGCTCTGGAAGGCGGCCCACGCCTGGTCGTGCGACGCCTGCGGGCCCCAGATCATCAGGTTGTGCGTCGAGATCCGGCCGCGGAAGTGCTTGAGGTAGGCGGCCAGCTTGCGCAGGTATTGGAGGTCGCCGATCTTCAGCGCGTCGTACTCGGACTCCCAGTCGTCGCCGAGGAAGCCGCTGTGCACGAAGCGGAGCACGGTGCTGCCGCTCTCGCGACCTTCGATGAGGTATTCGAACGCCATGAACGTGCCGTCTTCGGGGTTCTCGTCGCCTCGGTAGGCCAGCCGTTTGCCGGGCTCCCACGCGGTGATGGTCGAGCCCATGCTGAAGTCGCCGCCGAAGGTCTGCGTGCCCCTGCCGCCCTCGCGGGGCTCCAGCTCGCTGTGGCCCATGAACCAGGAGTCGATGCCCGGTCCTTCGGCGATCGCCTGCCAGACCTCCTCGGGTGAGGCTTCCAGCTCGATGTCGTGACGTACCTCGAACTCGTGCGGCATGACCGTCTCCTCGGTGGATGTCCCTTGCGCGTGCGACCGACACTTCCACCGACAATTAGAATTGTCAAGCACTCCGTGATTGTCGGCGGATCACCCTCGCGGGCGACGGGACTCGCTCTTGAGAGGGAGACCGAGGATCGCCCGTGGCGGCGATCCGCTTTGAGCGGCGAACTCCGAGGATTGGCTGCATATCCCGCAGCTTGAAGGAGAACCAGCCATGAAGAACCGCACCGCGCTCATCGCCGCCCCCCTGCTCGTCCTGACCTACGGTCTGCTCAGAATCATCGACGGTCTCGACGGCGTCCGAGGCCCCGGCTTGGCCTGGACAGCCGGGCACCTCGCCTTTCTTGGAGCTTTGACGCTGTTCATCCCGATATTTTGGGAAATGCGGCGGATGCTGGGGCGGTCCGCCCTCGCCACCACGGCGCTGGTCGTGGGCGTCGTCGGGATCGGCTGCGCGGCCGCCCAGTTCGCGATCGACATCATCGTCGGCTTCCTGGCGGCCGACCATGACGCGATGGGCCCGATGTTCGAGCAGGTGAAGGCGGTGCCGGGCGTGTCCCTGGCCGTCTACGGCGCGGGCCCGATCCTGTTCTACGTCGCCCAGCTCTCCTTCGCCGCCCTGCTCGCCGGGAACCGGCTGGTCAAGGTCTGGGTGCCGGTCGTGGTACTGGCCGAGATCGTGCTGTCGGCGGTCAACCTGGACCTCATCCCGGTGGGCGCGATCCTGCTGCTGGTCTCGTTCCTGCCGCTGATGGGTCGCCGCACGACGACGGCGAGGCACGCTCCCGTACATGCGTGAGAGCCGGCATACGGAAAGATGAGGCGCTGTGTCCGACTTGTCGCTTATCGACATCGTGCGTCGAAGGATCGCGGCGCTCCCTCACCTCTGGGTGGACGCCGCGCTCACCGCGGTGATCCTGATCGCCCAGCTCTGGCCCCTGCTGTCCAGCGACGATCGGACCGGCGAGCCCTGGGACTGGTGGGGGTACGCAGTGGTGGTCGTCGCGTCGTTGCCCCTGGTCTGGCGGCGGCGGGCGCCGATCACCGTACTGGTCGTGTGCCTGTGCACGGGTGCCCTCTACGATCTCGCCGACCACGTCGCGCGCCAGCCCGTCTGGTACGGCGGCATGGTCGCGCTCTACACGGTCGCCGCCTACTCCGGCACCTGGCAGCGGATTCTCGTGCTCGCCATGACCGTCACCGGTGGCCTGCTCGTGGTCGGCTCGTCGGAGACCGCGCTGCGCGGGACGGTGCTCTTCGTCGCCGCGTACGCCATCGGCAGGGCCACCGCCACCTCCCGCGCCCACGCCGCCGCGCTGGAGGAACGGGCCGAACGGCTGGAAAGGGAGCGACAGATGGAAGCGGAACGCGCGGCCGAGCACGAGCGCGCCAGGATCGCCCGCGACATGCACGACATCCTCGCCCACGCGGTCAGCCTCATGGTCGTCCAGGCCGAGGCGGGGCCCGTGGTGGTCAGGAGCGACCCGGCGCGGGCGGAGGCCGCCTTCGACGCGATCGCCGCGGCGGGACGGGACGCGATGATGCAGCTGCGCCGCATGCTGGGCGTGCTGAAGGACGAGGAGGCGCCGCGCGCGCCGCAGCCCACCATCGACGACCTGCCCGCTCTGGCGGACCAGGTCTCGCACACGGGGCTGCGGGTGGCGTTCGCCTCGACCGGCACACCGCGTCCCGTCTCGCCCGACTGCGCCGTCGCCGCGTACCGGGTCACGCAGGAAGCACTCACCAACATCGTCAAGCACGCCGGCGCGAACCACGCGGACATCCGGCTCACCTGGGAGGACGACACCCTGATGCTCGACATCACCGACGATGGGCACGGGCTGCCCTCGAATGGACGCGGGCTGCCCTCGGGTGGGCACGGGCTGATCGGCATCCGCGAGCGCGCCGCCGCCTGCGGTGGCAGCGCCGCGGCCCGTCCCCGCACCGACGGGCCGGGCTTCCATGTGTCGGTACGGCTCCCGCTGGCCCAGGCATGACCGGCCAGGACGCGGCCCCGAGCATCCGGGTCGTGGTCGCCGACGATCAGGAGCTGGTTCGCGGCGGGTTCGCGATGATCCTGGACGCGCAGCCGGACATCGACGTGGTGGCCGAGGCGGGCGACGGGCTCCAGGCCGTCGCCGCGGTCCGCGAGCATGGCGCGGACGTGCTCCTGCTCGACATCCGCATGCCCAGGATGGACGGCATCGAGGCGGCCAAGATCGTGTGCGCGGAGACCGGCTGCCGGGTGCTCATGCTCACCACGTTCGACCACGACGACTATGTCTACGACGCGCTGCGGGCGGGGGCCAGCGGGTTCCTGCTGAAGGATGTGCGGCGGGACGACCTGGTCAACGCGGTACGGGTGGTCGCGGAGGGTGAGTCGTTGCTGGCGCCGACGGTGACCAGGAGGCTGATCTCCGAGTTCACCTCCCGGCCCGCCGCCAGGCCCGCCGACGCGCTGGGCGTACTGACCGCGAGAGAGCGCGAGACGCTGCAGCTCATCGCGCGCGGACTGTCGAACGCGGAGATCGCCCAGGCCATGGTGGTCAGCGAGCACACCGTGAAGACGCACGTCAGCAATCTGCTCGCCAAGCTCGGGCTGCGCGACAGGGTGCAGGCGGTGATCACCGCCTACGAATCAGGCCTGGCGGTACCGGGTGCGTAACGTGTGGTCAGACGGGGTAAGCGGGGACGTATGCACGACCTCTCGACCGTCGAAACGGGAACGGCCCCAAGAAAAGTGGATGAATCACCCTGCCAAGTGATGCAATGGGCCAACCCGCAATCACCCGAGGAGGCCCGTTGAGAGACAACCTCGACCTCGCCGCGAGCGCCCAGCAGCTGGCCGACGCCGCGCCGGCGGGCTCGCTGGACCGCGCGGCGGCCGCGTCACTGGCCATCACGCTGGCCACCACACGCGACGTCGTCCAGGCCAGGGAGACACTCGACGGACTCGCGCCACAGGACGTACGCCAGGCGGCGCTCACGCTCTTCGAGGAGCTCTCCGCGAGCTGACCTGGCCTGACCGGACGCCGACTTCGACTTCGACGCGGCGTCCTGAGGCGTACCCAGACGAGCCCATACGGCGTCCTAAGGCATGCCCAGACGAGCCCGTACGGCCCGGCGCGCCCATACGACGGCCTGCCGGTCGCCGTGCAGCTGCAAGGTGTGGTTCAGGGCCATGACCAGGCCGTGCAGCTCGAACACCAGCTGATCGACCTCGGTCCCGCCCGGCAGGTCCCCGGCGGCCACCGCCCGCCGCGTCTCCTTGAGCAGCCGCCCCCGCCAGGCCTCGAACCGGGCCGCCACCGCGTCACGTACCGCCCCCACGCGCCCGTCGAACTCGTGGGCCGCGGCGACGAAGAAGCAGCCCCCGGGGAAGACGCCGCGCTCCAGGTAGGAGATCCACTCCTCGCAGAGCGCCCGCAGCCGGCGCAGTCCCGGCTCGATCCGGATGACCGGCTCCCAGACCTCCGCGCGGAAGACCTCGCCGGCCCGTTCCAGCACCGCCAGCTGCAGCGCCTCTTTCGAGCCGAAATGACCGAGCACGCCGGACTTGCTCATGCCGAGCTCGGTCGCGAGGCGGCCGATGGTCAGCCCTTCCAGCCCTTCGAGGGAGGCGATGGCGACCGAGCGGTCGAGGATGGCGGAGCGCGTGCCGAGGGCCTCCGCCACGGATCTCCGTGGACTCATCCAGGCAGTTTAGCGTCCGGAGCGGTTTAGCGTCCGAACGGTCGGTTGCTATAGTCCCGCCCATGACTGGATCAAGACTCGTCGCCACCGGCCACTATCAGCCCGCCAAGGTGCTGACCAACGACGACCTCGCGACCATGGTCGACACCTCCGACGAGTGGATCACCAAGCGGGTCGGGATCCGTACCAGGCACATGGCCGGGCCGGAGGAGGGTGTGACGGAGCTGGCCGGGCACGCGGCGGCCAAGGCGCTGGCGAGCAGCGGGCTGGACGCCGCCGACATCGACCTCGTCCTCGTGGCCACCTGCACCCAGACCGAGCGGGCGCCGAACATCGCCTCCCGCGTCGCGGCCAAACTCGGCGTACCGGACGCGGCCGTCATGGACCTGGGCGTCTCATGCTCCGGCTTCACCCACGCGCTGGCCATGGCCGACCACACGATCAAGGCGGGGGCCGCCACGCACGCGCTGGTCGTGGGGGTGGACACGATGACGGCCGTGACCGACTGGACCGACCGTACGACGTGCGTGCTGACCGGCGACGGCGCCGGTGCGGTGGTGCTCAGCGCGGCGGCGGAGCCGGAGATCGGGCCCGTCGTCTGGGGCTCGGCCCCCGAACTGGGCAGCGCGGTGCGGATCGGCGGCACGCCCACCCGCTTCGCCCAGGACGGCCAGACCGTCTACCGCTGGGCCACGACGCGGCTGCCGGAGATCGCCCGGCGGGCGTGCGAGCGGGGCGGCGTCAAGCCGGAGGAGCTGGCGGCCGTGGTGCTGCACCAGGCGAACCTGCGGATCATCGAGCCTATCGCGCAGAAGCTCGGCGCGGTCAACGCGATCGTGGCCCGTGACGTGGTCGAATCGGGCAACACCTCGGCCGCGAGCGTCCCGCTGGCGCTGTCGAAGCTGCTGGAGCGGGGTGAGGTGCGGCAGGGGGCGCCGATGCTGCTGTTCGGGTTCGGCGGGAATCTCTCGTACGCGGGGATGATCGTCCGCTGCCCCTAACCGTCGCGCAGGTGGTCGGCGAGCCGCTCCAGCTGCTCGGCGTAGTAGTCGCCGAACTCGGGTGAGCCCGGGTCGAGCCCGCAGGCGGCCCGGACGAGGTGCGGGAAGACGATGCCCGCCGCGGCCATCCCGAACAGCGCCACCAGCACCGCGGCCGGGTCCAGGTCGGCGGGGAACTCTCCCGCCTCCTGGCGGGCGCGCAGGTGCTCCAGGTCGCGGCGCACCTCGTCGGCGAAGGCGGGATCGGGCGGCGCGTCGTCGGTGAGCCCCTGCCAGACCAGCAACTTGCCGAAGTCGCGGCGGCTGGAATTGGCGCGCGCGTAGCCCGCGATGAGCCGGCCCAGCGACGACCCGCGATCGGCGAACACGCTCTCCTCGCTCTGCCAGCGGGTGTTCAGCGCGCGGAAGAGCCCCTCCTTGCCGCCGAAGTAGTAAGAGATCAGCTGTTTGTTGACCCCGGCCCTGGCCGCGATCTCACCGACCCGCGCCCCGGCGAACCCCTTGGCGGCGAACTCCTCCAGCGCCGCCTGAAGGATGCGGGCCTTGGTGCGCTCCGGGTCGCGCTGCTTCTCCTCCGGCGCTCGTCTCATACCCGGAACACTATCATCCATCCGGATGGTTGACAGAATCATCTGTACGGTTGATAGTCAGGGGCATGACAGAGCACATCGCGATCATCGGCGGCGGGGTCGGCGGCCTCTGCCTCGCTCAGGGACTCCTCAAGGCCGGCAAGCACGTCACCGTCTACGAGCGGGACCGCACCCCGGCCGACCGGCTGCAGGGCTACCGGGTGCACATCGACCCCAACGGCGCCCGCGCCCTCCACGACTGCCTCCCGGAGGGGCTCTGGCAGGCGTTCCTCGCCACGACCGGGCAGGGCGGCCAGGACTTCGGCTTCCTCACCGAGCGGCTCGGCACGCTCGCGCTGATCGAGACCCCGCCCGCGGCCGACCCGGCCGACGACCACCACTCCGTGAGCCGCATCACGCTCAGGCAGGTGCTGCTGACCGGGCTGGAGGAGGTGGTGCGGTTCGGCAAGACGTACGAGCGCTACGAACGGCTGCCCGACGGGCGGGTCGAGCTGTTCTTCGCCGATGGCTCCAGCGACACGGCCGACGTCGTGGTCGCCGCCGACGGCGGTAACTCGCGGGTGCGCAAGCAGTATCTGCCGCACGCCGAGCGCGTCGAGACCGGCATCACCACGGTGGCGGGCAAGTTTCCGCTCACCGACGAGACCAGGGCGCTCATCTCGCGGCGGCTCGTCGAGGGCCCGAACACCATCGTCCCGCCCAAAGGCCTCGGCCTGTTCTGCGCCCCGCACGACCTGAGCGACACCGCGCCGGTCGGCGCCATCGGGGCGACCGAGCAGCAGGGGGCGCTGATGGACAACGCCGGCAGCTACATCCTCTGGGCCGTGGGCGCCACCAAGGACCGCTTCCCCGCCGACATCGCCGACCTGCCGGGCGCGCGGCTCAAGCAGACGGTGGCGGAGATGATCGAGTCCTGGCATCCCGATCTCCACAAGCTGATCGACCTGTCCGACCCCGACACGGTCTCGCTGCTGCCGATCCGTACCTCGATCCCGATCGAGCCGTGGCCGGCCACCACCATTACGCTGCTCGGCGACGCCATCCACAGCATGACGCCGATGCGCGGCATCGGCGCCAACACCGCGCTGCGCGACGCCCGCCTGCTCTGCCTGGCACTGACCAGCGGGCGCGATACGGTCGAGGCCATCGCGGACTACGAGGAGCGGATGCGCGAGTACGGCTTCGCGGCCGTGCGGGACTCGCTCCGCGCGGCCGAGCAGTTCATCGGCGAGAGCCGGGTCGCCAGGATGGGCTTCAAGACGTTCCTGCGTACGGTCCAGCGCTTCCCGTCGCTCAAGGCGAAGGTGTTCGCGTAGTCCAACGCCGTGCCTAAGAGGAGCCGCACCCAGATCGCGAGGCGTGGCGCGCTGACGCTAGCGTTGGAGGGGAGGAGAGGGGTTCCGTTGTCAGTCGTGAAGATCAACGTCCTGACCGTGCCGGCGGAGATGCGCGAGGAGCTGGAGCGACGCTTCTCCAACCGGGCGGGCATGGTGGAGTCGGCCGACGGGTTCGAGTGGTTCGAGCTGCTCAGGCCGGTCGAGGGCACCGACCAGTACCTGGTCTACACCCGCTGGCGCAGCGAGGACGACTTCCAGACGTGGCAGCAGGGTCAGGCCTTCCAGCGCGGGCACGCGCAAGCCGGGGCCGCCCAGGGGCATGGCCACGGCCAGGGGCCCGCCGCGTCCGGATCGCAGCTCTGGTCGTTCGAGGTCGTCCAGAGCGCCAGCCCCAAGAGCTGAGCGGCCCTTTGTTGGAGGGTGGATGCGGATCGGGATCCTGGGGCCGCTCCAGATCGCGGGGGCCGCGGTCGGCGGCGCGCGGGTGCGGGCGCTGTTGATCCGGCTGGCGCTCGATCCCGGCCGGGTGGTGACGAATGACCGGCTGATCGACGACCTGTGGCCGGGTGAGCCGCCCGAGCATCCGATGGCCGCGCTGCAGTCGCTGGTGTCCAGGGCGCGCAGGGAGGCTCCGGGGCTGATCTCCTCCCATCCGAGCGGCTACCTGCTCGACGTACCGGCCGATGAGGTGGACGCGCAGGCGTTCGAGCGGCTGGCCCGCGCGGGCGACGCGCACGCGGCTCTGGCGCTCTGGCGCGGCCCGGCGCTGGGCGGCACCGACCTGCCCTTCGCGCTGGCCCCGGCCGCCCGGCTGGAGGAGCTGCGGCTGGCGGCGCTGGCCGGCCGGATCGCGGCGGACCTGGCGGCGGGCGGCGATGTCGTGGCGGAGCTGGAGGAGCTGGTCGCCGAGCACCGGCTGCGCGAGCCGTTCCACGCGCTGCTGATGCGGGCCATGGTGGCGGACGGGCGGCGTGGACAGGCGCTGGAGGTCTTCGAGCGGATCAGGGCGCGGCTGGCCGACGAGCTGGGCGTCGATCCGGGGGCCGAGCTGCGGGAGGCGCACCTCGCGGCGCTGCGTGAGGAGGAGCCGGAGCCCAGGAGCAACCTGCCCGCCCGGCTGACCAGCTTCGTCGGCCGCGGCGACGACCTCGCCCGCCTCCGGGCGCTCTTCGTCGGCCGCGGCGGACGGGCGCTGACGGGCGCCCGGTTGATCACCCTCGTGGGGCCCGGCGGGGCGGGGAAGACCCGGCTGGCCGTCGAGGCCGCCGCGACGCTGCGCGTGCCCGACGGGGTGTGGCTGGTCGAGCTGGCCCCGGCGGCCGGGGTGCGGGCCGCGCTGGAGGCCGTGTTCAAGACGTCCGACCTGGTCAGAGCGCTGCTCGGCACGTCGCCGGTGATCGTGCTGGACAACTGTGAGCACCTGATCGACGAGGCCGCGCGGGTGGCTCAGTGGCTGCTGGGCGAGGTGGCCGGGCTGCGGGTCATCGCCACCAGCAGGGAGCCGCTGAACATCCCCGGTGAGAGCCTGCACCCCGTACTCCCGCTGGCGGAGGAGCCCGCCGTGGAGCTGCTGCGCGACCGCGCCGCCGCCGCCCGTCCCGACCTGAGCCTGGGCCCGGCCGAGGCCGCGCGGATCTGCCGCGAGCTCGACGGCATCCCGCTGGCCATCGAACTGGCCGCCGCCCGGCTGCGGACGATGTCGGTGTCCATGCTGGTCGAGCAGCTCGGCGACCGGCTGGCCTTTCGCGGCAGCCGTACCTCCGAACCCAGGCACCGCACGCTGCGCGCGGTCATCGACTGGAGCTGGAACCTGCTGTCGGGAGAGGAGCGGGAGCTGCTGCGGGGGCTGTCGGTGTTCTCCGGCGGGGCGACGGCCGAGGCGATCGGCCGGGTCTGCGGCGGTGACCTCGATCTGCTGTCCTCGCTGGTCGACAAGTCGCTGATCGCGCTCTCCGGTGATCGCTACACCATGCTGGAGACGATCAGGCAGTACGTCACCGACGACCGCCCGCAGACCATCTCGGGCGACCTCTCGGAGAGCGCCACGGCTGATCTGTCGGAGCTCAGGCAGGCGCACGCCCGCTACTACGCCGAGCTGGCCGAGGCCGCCGATCCGCACCTGCGGACGGGTGAGCAGGTCAAGTGGCTGGCCGTGCTCGACGCCGAGCAGGGCAACCTGGACGCGGCGCTCCGGCACTCCGACGACCCGCTCCGGGTCATCCTGCCCAGGCTGTGGCCGTGGATCATGCGCGGGCGGCGCCACGAGGTCATCGCGACCGCGTCCGCCGTACTGCGCAGGGTCGGTGACGTTCCGCCCGCCGGGCGGGAGCTGGCCCACGGACTGTGCATGATGGCCGCCACGGGCGCCGAGCCGAGCCGGGCGGTCCGGGAGTCCGACCATCCGGCGGCGCTGCACTCGTGGGCGCTGGGCAGCGCCATGGGGCCGCCGCGCGACGTGGTGGCCCTCACGGAGGCGGCCGCCCAGCGGCTTCGTGATCATCCCGACACGTGGACCAGGTCGACGGCGCTGCTGGTGGCGGGCATCGTCCGGTTCGAGTACGGGGCGGTCGACGGCGCCGAGGCCCTGCTGGAGCCGGCGCTCGACGGGCTGCGCGGGACCGGCGACCGCTGGGGGCAGTGGACCGCCTACTTCTGGCTGTCGCTGGCCGCCGAGAACCGCGGCGACTTCGCCCGCGCGCTGGCCCTGGCCAAGGAGCCGGAGTCGATCGCGACGGAGCTGGGCGGGCTGGGGGCGCCGCTCGGGCCGATGATGTTCCTGCTGCGGCTCAGCCAGCTCATGATGCGCACCGGCGACCACGCGGGCGCCGCCACCACCCTGGAGCGGGCCTGGCAGGCGGCGCTGCGCTCCGAGGACGGGCTGGCCATCGCCCGGGTGACGCACGCCAGAGCCGAGCTGGCCCGGCGCTCCGGTGACGCGGGTGAGGCCGCCCGGCTGCTGCGTGGCGCCCTGGCCATGGACATCGACGCGCCTCCCCAGTTCAGGGCGTTCATGAACGTCGAGCTGGCCCGCGTGGCCGAGTCGGCCGAGCCGTCGCGCAGGGCGCTGGAGCTCATGGCCACCTGCGAGGACCGGACGGCTCGCGCGACCGTGCTCGAAGGCGTGGCCGAGCACCGCGACCCACTGATGGCTGCCGAGCTGCTGGGGGCGGCCCGGGAGTTGCGCGGGAGCACCGAGTCGGCCGATCCGTTCGTGGTCGCGCTGGCCGGGCGGTGCCGGGCGGCGCTGGGTGCGGAGCGCTACGCTGAGGCCCTGGTCAGGGGTGCGGCGATCCCCAACCCGGAGAGGTACGCGCTGTCGTCCCCGTGAAAGTCTCCGTCAGCCGCCGTCACCGCGCCGAGCATGGCTTGGCATGAACCATACTGGGCAGTCTACTGAGCAGGCGCGATGGCGGAGCACTAGCCGTGATCTCTCCTTATCGCGGAGAATGCGCCGGGTGGGGGTAACTTCCACCTCTAAGTGAGGAGACCGGTGGCCGATACAGGCACGCTCGAAACCCGTGGTAGTGACTTCGCCAAACTGGCCCGACAAATCCAGGACGCCGGACTGCTGGACCGGCGTCCCGTCTACTACGCCGTGCGGTTGACCCTGGTATTGGCCGCTTATGTCGGTCTATGGGCGCTGTTCGTGTGGGTCGGCGACTCATGGTGGCAGCTGCTGGTGGCTGTCGCGCTCGCCGTGGCCTCCGCGCAGATCGGGTTCGTCGCCCACGACCTGGGCCACCGGCAGGTCTTCAGGACCCGCAAGGCGAGCGACATCCTGGGATTGATCATCGGCGACTTCGGCATCGGCCTGGGCTGGGGCTGGTGGAACACCAAGCACAACCGCCACCACGCCAACCCCAACCACGAGGACGAGGACCCCGACGTCTCGCCCGCCGTGATCGTCTGGTCGACCGGCCAGGTGGAGCGGAGCCGGGGGCTGCCGAGGTTCATCGCCAAGTGGCAGGCGTACTGGTTCTTCCCGCTGCTCACGCTGGAGGCGTGGCACCTGCACATCGCCAGCGTCAAGGCGGTGTTCCAGCCGACGACGAAGCACCGCAGGGCGGAGGGGGCGCTGCTGCTGGCGCACTTCGCCTGCTACTTCGGCCTGATCTTCGCCGTGCTGCCGTTCGGCATGGCGCTGCTCTTCCTGGTGGTGCACCAGGGGCTGTTCGGTGTCTATCTGGGCAGCACGTTCGCGCCGAACCACAAGGGCATGCCGATCCTCACCAAGGAGGACAAGCTCGACTACCTCCGCAAGCAGGTGCTGACCTCGCGCAACGTCAAGGGCGGCGTGTTCGTGGACGTGGCGCTCGGGCAGCTCAACTACCAGATCGAGCACCACCTGTTCCCGAACATGCCGTCGCCGAACCTGCGCAAGGCCCAGCCGATCGTCCGGCAGTACTGCGCCGACCTGGGGGTCAGCTACCTGGAGACGGGTCTGATCACCTCGTACGGGCAGGCCCTGGGGCACCTGCACGAAGTGGGCGCGTCCCTGCGCTAACCACTGGCGCCCTTGAGACGCCGGAGGAGCTCGTCTCGGCGGCCTTCCAGCTCCGCGATCAGCTCTTCCTGCTCGTCCGCCATGCCGATCATCGCGCTGATCTCCACCTGGTCGGTGGCGCCCATGTCGCGGATCTGGTCGCGCAGGTCCTTGGTCTCGGCTCGCAGCCTGGCCAGGTCCTCTTCGACGTGTCGCAAGTCGTCTTCTTCGCTCATGCTCCGGCTCTACCCATTGCGGGGCGGTTGGCCACCCGTGGGGGGCGCCGTACAGAATGGGCCCCATGCGCAGGTTGTCGGCCAGCACCATCGTGTCGGTGGCGGTGATCATCGTCACGCTGGCGGGTACGGTCGCCACCTCCTTCTTCCAGCCCGCCCTGACACCGAACGCGCTGGACATCGTGCTGCCGCTCGTGGCCAGTGCCGGGGTGCTGGCCCGGCGCCGCTACCCGGTGGTGGCGATGATCGTCGTGCTGGCGACCGTCGCGTTCTACTACCCCTTCGCCCGGCTCGACGGGCCGATCCTGATCATGGCGTTCGTCGTCCTCTACACCGCCGCCGACCTGGGCCACCTGATCGCCGCCATCGCCGCGGGCGCGACCACGATGCTGGCCATGGGCCTGGGCGAGACCGGCGGGACCAGGCATGTGGACGACAGTATGTTCATGATGATCCTCGGCTGGGTGGTGGCCGCCGTCGCCGGTGGGGGCGTCACCCGCAACCGGCGCGCCTACCTCTGGGAGGCCGAGCAGCGCGTGCTCGACGCCCTGCACGGCAAGGAGGAGGAGGCCAGGCGGCGGGCGAGCGAGGAACGGCTGCGCATCGCCAGGGAGCTGCACGACTTGCTGGGGCACAACATCTCGATGATCAACGTGCAGGCCGCGGCGGCGCTGCACGGGCTGAAGAAGCGGCCGGACGACGCGGAGGCCGCGCTCCGGGCTATCAAGGAGGCCAGCAAGGAGACGCTGCGCGAGTTGCGTACCACGCTCGGGGTGTTGCGGCAGGTGGACGAGGACGCGCCGACCGCGCCCGCCGACAGCCTGGCCCGGATGGAGGCGCTGGTCGCGGGGTCGGGGCTGGACGTACGGACCGAGCTGTCCGGGCGGCTGGACGAGGTGCCGGCCGAGGTGGACCTGGCCGCGGCGCGCATCATCAGGGAAGCCTTGACGAACGTCTCCCGGCACTCGGGAGCCGATACGGCTCGGCTGACCGTCACCCACGAGTCCGGACATATCGTGATCCGCGTGGAGGATGACGGGCCGGGCGCGACGTTCACCGGCGGGACCGGGTTCGGGCTGCAGGGCATGCGCGAGCGCGCCACCGCGCTGGGCGGCACACTGGAGGCGGGCCCCCGGCCTGACGGCGGCTTCCAGGTCGTCGCCCACCTACCGCTGAACGCTTGACCTCTGCTTCTTGAACGGAGTGCGATGATCCGCACGGTGCTCGCCGACGACCAGAACCTCGTACGGGCGGGGTTCCGGTCCATCCTGAGCGACGAGGACGGCATCGAGGTGGTCGGCGAGGCGGCCAACGGCGCCGAGGCCGTGGCCAAGACCCGGGAGCTGCGGCCCGACGTGGTGCTGATGGACATCCGGATGCCCGAGCTGGACGGCCTGGAGGCGACCCGCGTGATCGTCACCGATCCGCGGCTCGACGGCGTCAAGGTGATCATCCTGACCACGTTCGACCTCGACGACTACGTCTACGGCGCGCTCCGGGCGGGCGCCAGCGGGTTCCTGGTCAAGGACACCGAGCCGGCCGAGCTGATCCACGCGGTGCGCGTGGTGGCCAGGGGCGACGCGCTGATCGCGCCCTCGGTGACCCGGCGGCTGATCGCCGAGTTCGCGGGCCGGGTCAAGCGCCCGGAGCCGGGTCCCCGGCTCAACGCGCTCACCGAGCGCGAGCGCGAGGTCATGGCGCTGGTCGCGGCCGGGCTGTCCAACGACGAGATCGCGGCCCGGTTGGTGCTCAGCCCGGCCACGGCCAAGACGCACGTCAGCCGCATCATGACCAAGCTCGGCTCGCGCGACCGGGCGCAGCTCGTGGTGCTCGCCTACGAGGCCGGCATGATCACCCCAGGCTGGCTTACTCCCTGAGTTGTACGGGGAGCGGCCTGTTGACACCACAGGTGTACGGCAGGTGCCCGCCCCAGCATGACGCGGCGCGGATGACCTTGGCCGGAACCTCTGACCATGGAGACCGTAGACCTCGCCCGCCTGCAGTTCGCCCTCACCGCGGGGGCGCACTTCCTGTTCGTCGCGCTGACCCTCGGCCTGGCGACGCTGGTGGCCGTCATCCAGACCTGGGCCACCTTGACCCGCAGCCCGGTGCACATGCGGATGACGCGGTTCTGGGGGCAGCTCTACATCATCAACTACGCGATGGGCATCGTCACCGGGCTCGTCATGGAGTTCCAGCTGGGGCTGTCGTGGAGCGGCCTCACCGAGTTCGCCGGGAACGTGTTCGGCTCGTCCCTGGCGATCGAGACGATCGTGGCGTTCTTCATCGAGTCCACCTTCCTGGGCCTGTGGATCTTCGGCTGGAACAAGCTGAACCGCTGGGCGCACCTGGCACTGATCTGGGTCGTCACGCTGACGGCCTACGCCTCGGCGTTCTGGATCCTGATCTCCAACGGCTTCCTGCAGAACCCGGTGGGCTACCAGCTCAAGGACGGCGTCCTGCACCTCACCGACTTCGGCGCGCTGGTGGCCAATCCGGCGGCGCTGGTCGCCTTCTTCCACATCGGCGGCGGCGCGCTGGTCGTCGGCGGCTTCCTCATGGCCGGAGTGAGCGCGTACCACCTGGCCAAGCGCACCGCCGAGCAGGACTTCTTCCGCAAGTCGCTGCGCATCGGGATCGGCGTGGCGCTGCCCGCGACGCTGTTCACCGCGACGTTCGGCGGAATCGGCTTCGACACGCTGCAGCCGACGAAGCTGGCCGCCTGGTCGGGTAGCGCGCGGCGGCTGGCCGAGGCGCAGGCGGACATGGTGGCCATGTACGGTCCGGGTGACTACCTGCCGTCGCTGGAGTGGGTGCGCACCTCCGGAATCATCATGATGTCGCTCTTCGCGCTGCTCTTCTTCATCTCCGGGGCGAGCTTCCTGCTGATGCTGATCCGGCCGGCCGTACGGAGCTTCCGGCCGTGGCACTGGCTGCTGACCGCGCTGATCCCCGTCCCGTTCGTGACCATGATCGCCGGCTGGCTGTTCCGCGAGATGGGCCGTCAGCCCTGGGCCGTGTACGGCCTGCTGAAGACCGCCGACGCCATGTCACCGGTGTCGTACGGCCAGATCAGGTTCTCGCTGACCGCGTTCGTCACCGTGTTCGCCGTACTCATCCTGATCAACTACTGGCTGCTGGCCAGGACTGCCCGCAAGGGGCCGGATGCCGTCGCGCTGGGCGACCGCCCGCTCGAGACCGTCGCCCCCGTACTGACCTTCTGAGGAGCCGTCATGGAGATCCTTATCCTGGCCTTCTTCGCCATCGGCTACCTCGTACTGGCCGGAGCCGACATCGGCGTCGGCATGGTGCTGCCGTACCTGGGCCGCACCCTGGCCGGGCGGCGTGAGGCGATCGCCGCGATCGCGCCGTTCTTCCTCGGCAACGAGGTGTGGCTGGTGGCCACCGCCGGGGTGCTCGCCGGACTCTTCCCTGAGCTGGAGGGCTCGCTGCTGAGCGGCAATTACTCGCTCGTCGTGGCGCTGCTGCTCACCTGGGTCATCCGGGACATGGGCCTGTGGCTGCGCGGGCGGCTGGCCGGCGTCCGGTGGCAGGGGTTCTGGGACGGCGCCGTCGTGGCGGGCAGCTGGGGGCTGGCGCTGAGCTGGGGCTCGCTGCTCAGCGACGTACTGCTCGGCATCCACGGGCCTCTCGCGCTGCTGCCCGCCCTGCTGGTGGCCGCGCTGTTCGCCACGCACGGGCTGTCGTTCGCTGCGCTGCGGCTGCGGGGCGTACTGCGCGAGCGCGCGGCGGTGCTGTCCGGCGGCACCGGCGAGGGCCGCACGTACGCCCTGACGGCGACGGCCCTCGTGGCGATCGGCGTCTTGGCGGGCTTCCGGCTCCCCCTGGCCCCGGGCACCTCGGGCGCGCTCCTGGTGCCGGTCATCCTCACGATGATCCCGCTCCTGGTGGCCTCACAGGCGTGGGTCTGGTGGACCTTCCGTCACCGGGTGACGGGCCCGTCGTACCTGTAACCGGGGGTACGAGGCCATCCTCGGGCCCGACCCTTGCTTAACCTATCGAAACTCGATAGATTCCCATCGCAACTCGATGGAAGGAAGGGTCATGGGAAAGCTGACCGTGCATGCGCTGCGCGCCGTGCTCGCGGTGGTGCTCACCGGCACCGTGTTCATACAGGTATTGATGGTGTGGACGTTGATCAGCGGGAACGACCCGGAGGACGGGTCGCTCCCGCTGACCCCGCTGCGCCTGATCACGATTCTGGGCATGGTGTCGGTCCAGGTCGCCCTGGTCTGCGTATGGCGGCTGGTGACGATGGTGCGACGCGGAACCGTGTTCTCCCACGCCGCCTTCCGGTACGTGGACATCGTGATCGGCGCGATCGTGGCGGCCGCCCTCGTGTGGTTCGCGGTCACGATCATCAACGCGCCGGGCCAGCGGGACGACCCGGGCGTCACGCTCATCATGGGCGGGATCGGCTTGGCCATCCTGGGGGTCGCGCTCATCGTGCGCGTGCTGCGGGTGCTGCTCGCCCAGGCCGTCGCGCGCGACGGTGAAGCGACGCAGATGCAGGCCGAGCTGGACGAGATGATCTGATGCCGATCGTCGTCGACATCGACGTGATGCTGGCCAAGCGGAAGATGTCCGTGGGCGAGCTCGCGGACCGCATCGGGATCACGCCCGCCAACCTGGCCGTACTCAAGAACGGCCGCGCCAAGGCGGTGCGCTTCACGACGCTCGCCGCACTCTGCGAGGTGCTCGAATGCCAGCCGGGCGACTTACTGCGCTGGGAGACCGAGGGTCCCCCGGGCCGCGTGGCCCAGGGGCAGCCTTGAGCGACTCCTCACGCCGCGGGGGGAGCCCCGGGGAGGACCAGGTGCATCGCGGCCTGGGGACGGTAGACGGCCAGCTTCCTCACCTGGCCGGTCCGCACGTTCACCGCGTAGGTGATCTGACGTTGATCCCGCCAATCGTCCGAGGGGAAGATGGCGAGCGTGACCTCGGCCGCGTTCAGCCAGGCGCCGAGGGTGTGCATGCCCGCTTCTTTCGGCAAGCCACGGATGGTGGCCGTGCTCGTGCACCTCATGCAACGCCTCGCGTAGCCCGTTCATCGGCGCACCTCCTTCATCTCTGCAAACAATTGCGACAGCTCGGGCGTGAGCGCACGCAGGCGGCCGAGCGCGTGGTGGGTCTGACTCTTGACCGTGCCGAGCGAACAGCCGAGGATCTCAGCGGTCTCCCGCTCGCTGAGATCCTCGTAGAAGCGCAGCACGATCACAGCGCGCTGCCGGGGCGTCAACCTGGCGAGCGCCTGACGCAGGACGATGCGATCGACCGTGGCGTCGCCGTGCGCGTGCCCGCGCTCCGGCGGGTCGATGTCGGACACCTCCGGCTGTTTGCGCCGCCGCCACGAGATGTACTGGTTGATCATGGCCTTGCGGGTGTAAGCCACGGGGGTGCCCTGCCGGACCAGCCGAGGCCAGTGCCCGGCGACCTTGAGCAGGACGCTCTGCATCAGGTCCTCGGCCAGGTGTGCGTCTCCCGTGAGCAGGTACGCGCTGCGCGTCAGCGCCTGGTCACGCCAGAACGCTACAGCGCTCCAGGCTTACGGCTGTTGCGCTCTGGTCTGGTTGCCCGACTCCATCCCCAGTGGCAAGCGCCGCGCTCCCCTTTTGTACGGATGCCTCCCATACTTTCGGCGTAAGGATCTCGGGCAGGCGAAAGGGGTCCGACTCAAGCCGGACCCCTTCTACGAAAAGTGAGCTAGGGGAGGTCGAACTCTCCCTTGCCGACCCCGTCCAGGAAGGCTGACCACTCTGCGTGAGTGAACGCCAGAACGGGCCCCGATCCGTGATCCTTGGTGTCCCTCACCAGAACCGAGTCATCAGCGCGCCGCATCACCTCGACACAGCTACCGCCGTTGTCGCCCGACGCTTTCGCCTTGGTCCAGACTCCTACCGGCAGACCTGTTGCGTTACTCATAGCGGCTCATCACCTCGCGTATGATCTCCCTGCTGGCGTCAACGGGATGCGCCATGTTGGACAGGGCATCCCATCGCACAATAAGCGCTTGCACGGTCTGAGTGCGATTGGTTACTCGACCTTCCTCGACGCTCTCAATGTAGGCGTGATCAGGTCCGCCGTCTCTCAGAGTAGCCACCTCGAACGCGCCCATCAGGCCCGTGGTCAGCCCTGCCGCAAGGGGTAGCACCCTGACTGTGATGTAAGGAGGATTGAGGATCTCCAGGATTTTCGCCAGCTGCTCGCGCATCACCTCGTTTCCGCCCACCGGTCGGTGAAGAACATTTTCGTCGACCAGCGTCGAATACATCGGAGGTGGCTTACGGAGAAATACAGACTGCCGTCGAATTCGAAGCTGTACCGCTTTCTCGGCTTCATCCTCTGTCGCGCCTGGCTTACCGAGGAAGACTCGCTTAGCGTATCTTTCTGTCTGGAGCAGGCCAGGAATGATCATCGGCTCCGAGGTACGTATGGTGTGCGCGGCGGCCTCTACACGTGGCCACTCCTGGAACCACTTCGGTCCGAGAGAGTTGTGGATCTGCGGGAGGAGCTCCAGGAGCTGCCCGTGGAGGCCAAGAGCCTTCTCGATCTCTCGTGTCAGCGCTTCGCTCGGCTTGCGCATCAAGCGCTCAACGTGCCCCACAGCGCTCTCGCTGTAGGGGAGTCGCTCCGCTAGACGCTCTTGGCTCAACCCTTGTTCCGTCCGGAACGAACGTAGGCGGGAGGCGAATTCCTTCCATGCCTTCCTACCAGAATCCTGCCCATTTTCGGCCATAACAACCCTTTCGACCCTCTGCCCGTACTCCCCCACTTACGGCTAAGCGATGAATCCGGAAGGAACTGTACGCCTACTTTTGATGACTGGACAGGGATAGAACGCCATTGTGAAAGGGCCTACCGAAATCGTGGGGCTGTAAGTCCCGATGCCCCAGGTATGTCCTCACCCAGGGTGGATCCATGTATGCACATAGCCCCCAAGTACACCGGACGTTGCTTCGCGCCAGCCCCGACACTCCACGTCAAGCCCGCCAAATCGTGCGCATATGGTCGGCCCTCGGCTTGGGGCTGAAAAGTGATCTGCTGGAGGATGTCGTGTTGGTGGTCTCCGAATTGGTGACCAACTCCGTGACGCATGCACATTTCCTCCCGGGTCGGGAGTGGGTTCAGCTCAGCATCGATATGGATCCAGCGTCTGTCCGCGTGACAGTGACGGATCCTGGTCATCCCACCGAATATCCGCGACGGCGCCGGACAGACTCGCGGGACTTGAGCGGTCTCGTAGTGGGAGGTAGGGGGCTACAGATCGTTGATCATATTTGCCACGGCGCCTGGGATACGAGCCTGACGGAGAGGCATGAACGCATGGTTCAAGCCCGCATTCCCATAGACCCCCACACCTGATAGGCGCGCACCTGGGCCGATGCTGGGCGGGGCAAGAGGTTCATCCGCCGGACCATCCAACGCGACCGCAGGCACGAAGTACAGGAGAGCTCTATCCGGCCGATCAATGAGGCTCGGGCGATCTGGATGGGATTGTTGTCCGGAAGAGCCCGGTAGAACAGGCGTGGCGGCGAAATCTGGAGGGACGGCGCCGTCACGCCTGCTAATGCCGTGACCGGAAACCTTCGCCGGGTTGCAGGTAGCCTCGGAGAAATGATCACGAAGCGCCCCACGGCACGTGTCATCCTCGTTGACCCCGCCGACCGCGTGCTGATGTTCCGCTTCGTCCCGCCCGACCCCTGGCCCCACGAGCTCGCATGGCACATACCTGGCGGCGGGATCGAGCCAGGCGAATCAGCGGTGGAAGCGGCCTGTCGAGAGGTGTACGAAGAGACCGGCTTCATCATCACGCGCCAAGTACTGGGCGAACCGGTAGCCGTCAACGAGGGAGAGTGGTCCGTTCAAGGAAGCCGCCACTACACCGTTCACACATACTTCTTCGCCCGAGTCTCAACGGCGGAGGTTTCCGGATCTGGAGATGACGGATTCGGGCACCGATGGTGGACCGCGACCGAACTCGATACGACCACGGAGCGGGTCTTTCCGCCCGGTCTCGGCGTTCTACTGAAAGACCTGCTCCAAGGAGTGCGGCACGAACGGCCCGTCGCTCTCGACTGGTGAAATCGTGCATTATGACGGCTCCTGGTGGTTCAGAATCCGATGGCCTCGCGGAGCAGCAGGACGGTGCCGCGCCCTGGGTGGGGTTCCGCGTTGAGGATGAGGAGGCGGTTCAGAGCGCTGGGCCGCCCGTAGGCCTTCATGGCGCGCTCGTTTTCCAGCGGAAGGCAGTGGTCTTCGACGCGCCGCAGCGCGGTGCTCAGGTCGGGGACCACCTTCTGGGCCCCGACGATCCAGATCGCGCGGGGCGCGGCGCCCGAGTAGCCGGCCAACTGGCTTCCGCTGGCCGAGGCGGCCACGAGGGATCCGGTTTCGGTGACCGCGGCGACGCTGCCCACGATGACGTCGGGGCAGGCGATCATCCGCCAGATCTCGGCCGATTGGGTGGCGCGGTCCATGGTCGTGCTGCGTGCCTTGACGGACTCGTACCGCCCGCTGGTGTTGATGTCCTCATCGATGCCGGACAGGCGGAGGGTCTCGCTGGCCCCGGTGAACACGCTGGCGCCCTCCGGGATCAGATCCTTGACGCGGGTACGCGCGGCGGCGGCGTCGTCGAGGATTTCCACGGTGAAACCGTGTGCGGTCAGCGCGGCGGCCGTCCGCTCCAGGCGCTGCTCGGACGCCTGGTCGGCGAACGGTGTTGCCTGCGGGTCAACGGGCGCCCCGCCTGCCAGTGGGGTGGTGTCGAGGTATCTGACCTCGTAGACCCGCTCGCTGAACTTCCAGCCCTCACCGGTGCGCTGGTAGCGGTCGTGGTAGACGGCGTAGTTCAGCACCTCGCGGCCGTCGAGGGTACGTGCGAGCTCTTGCATGTAGGCGCGGCCGGTCGCCGTGTCGCCGTCCAGCTGGATCGCGCCCGGGTGCGTGTTCTGCACGAAGAAGTCCCACTGGCTCTGCAGTCGCTCGCCCACGGAGCGGATCTGCTCCCGGCCGACCATCTCGGCGGGGATGTTGGGCATCCGCAGCGCGCCATCGTGGGTGAACAGGGACGCGAGGCGGGCGCGGTCGCGCATCATCGCCGCGTCGGTGAACTCGGCGCGCAGCGCCTCGATCTCGACGCGGTCAGCGATGGCCTGAAAGTCACTCATCGATATCTCCTGGTTGCCTCGAAGCCGGTGTACGACGGCTTCCTGGGTTGTGTGTTCATCTCAGCAGTTCGACAACGCAACCCCGCTGAATGTGAGGCGCTTGATGGTGCGGCACCAGGTGAGCCAGGAGTTGATCGCAACCGCGCCACGTCACTCGTCCAGATTCGACACGGCGCTGTGTCCGAAGGGGATGACCATGGTCCAGCCCTCGATCAGGTCATTCATGATCTCACCGAACTTCTGCACCGGTTCGTTCTTGATGTGGCGCTCGAAGCCGGCCTCGTCCTTGTAGACCTCGTAGACGTACACCACGTCAGGTTCCGCCTCGACCTCCCACACGTCATGTCGCAGCGTGTCCGGCTCGGAATCCCTGACCACCCGAGCGTTCCAGCGTGCGAACTCCAGGAACTCCGATCGCTTCCCTGGTTTGACGACCAACCTGACGAGTGCTCCGTACATCAGATGCTCCTGCGGATTTCAGCGGGGGTTGGCGGCGCGCCACGCGACGTAGTCGGCGACCGCCGTGGCGAGGTCGAAGGCCGGGGCGAAGCCGATGTCGTGGGTGAGCCAGGTGGTGTCGAGGTAGGGGTCGTCGCCGGGGCCGTTCCGCCGTCCGGGCAGGAGGTCGGGCGGCGGGCCGGGGGTGATCGCCCGTACGGCGTCGGCAAGCTCGCGGTTGGTGAACGGCCGGCCGCTGGAGACGTTGTAGGTGGTGTGCCGCAGGGTTTCCGTGGTCATCAGCAGGGCGATGGCGCGCCCGGCGTCGGGTGCGTAGCAGCTGTCGCCGCCGTCGTCGGCGTACAGCGGCTGCGGCTGTTCACCGCGCAGCGCGGCGTTGATGTACGGCGGGATGGGGTTGAACGGCGATTCCGGGTCCATCAGCGGTCCCCAGATGCTCCCGATCCGGAGCACGACCGGCTGGACCCCGCTGCCCTGGAGGCTGTGTGTGGTGAGCGGCTCGACGGCCTTCTTGAAGGCGATGATCAGGTGCGGCAGGTCGGCGGCGGGCAGCGCGAGCTCTTCGTGCCAGCGGGTCTCGGCCGCGCCGATGTAGACGCCGAGGCTGCTGGCGACGGCGAACCTGCGCACGCCCCAGGCGCGGGCGGCGTCCAGCGCGTTGAGCAGGCCGATCGTGTCCGTACGGAAGAAGCCCACCGGGTCCTTGTCGGGGATGCTGCCGGCGAGGTGGACGATGTCGCTGATGTCGTGGCGATCGGCGAGGGCGAGGAAGGCGTCCCGGTCGGTGACGTCCAGGGATTCCACGGTGACCCGGCCGGCCAGGAACGACGGGACCTCGGTGCGGCGGTGTGCGGTCACCACGACCTCGTGGCCGAGATCGACGAGCGCGCGGGCGGTGTGGGCGCCGATCATGCCCAGCCCTCCGGTGATGAGGATCATCGAGCCACCTCGTAGCGCAGGTGGGTCACGCCGGGTGCCGGGATGGCCTCCAGGAGGCGGAGGTGCACGTGTTTCGGGAGCTCCTGGAAGAAGGGGCGGCCGGCGCCGAGCAGGACAGGCACCTGGTGGAGGATCACTTCGTCGACGAGGCCCGCTTCCAGCGCGGCGGCCAGCACGCCGCCGCCCATGAGGCCGACGTCCTTGCCGTCGGCGAACTGGCGGGCGACCGAGACGGCGTCCTGGATGCCGGTGGTGATCAGGGTCTGCCGCTCGGTGATTTCCGGGGCCGGTCGGTGGCTGAGGAGGATCAGCGGGGCTGCCGGGTGCGGGCTGCCGCCTCCGAAGTGGTCGGAGTCCTCGTAGGTGTTGCGGCCGGCCACGATCGCGCCCACTCGTGCGGCGGCGGCGTCGAAGAGGCGGGCGCTGGGCTCGCTGAGTTTGAATCCGTCGAACGTCTGGCTGGGTGTGTCGCCGTTGAAGTACCAGTCGAACAGCATGTTCGCGTCGCCGAGGCCGCGTCCGGCGCCGGGGTCGCGGCCGGTGATGTAGCCGTCGACCGAGACGGCGTGGGCGCTGATGACCTTGCTCATGTCTTTCCTTCCGGATCAGCTGGCTTGGGGAAGCCGGCGATTCGGTATCGAGCCTGCCGTTCAGGCGGGGCGGGAGGCATCCGTGCCGGCCACGTGCCGGGTACGCGGGCACCACGTGCCGGGGCCACGTACCATGACCTCACATTCCGGTGCGCTGTCTTGTCGAAACTGGTGAGGGCAGATGCGACCAAGGGAGCCGGCTACACCATGACCACCCCACCCGATCCGGGACTGAGCGCGATCATGAGCGAGCGGCGTCAGCTGATCAATGTCGCCTACCGGCTCCTGGGCTCCCTGGCCGAGGCCGAGGATGCCGTCCAAGAGACCTACACCCGCTGGTACGCCATGACCCGGCAGCAGCAGGACGCCATCAAATCCCCCGGTGCCTGGCTGACCACGGTCACCAGCCGCATCTGCCTCAACCTGCTCGGCTCGGCCCGGTCACGGCGAGAGACCTACGTGGGCGAATGGCTCCCCGAGCCGCTGCCCGAACGTACGGAGTGGGTCACGAGCGACACCATGGTCGACCCGGCCGACCGGGTCACCCTGGATGAGTCGGTCAACCTGGCCTTCCTGGTCGTACTGGAGTCGATGACCCCGGCCGAGCGCGTCGCGTTCATCCTGCACGATGTCTTCTGCCACTCCTTCGCCGAGGTGGCCGAGATCGTCGGCCGTACGCCGGCGGCCTGTCGCCAGCTGGCCTCCTCGGCCCGCCGCCGTATCCGGGCCGCGCGGCCTTCCGCGACTCCGGCGGCCCAGCGCGCGGGCGTCGTCAGGGACTTCAAGCAGGCATGGCAGGCCAAGGACATCGACGCCCTCATCGGCCTGCTCGACCCCGACGCCACGGCGATCGCCGACGGCGGCGGCTCTGCTGTCACCTTCCTGCACCCCATCGAAGGCGGCGAGCGGATCGCGCACGCCTGGATCGAGCTCGCCGGCCGGGTGATGAGCAACATGACGTTCCTGGAACGTACGGTCAACGGTCAGCCCGGTCTGGTGGCTCAGGAAAACGGCACCACCGTGACGGTGTACGCGTTCGAGGTCGTGGACGACCGGATCAAGCGCATCTGGGTGGTCCGCAATCCCGACAAACTGCGTCGCTGGACGACGGGCTGAGGCGCGTTCACGCCTCAGCCCGCCGGTCCGCTGCTCGCCGTACATCAGAAGAGCCGTACGTCAGAAGAGCCCGTGCGTCAGAAGAGCCGTACGTCAGAAGACCGGCGCGCCGTCACGCGTCAGGCGCCAGTTGGCGGCGGCGAAGTCGGACGGGTTGATCGTGCCCTTCGCGGTCGCGTAGTCGATCAGCGCCTGGCGGATCTCCACCTGGGCGTTGTACAGGACCGGCGCGCCCGCGACGTGCGGGAACCCGCCGCCGCCCGACTGCCGGTAGTTGTTGATCGCGACCACGAACTCCTTGTCCGCCGGCACCGGCGCGCCCTCGTAGGTGAGGTTCGCGATCCGCTGGCCCACCGGCTTGGCGATGTCGATGTCGTACGACACGCCCGACAGCTGGTCGTAGTTGTAGTCCGGCGTGTTGCCGGCGTTCGTGAGCTTGGCGACGTCCACCGGGTCGCCGGGAGCCAGCTGGTTGAAGTACTTGGCGGAGTACTCCAGGTAGTCCTTGATCTGGGCGCCCGTCAGCTTCACGGCCAGCAGCGTGTTGTCGTACACGTACAGCCCGGCCACGTCACGGACCCGGATGTCGCCGGCGGGGAAGACGGCGGTCCGGCTGAACGGCGCGGCGATCGACAGGACCGGGAGCTGGTTGTCCGGCAGCGCCTGCTTGACGGTCTCGACCTGGACCTGCTGGATGTAGTCGAGGATCGGGGTGTCCTTGTAGGGGGACTCGGCGGCCGAGAGCTGCTCCGACGACTTGGCCACGACCTTGTTGACGTAGCCGACTGTGGCGTCGTGCTGCGGCTTGAGCAGGGCCGTGATCTTCGGGTCCTCGGCGACCGTGTTCGTGTTGAGCGTGGCCGAGGACTTGCCGGTGACCGTCCATCTGCCGCGCTGTTTGGCGAGCTGGAAGTCGATCACGCTGAGGCGCTGGCCCCACTTGCTCGGCTCAGTGAGCAGGACCTGCTTGCCGGTGGCCTGGTTCGTGACGAACCGCTGGGCCACGTCGTTGTGCGCGTGCCCGAACAGCACCGCGTCGATGCCCGGCACCTGCTCGGCGACCATCGCGGAGGCGTTCTCCACGGGCAGGTCACCGCCGTACGACGACATGCCGTTGTCGCCCGCGTGCGCCGTCACCACGACCACGTCGGCGCCCAGGCCACGGATGATCGGCACCCACTTCTTGGCCGACGCCACCAGGTCGGTGAAGCGGAGTTTGCCCTCGACGTTCGCCTTGTCCCAGATCGCGACACCCGGGTTCGTCAGGCCGAGCACACCCACCTTGACCGGCTTGTCGCCCTTGACGTTCATGGTCTTGATCACGAACGGCAGGTAGGCGGGCCGGCCGGTCTTCGCGCTGACGGCGTTCGCGCCGAGCACCGGGGCCTTCATCTGGTGGATCCAGGTGGCCAGCAGGGGCAGGCCGTAGTTGAACTCGTGGTTCCCCAGGGTGACGGCGTCGTAGCCGATGGCGTTCATCGCCTTGGCCATCGGGTGAACCGGGCCGTTCCTGGTGATCGGCTCGACCTTGGCGTAGTAGTACGCCAGCGGGGTGCCCTGGATGGTGTCACCCGAGTCGAACAGCAGCGTCCGGCCGGCGCCGCGTTCCGCTCGCACCTTGTTGACCAGCGTCGACACCTTGGCCAGGCCGACGTTGTTGCCGGCGCTGTCAGCGTAGGCCGCGTCCTTGTAGTAATCCCAGTTGAGGACGTTGCCGTGGAGGTCGGAGGTGCCCATCACGGTGACGGTGACGGTCTTGTCACCGGTCGCGTTCGCGGGCACGCCCATCAGGGCCAGCGCGGTCAGCGCGACGGCCCCCAGCTTCATGGTGTGCATGGCGTGGACAGTAATTGCGGCAAGTAACCCATGGATTACGGACCCCCGTCACGTCAGAGGGACTTGACCGAGGCGTCCTCGGCGGGGATCTCCTTCGGGGAGGCGCGCAGCCAGCGGCAGCCGTGCGGGTCCATCGTCAGCCGGGCCACGCCCTCCTCCGAGACCTCCAGCGTCCCGTCCACCAGGAGGTCCGTGAGCGTGTGCGTCTCCAGGCCCACCAGCTTCAGCTCCACGTCCTGGGCGGTTTCGCCGAGGTTGTGGATCGCCACCACCGTGGCGCCGTCGGCGTCGGAGCGGTGCGCCAGGATCGCCGGATCGGCCGTCTCCAGCACCGTGCAGTCGCCCCAGGCCAGCTCGGGGCACTCCCGGTAGCGCTCGATGAGCAGCTGGAACCAACGCAGCAACGAGTCATTGTCCCGCTTCTGGTCGGCCACGTTGATGCGAGCGGGAGCGAAGGCGGCCTCCGGCATCTCGCGTTCGGGGGTGCCGCGGGAGAAGCCGCCGTCCGGTGACCACTGCATCGGCGTCCGTACGGCCATGCGGCCCTCCGCCTTGAGGTTCTCGCCCATGCCGATCTCTTCGCCGTAGAACATGACGGGGGTGCCGGGAAGGGAGAAGAGCAGGCTGTAGGCCATCTTGATGCGGCGTATGTCCCCGCCCATCATGGTCGGCAGGCGTCGGCGCAGGCCACGGCCGTAGATCTGCATGTCCTTCTCGGGGCCGAACGCCTGGAAGATCTCCTGGCGTTCCTTGTCCGTGAGCTTGTCCAGCGTCAGCTCGTCGTGGTTGCGGAGGAACATCGCCCACTGGCAGTCCTTGGGCGGTCTGGGGCGAGAGCTGAGCGCGTCGGCGAGCGGCCCGGCCTCGCCGCGCGCCAGCGACAGCCATGCGCGCTGCATGCCGATGAAGTCGAAGCACATGGTGAGCTGGTCGCCGAGCCCGTCGCCGAAGTACGGGAGCAGGCCCTTGTAGGGCAGGTTGACCTCGCCGAGCAGCACCGAGGCGCCCTCGCGCCGGGTCATGAAGGCGCGCAGGTCCGCCAGGAACTCGTGCGGGTCGGCCAGTTGGGGCTGGACGTTCTCGATGAGGAACGGCACGGCGTCGACCCTGAACCCCGACAGCCCGAGCTCCATCCAGAAGCCCAGGATCCGGGCGATCTCATCGCGGACCTCGGGGTTGCTGACGTTCAGGTCGGGCTGGTGGCGGTAGAAACTGTGCAGGTAGTACTGGCCGGTGGAGGTGTCGAGCTGCCAGATGCTGTCCTCCTTGTCGGGGAAGACCACCTGCTTGGGGTCGTCGGGTTCCGGTTTGTCCGACCAGACGTACCAGTCGCGCTTGGGCGACTTCTTGCTGGAGCGCGACTCGATGAACCAGGGATGCTGGTCGGAGGTGTGGTTCACGACCAGGTCCGCGATCACCCGCAGGCCGCGGTCCTTGGCGGTGCGCATGAACTCCACGAAGTCGCCCAGCGTCCCGAGCCTCGGGTCGATGGCATAGAAGTCGGTGATGTCGTAGCCGTCGTCCCTGTTGGGGGTGGGGAAGAACGGCATCAGCCACAGACAGGTGACCCCGAGCCCCGCCAGGTAGTCGATCTCCTGCGTGAGCCCCCGGAAGTCGCCGACCCCATCGTCGTTCCCGTCCTTGAACGTCTCGACGTCGAGACAATAGACGACGGCATTCTTCCACCACAGATCAGACGTGTAGGTCAGTCGCATGACGCCACCGCTACCCAGCGGCGGCGCTCACATTCAGACGCATACGCCGGACAGGTCCCATACACCCGTAGTGGCCATTGTCGCTAAGATCTCCAGCGGCAAGGCTGTAGCGCAGAGGTCGTCGCGCCTTACAGCAGGTTGGAGGACGTCGGTTCGAATCCGACCAGCCTTGCCCTAATCGTGGACGTCATCGGTGGGGGTGTGGGTGTCGGTCGTCGATCCTGACTTGACCGGCACACCGCCGCCCGAATCAGGAACCCTCCCCAACCCGGCTGAGGTCGAGACCTGCCTGCGGGTGCTGGCCCAGGCACGCGCCGCGGATCCGGCTGATCCCCGATGGGCGGCCGTGCACGAGGCCGCGGCGCACCTGTACCGGGCGGGGAAGAAGACCCGAAAGGCGTCGCGGCACGCCGAGCGCAGGCGACGCGACCACGAGGCGACGGCGGCCACGGCGCGCTATCGAGAGCAGGATCCATCCCCCGCGCTCGTCCCGCCGGCAGCCCCGACGGGCCCCCAGGGTGACGCGCCGACCCGGCGCCCGCTGGTGGGCACGCGACGCTGTTATGTCTGCAAGTCCGCCTACCAGCAGGTACATCCGGAATACCACCTGCTGTGCCCGGACTGCGCCGAGGAGAACCTGGCCCGCCGGCACGCTCACTGCGATCTACGTGGCCGCCGGGCGATCGTGACCGGGGGGCGGGTGAAGATCGGTTTCCAGCTGACGCTGAAGCTGCTGCGCGACGGCGCGGACGTCCTGGTCACCACCCGCTTCCCGCGGGATGCCGCCCGTCGGTTCGCGGCCGTGCCCGACGCCGAAGCCTGGCTGGACCGGGTACACGTCCACGGGGTGGACCTGCTCGACCTGGCGTCCGTCGCGGGTCTGCTGGAGTCCGTTCAGCGGCGTTTCAGTCATCTCGACATCCTCGTCAACAATGCGGCCCAGACGATCCGCCGACCCGGCGCGTACCACCGTGAGGTGCGCGCGGCGGAGTGCGCGCCGCTGAGCGGGCTGGCCGCGCGGATCGACGTGGCGGACGTGTCGGGAACGGTCGCGCCCGCCGTCGCCGCGCGGATCGACGTGGCGGATGTGTTGGGGACGGTCACGCCCGCCGTCGCCGCGCGGCCGGTGCCCGCGCCGGCGATCGCGGCTCTTTCGGACTCTGGGCAGGCCGTCACGCGGCGGGACACCCTGGAGGAGCTGTTCCCCGCCGGGCGGACGGACGAGACCGGTCAGCCGCTGGACCTGCGCGATCGCAACAGCTGGAGTCTCCGGCTGCACGAGGTGGACCCGGCCGAATGGCTGGAGGTCCAGTTGGTGAACTCCTTCGCGCCGTTCTTGCTGACGTCCCGGCTGCGCGGCCTGCTCGAGGCCTCGCCGTGGCCGGACCGGTACGTCGTACAGGTCTCGGCGATGGAGGGCAGCTTTTCCCGGGAGCAGAAGACCGTCCGCCATCCGCACACCAACATGGCCAAGGCCGCCCTGAACATGCTGACCCGCACCGCCGCCGCGGACTACGCGGCCTCGGGCATCTACATGAACAGCGTCGACACCGGCTGGGTCACCGACGAACGCCCTCATCCGGACAAGACCGCGCAGCGGGAGGCGGGATTCCGCCCGCCGCTGGACGTCATCGATGGCGCCGCCCGGGTCTACGACCCGATCGTGCGCGGTGTGGGCGGGAACCGGATGTCCGGCCTGTTCTTGAAGGACTACCGACCGGTGGATTGGTGATGATGGAGCCGACGCCCGTACGCTGCCCCGCGATCGAGCACGTTGACGTGCCGCCGGCCGATCCGGCGGACCTGGGTCCGCTGGTCGCCCGGCTGGCCGAACCGACCCGGGTGGCGGCCGACGAGACCTTCCCGCTCGGCACCGTACGGCCCGATGGCCGAGTCGATCTGTGCAAGCAGGGCCTCGGCCCGGCTGGCGCGGCGCGGCTGCTCCCGGCCGCGGTGGCCTCGCCGCATGCCGTCCATCTGCTGCTGGGCACCAACGCCATCGGCAACGATGGCGCCCGGACCATCGCCGACGCGCTCGTTCCCGGCCACGGCCTGGAGACTCTCTACCTCGGCTGCAACCGCATCGACGCGGCGGGCGCCGAGGCGCTCGCCGGTCGGCTGGCCACGGACACCACCGTGCGCGCCGTCTGGCTCAAGCGGAACCCGGTGGGCGACGACGGAGTCCTCGCCCTCGCCGCGATGCTGCGCCAGAACACCACGATCCGCACGCTCGACCTGGTCAACACCGGGCTCACGCGGCAGGGGCTGCGGGCGCTGCTGGTCGTGCTCACCGAGCGGCCGAATCCGGTCGAACGGCTGTTTCTGGGCGGCAACGGGCTGGGCTCGGAGTCCGGCGACCTGCTGGCCGCGCTGATCCGGGACGCCGGGGTACGCGAGCTCTACCTTCCGGCGAACCATCTCGGCGACGCCGGTGCGGCCACGCTCGCCGCGGCGGCCGACCCCGCCCGGCCGGTGCGCCTGGGCCTCGGTGGCAACGGCATCGGGCCGGACGGCGCCCGCGCGCTGGCCGACGCGCTCGGCGGCATCGAGGCACTCGACCTGGGACGTCCGCCATCGGAGCGGAGCCTCGGCGCACCCCCGAACGTCACCGGAGACACGGGCGCGGCCGTGCTGGCCGCGGCTCTGCCCGGCAGCCCCCTGCGCCGGCTGGAGCTGCGCCGGACCGGGATCACCGGCCGTGGCGCCAAGGCCCTGCTGGCCGCCGTTCCCGACGACACCCGTCTGGAATACGTCGGGTTCGGCCCCGGCGTGCCCCGCCAGGTGAAGCGTGCGCTGGCGCCACGGCTGCGTCCCACCGCCCGGACCCATCCGGACCTGCACGCGATCGGGAGCCTCTACCGGTGAGCGCGGCGCTCCCACCGGCCGGTCTGCCACCTCGTACGCCGTCCCGTTCGTATCCGCCGCACGAGGCGTCCCGGTTACGGCGGATCCGGCGGTACGCGGTGCCCTCGTGGATGATCGATCAGGCGACCGAACGACGGCTCGCCGGCGACTGGCGTGGCGCCTGCGCCGCCGCCAACGTCGATGTCGCGTTCGACCTGGCCGACATCGCGAACGCGCACGGCGACGCCGTCGCCACGGCACTCGAAGACGACCTGTGCAACTTCGCCCCGGACCTGCTGCGCTGGCACCTGCCCCGCCTGGACCGCGGGCGTACGACGATCGTGCCCGACCAGCTGATGGTCCTAGGGCGGCTGGGTGGGGCCTCAGACGCCCCGTACCTGTACCTCCAGACGCCTCGCTGGATGGTCCACGGCCCGCAGCGGCTGCACCTGCACGTCGGGCCGGTTCACCACCAGGACACCTATCTGGATACCGACTTGGCGTACTGCGCGTTCTGGCGCGACGTCGTCCAGAACTGGAGCTCGTCGCGTCACCTGTGGGATGTCCGCCATACCGACGACCTGCGTGAACGCTGCGGCGGCGACAAGGCTCGGGCGCCGTTCTTCCACAGCGACGGCACGCCGCGCGGGGCGGAAGAGCTTCCCACGGCCGACCCCGGCCGCGCCGACCCGGCGTCGCTCACCGAGTGGGTCACGCTGCTGCACGAACGTGGCGAGGTCGAAGCGGCGTTCGCAGCCGCCGGCATCGATCTGGACGCCGCGCCGCTTGAGGTCGAACCCTATTACGGGGTGAATCGCGTTGATCCGCTCAACGTTCTCGCGCGGATGCCCCTTGCCTTGACCCGGGTGGAGGCGGAGATCCGTCGCCTTGCGGCCTCAGCGGGAACGGACCGTTTCTGGCTTCCCTACCGGCAGTACGCGGCGGTCCTCTTCGAGACCGACGGATCGGATGCGGGGCTGCGCGTCCGATTCGTCGAATTCGAGATGGGCACGGAGCCCGCGGACACGGTGCTCCCCGAAGCGTGCTGGCGCCGCCTGCCCGACCTTGACCTGCTGCGGGACGGCTATCCGCCGGAGCGGCTCCATCCGCTCGTACGCGAGGCCCTGTTCCCCAGCCGCGCCGTGCACGGCGTTCCTGCCGGGCCGTCCGAGCCGGAACTCCCGAAGCCGGCCCGGATCCGCTGCCGCGGCGAGTGGCACGAGGTGTCCTTCGGTGACGGCGTCCTTCACATCCCCCACAGTGCGGAGGAGCAGCAGCGGGAGGCCGCCATGCGGGCGTTCGGGGGCGCGATCGCCGGATGCTTCGCCGTACGGCACACGTGGACGTCCGGAACCGGACGGCTCCCCAAGGCCCTGCGCGACCAGCGAGGGGAGCTATTCTCGCGGGCCCAGCACGGCGACCTCCCGGGAGTCTTACAGCTGCTGGACGCCGGCGTGGATCCACGCGTCCGTGATGGCCGACAACGCACCCTGCTCCACATGCTGCACCTGCTCGATTCCGGCGCCGATCCGAGGGTGCACGGCCGTCCAAAGCGCGAGCCGGCCCACCAGTTGCCACACCTCGACCATGATGGTCTGCTCGGGCGGCTCCTGGCGGTGGGCCTGGACATCGACGCCAGGGACGAGGACCAGCGCACGCCGCTGTTCTCCGCGATCTGCGGGGACGGTTCGGTGGCGCTCGTCCACGCACTGCTCACCGCAGGGGCACGGATCGACCTGACCGGCGAGATCCACGGCGAGCCCATCTCGCTCCACCGCCTGCTCACCTTGCTCGATCGCGATGACCTGGACTTCATCGCGGATCGGATCGAACTCGAGCATCCGGAACTCACCGAGTAACAGTGAACGCCGTCAGCACGCCAGTCCCCGGCCCCACGGCCGGCACACCCGCGCCCGAGGCAGCGCCGCGCCGCACGCCGTCATACCCACCGGACGAGGCGTCGAGCCGGCGGCGGATCCTGCGGTACGCCGTTCCCCGGTGGATGATCGAGCGGGCCACCGAGCGACGGCTCGACGGAGACTGGCGCGGCGCCTGCGCCGTCGCGAACGTCGATGTCGCGTTCGACCTGGCCGACATCGCCCGGGAGCATGGCGGCGCCGTCGCGGCCGCCGTCGAGGACGACCTCCGCCATTTCGCACCGGACCTGCTGCGCTGGCATCTGCCGCGCGTCCTGGGGGGACGTACGACGATCCGCAACGACCAGACGGTGACGCTGGCCGGCTACCCGGGTGCGGCCAAGGCCGCGCGGTATCTGCACGTCACCACACCCACCATGGTGAACGGGCCGCAGCGGCTACTCCTGTGCTTCGGCCGGATCGACGATGCAGGCGGCCAGGGTCGACCTCGAGGCCGAGGACCACAACCGGCGCACGGCGCTGCACGTGGCGGTCGGGGAGAACGGCTCCGTCGCGCTGGTCCGGGCGCTGCTGGCCGCCGGAGCGAACCCCGACGTCGCCGACGACACGGGCCAGTCGCTCTCCCAGCTCATCCGCTTCTACAAGCGCACCGACCTGGACTTCCTCCTGGCCCTGCTGGACCGGGACCGTAGAACGAGGAACAGTGAACGTCACCGATGAGAGCTTCGCACCGGATCCGCTGGCCGCGGCCGACGAGCTGGTCCGCCGGCTCGGCTCCCAGCGGACGGAGCCGGCCACGAACCCGCAGTTGGAGGCGCTGGCGCTCGCGGTGTCGGCGAACCTGCCCGTGCTGTTGTGGGGCGAGCCGGGGATCGGCAAGTCCGCCGGCCTCCAGCAGCTGGCCGCCGGGCTCGGCGTCCCGCTGGAGACGGTGATCGCGAGCGTGCACGAGCCCTCCGACTTCGCCGGCCTTCCGATCATCGGTGATGATCCGGCCACCACCGGGGTGCCGATGGCCCCACCGGACTGGGCGGTGCGGCTGGCCGCGGCCGGGCGCGGCGTCGTGTTCTTCGACGAACTGTCCTCCGCTCCCCCCGCCGTCCAGGCGGCGCTGCTGCGGGTCGTCCTCGAACGCCAGGTCGGCAGCCTGCCGCTCCCCGAGTCGGTCCGGGTGGTCGCCGCCGCCAACCCGCCGTCCAGCGCCGCGGACGGCTGGCACCTCAGCCCGCCACTGGCGAACCGGTTCGTCCACCTGCAGTGGACGCACGACCCGCGGACGGTCGCCCGAGGCATGGCCGGAACCTGGCCGGCCGTGCCTCTGCCCCTCATCGACCCGGCCCGGGTGCCCAGCGCGGTGGCCCGCGCCCGCGGGGTGGTCTCCGGGTTCCTCACCGCACGGCCCGGCCTGGCCCACCACCTGCCCGGCGACGCGGAGAGCCGGGGCCACGCCTGGCCGTCGCCGCGTACCTGGGAGATGGCGCTGCGCCTGCTGGCGGTGGGGTACGCCGCCGGCGCCGACCAGAAGGCGGTCGCGGCCGCGGTGATCGGCGCGGTGGGCGACGGCGCGGGTCTGGAGCTGCTGGCCTACCTCGAACAGCTCGACCTGCCCGACCCGGACCGCGTTCTGGCCAACCCGGACGCCTTCGCGCTACCGGAGAGAGGCGACCGGCAGCTCGCCTTCCTGACGGCCATCGTCTCAGCGGTGCAGAGCGACCTCACGCGGCGGCGCTGGGAGGCCGGCTGGACGGTGCTGGCCAAGGCCGTCGACGCCGGCGTACCCGACGTCGCGGCCCGGGCCGCCGGGGATCTCGCGGCGATGCGTGACACCGACTGGCCGGTGCCGAGCGGCATTGACGCCTTCCTCGATCTGCTCCAGCTGTCCGGCGCGCTGCCGAGCGCCCTCTGACCCGTGGCCGAATTCGACCGGGTCAAGTTGCTCGCCGCGCGCTACCGTGCCGCGAGCGACCGGCCGTACCTCGCCTCCGCGCTCTACTCGCTGACGGTCGTGCCGAGCAGCGGCGTTCCGACGATGGCCGTCGACCGGCACTGGCGGTGCTACGTGTCACCGGCGTTCGTCGCGGCGACGCCCGTTCCCGAGCTCGCGGGCGTATGGATCCATGAGGTGGCTCACCTGCTGCGCGACCACCACGGCCGTGCGGACCGGCTGCCGGCCGCCGACCAGCGCGACCGGTTTCGCGTGAACGTCGCCCAGGACTGCGAGATCAACGATGACCTGCTCGCCGACGGGCTGGCACTGCCGGAAGGCCGGGTGGAACCCGGCACCTTCGGGCTGACGGCCGGACGGCTGTTCGAGGAGTATCTTCCGCAGCTGCCGCCGTCCGCCGTCTGCTCCGACTGCGGCTCCGGCGCCCACGGCTCGCCGGGTGATTGGGAGATCACCGGTGACGGCGGGCCGGGCGGCGTCAGCACGGTCGAGTCCGAGGCGCTGCGCCGGCATACCGCCGAGGCGATGCGCGCCCACCGGCGCAACCGCGGCAGCCTCCCGGCCGGCTGGCAGCGCTGGGCGGAGCAGATCCTGGAACCGACGATCGACTGGCGCCGGGTGCTCGCGGGCGCCGTACGGGAGGCGGTCGCCTGGGCCGCCGGGGCGGTCGACTACACCTACCGCCGCCCGTCCCGCCGCACCGCCGCACTGCGCGGCGTCGTGCTGCCGAGCCTGCGCCGCCCGCTGCCGGCCGTCGCGATCGTCATCGACACCTCGGGGTCCATGGGCGAGGACGACCTCGCGGTGGCCCTTGCCGAGGTCACCGGTGTACTGCGGGAAGTCGGCGTCGGCGGTAACCGGGTCACGGTGCTCGCCTGCGATGCCGACGTGCGGACCGCTGCTCGGGTGACGTCCGCGCAGCAGGTGAATCTCGCCGGTGGGGGCGGCACGGACATGCGGGTCGGCATCACGGCGGCCCTCGCCCTGCCCGAACGGCCCGGCGTCGTGATCGTGCTGACCGATGGCTTCACTCCGTGGCCCGACGCGCCGTCGTCGGCCCGCCTCATCGCCGCGCTCATCGGCACGGACCCGCCGCCCCCACCCGCCTGGGTCGAGGCCATCCGCATTCCCGCGGGATAAAGCGGCGGCGTACACCTTCAGAGCACGCGGTCCGCTGTCCCTGTGGGCACGACCCACTGTGTGGGCTGGCCGGTGATCGATGCGACCACATCGAAGTCACCGTCGTAGTGGAGCACGGTCGCCCGGTGACGTTCGGCAGTGGCGGCGATAAGGAGATCCGCCATGGACAGGGCACGGTGAAAACCACGCTCCAACGCGACGCCCTGAACCTCGAGCACGCGCTCGAACACCTCGTCGCCGCAGTAGAGAAAGTTGAAGCCGCGCAGCAGGAAGCGGATACGGGCCATGTCCGGCTTGTTGCGAGCGCTGTAGACCATCTCCCATTCCACCGCCGCGCAGGTGGCCAGGACGCCCCGGTCACTGAAATCGTCCAGAACCCGGCAGACGGAGGGATGGCCCCAGCGCGCGAGCGCCGACTTGTCAGCGAGGTAATCGCTCACGCAGCACCTTGTTGCGTGGAACGCTGAAGGGTGCCGTCGGCATTGCGGGGACCGGTGTTCTCCACGATCTCGCTGAGGTCGAGCTCCCCGCTCTTGATCGCGTTCGCGAGCTCCTGACGGAGATGGCGCTTGACGGCATCCTCCATGGCCATGCGCACAGCCTTCGCTTTGGTCTTTGAGCCGTAGATGCGCATGGCCTCGGCCACCATCTCGTCATCAAGGTCGATGACAGTTCGGGACATGACAGGACCCTTCCGTTAGCCAGGCTTCCCCCAAACGATACCGCATACGCAGAAAGATAGATATCATTTCCTGCTGGGCGCGGGACTACTCTCGCGGGACTGAGATGGCTCTTGGAGAAAGAGCGGTCGAGTTGATTGGGGAACGACGCCGCCACGCCTCAGAGCAGGGTGCCGCCCGTCACCTCGAAACCGGCGAGCGCCTCGTCGACGCGGGCCAGCGTGTCGGGGTGCAGGACGAGGTCGGCGGCGGCCAGGTTCTCCTCGATGTGCGCGGGCGTGCGACTGCCCGGGATGGCCACCACGTGCTCGTACTGGTGCAGCAGCCAGGCCAGCGCCAGCTGGGCCGGGGTGATGCCCAGACGGGTGGCCAGGTCCCTGATCGGGGCGTAGCGATCGTTGTTGCTCGCCAGGTTGTCGGCGGAGAAGCGGGGCGCGTTGTGCCGGAAGTCGCCCTCGCCAAGCCGCTGGACGGTGCCGGTGAGGAAGCCGTTGCCCAGCGGGCTCCAGGCCACGATCCCCACGCCGAGCTCGCGGGCCGCCTTGAGGAGGTCGGGATCGACCGGCCGCCACATCGACCATTCGTTCTGTACGGCCGCCACCGGGTGCACGGCGTGCGCCCTGCGCAGCTCGTCGGCGGTCACGTTCGACAGGCCGAGGTGCCTGACCAGACCGGCCTCGACCAGCTCGGCCATCGCTCCGGCCGTCTCCTCGATCGGTACGCCCGGGTCCACATAGTGCGCGTAGTACAGGTCGATCACGTCGGTGTCCAGGTTGCGCAGGCTCCGCTCGGCGTAGCGGCGGACCAGCCTCGGCTCGGCGTTCACCCGCAGCTCGCCGAACGCGTAGCCCACCGGGTGCGACCTGCTCGCCTCCCCCTCCGGGACGGCCAGGCCGAACTTGGTGGCGACCACCACCTCAGCACGCCGTCCCTTGATCGCCCGGCCGACCAGGCGTTCGTTGTGGCCGTTCACGCCGTAGGCGTCACTGGTGTCGATGTGTACCGCTCCGGCATCAAGTGCCGCCTTGAGCGCTGTTTCCGCGCGGGTGTCGTCGATGTCGCCGTACACGCCGGGTGACAGCACCATCGCGCCGAAGCCGATCGCGGGGACCGTCAGGTTGTTGCCAAGTTCACGGGTCTTCATGCGGTTCATCCTGCTGGCGGGACGGGCGGCGCGTCCAAGACCTTCTGCTATAACCATCGGTTATGGACGTGCACCTGCGTGACTTGCGCTATTTCGTGGCGGTCGCCGAGGAGCTGAACGTGACCCGGGCCGCCGAGCGGCTGTTCGTCTCCCAGCCCGCGCTGTCCAAGCAGTTGAGGGCGCTGGAACGGCAGCTCGGCTTCGACGTGTTCGAGCGCGTACCCACCGGGGTGGTCCTCACCAGGCAGGGCGAGGCGCTGTTGCCGGTGGCGCGCGAGCTGCTCGACCGGTGGAGTGCCGGGCTGGAGACCGCCAGGGCCGCCGCGCCCACGGGCACCCTGGTCATCGGCATGCAGACGGCCGTCGGGCGGGGGTTGCAGCATGAGGCGCTGCGCCTGTTCCGGGCGGCGATGCCCGGCTGGGAGGTGTCGCTGCGGCTGGTCGGCTGGGACGACCCCAGCGGCGGCCTGGCCGACGGCGGCTCCGACGTGGCCTTCATCTGGCTGCCCGTGCCGGAAGGGCTGAGCACGCATGTTCTGGCCACCGAGGGCAGAGGCGTGGCCATGCCGGACGATCATCCCCTCGCCGGGCTGGCGGAGATCCCGTTCGAGGCCCTGCGCGACGAGCCGTTCATCGCGCTGCCCGCCTCGGCCGGGCCGCTGCGTGACTACTGGCTCGCCCGCGAGCTCCGTACCGACGAACCGGTCATCGGGGTCACGGCCAACACGCCTGAAGAGGTGTTCGAGGCCGTGACCAGCGGCCTGGGCGTCGTGCTGGTGGCCGAGGGCAACGCCGCGCTCTACACGCGGCCGGGCCTGGTCTACCGGCCGGTGACCGGCCTCCCGCCGGGTGAGCTGGCCATCGCCTGGCGCTCCGGCGATAAAAGACGAGAAGTCAGGGTATTCATCGACGCGCTTCGAGAGAGCGCCACTAAGGTCTGACCGATACGGATCCCGCGAAAGGGCGACCCATGAGCGACGACTACGCGATCACCTTCAATCTGATCGACGTTGACAAAGACGGGCGGATCTCCGCCACAGAGCTGGTCGGGCTGATGGACGTGCTCGGCCAGCCGATCACGCTGGAGGCCGCGCAGGCCGGGGTGGAGAAGCTCGACAAGGACGGTGACGGCCTGATCGACGTGGAGGAGTTCGGCGCCTTCCTGCAGAGGTAAAACAAGCACTTGCTACACAAACCTCTGCCGCACGGGTAACAATGGCGACAGGAGGGACGATGGCCATCAAGAGTGACACCAGCGAGACCCGGATCTCCGCGGACATCGTGAAGACGCTCAGGGCCGGAATCGGCCGGATCTCCGCCGAGGTGATCGCGGAGATCCAGGCTCGCATCCCCGAGTACGCCAGGCCGTCCGACGAGGTCTACATCAAGGTCGTCAGGATGGCCGTCGAGCAGGCCATCGACGGCTTCCTCGACCACATCCAGGACCCCGCCGCCCCCTGGGACCCCGAGCCGTTCCGCATGATCGGCAAGGGCGAGGCGGCGGAGGGCCGCAATCTCGAGCCGCTGCAGACCGCGATGCGGCTGGGCGCCAGGGTCGGCTGGCGGCGGCTGACCGAGATCGCCGACACCCTCGGGCTGTCCCCGCAGTCCCTGTACGACCTGGGCGAGGCCATCTTCGTCTACCTCGACCAGCTCGCCGACGCCGCGGCCGAGGGCTTCGACGAGGCCAGGGCGCACGCGGCGGGCGAGATCGAGCGCCGCCGCAACCGCCTGCTCGACCTGCTGCTGAGCCGCCCGCCCGCCGGCGCGGAGGCCATCTCCGACCTGGCCAAGGCCGCCGGGTGGCGGCTGCCCAAGACCGTGGCCTGCGTCGCGCTCGACGACCAGCACGGCACCTGCCGCTCGCCCGCGATGCCGCCCGACGTACTGATGGGCCTGGACCGAGCCACGCCCTGCCTGCTCATACCCGACCCGAACGGCCCCGGCCAGGCGCGCATGCTGGAGAGCGCGCTCCGCGGCTACCTGGGCGCCATCGGGCCGCCCGTGCCCCTGCCCGCCGCCGCGGCGTCGCTGCGGTGGGCGGCCGAGGCGCTGGAGCTGTCCGGGCGCGGCGTGCTGCCGCGCGGCCTGCTGCACTGCGCGGACCACATGGCGACGCTGGTCGTGTTCAAGGACGAGGAGCTGGTCAACGCGCTGGCGGAGGTACGCCTGGCGCCACTGGCCCACCTGCGGCCCACGCAGCAGGACCGGCTGGCGGAGACGCTGCTGGCCTGGCTGCGGTACGGCCGGGGGGCGGGTGAGGTGGCGGCTCGGCTGCACGTGCATCCGCAGACGGTCCGTTATCGGTTACGGCAGCTCGAGGAGCTCTACGGCGACCAGCTCGCCGATCCGGACGTCCGCTTCGAGCTGGAGATCGTGCTCCGTGCTCGCCGGGCCGCCCTGAACGTCATACACGGAAAAGTCTGAGGCGCTCCTCGCCGATGCGCTCGCGGAGGCGGCCATCCTCGATGCCGAGGTCCTGTTCGGGGGCCAGCGCGAGCACGCCGACCTTGCCGACGTGCTGGTTCAGTTGTACGGCGCGCGCCGCGTCCGCCGCCTCTTCCAGCGGGTACACCCGGGAGAGCGTGGGATGGACCATGCCGAGCGAGATGAGCCGGTTGACCTCGTGGCATTCCTGGTAGTTCGCGCCGTGGGAGCCGATGATCTGCTTGAGCCGCATCCACAGGTGGCGGTTGTCGTAGGCGTGGTCGTACCCGCTGGACGAGCCACACGTGACCACCTTTCCACCCTTTTTCGCGACATATACCGAAGCGCCGAAAGTGTCCTTTCCGGTGTGCTCGAACACGATGGCCGGGTCCTCCCCCACCAACCGCCTGACCTCCGCCCCCAGCCCGCGCCAGCCCTTCTCATCGGTCAGGTCGTCGAACCGTGAGCGGTCGACGACGTGCTCGCAACCCATCGCGCGCAGCAGCGCGGCCTTCTCCGGCGAGCTCACCACGCCGACGGGGATGCCGCCGCCGTTCCTGACGAGCTGCACACCGTACGCGCCGAGGCCGCCCGTCGCTCCCCACAGCAGCACCACGTCGCCCTGCTTCATCCGGGCGCCGCGCTCACCGACCAGCATCCGGTACGCCGTCGACGCGCACAGCATGTTGCACGCCGCCTCCTCCCAGCTCAGATGCCTCGGCTTGGGCAGCAACTGGGTCGCCTTGACCACCGCGAACTCCGCCAGCCCGCCGAAGTTCGTCTCGAACCCCCACGCGCGCAGGTCCGCGGCCAGCATCCCGTCGTGCTGGACGATCGGGTCCTGGCTGTCGAGGTACGCGGGACTGGTGACCACGCGATCCCCGGGACGCCAGTGCCGTACCGCCTGACCCGCCCTGACGACCACCCCGGCCGCGTCGGAGCCGAGCACGTGGGTGGGCAGGTCGTGGCGCGGATCCGTACGGCCGAACCGCTCCAGGAACGCGAACGTCGGGATCGGCTCGAACATGGCCGACCAGACCGTGTTGAAGTTGATCGCGCTGGCCATGACCGCGACAAGCACCTCATCGGGGGCCAGCTCCGACATCGGCACCTCTCCTACGTGGAGCGACCTCCGCACGTCCTTGTCCGGACCGTCCTTGTCCGGGGCGTCTTTGTCCGGGGCGTCGAACATGCCGACCTCGTCCTTGCGCAGGTGAACGGCCCGATAGCGTGTCGGCACCTCCAGGCTCGCCAGCTCGGCAGGCGCCGCGCCCGCCACCACGGCCTCTGCCAGCGTCATGCGAGCCTCCTCTTCAGATCGGCGGCGATGCCTTCGACGTGGGGTGGATCGAGCAGATTGAGATGATGCGCGCCGGGAACCTCGATGATCTCCAGACGCGGGCTGTACGGGCGGAAACCACGGGCCGGATCGTCCGCGTGGGCGTACCGCACGTCCTCGACCGCCCAGGGGGTCGGCTCCGTGGACCGGTAGAGGAGCACGTCGCCCAGGTACGGCCCGGGCTCGTAGCGGTCGATGGCCCTGGTGTCCTCGTGCGAGGTGATCTGGTGACGCAGGATGGCCGGGCTGAGCAACTCAGGCACACCGGACTCCGCGATCCGCTCCTCGGCCAGCGCCAGCTGCCCACGCTCGTCGAGCGCCCGGAGCTCGGGCAGGTTGAGGCGGACCCGGACGCCGTAGGTGTCACGCAGATAGGCCGCGAAGTCCACGTACCGCCGAGCCTGGATCTCCCGCCGCCGCTCCTCGGACACCCGCTCGGGCAGCCCCGAGTCGATCATCACGACCAGCTCGACGTCGTCGCCCAGCCGTCTGGCGATCTCGAACGCCAGGATCCCCCCGAACGACCAGCCACCCAGCCGGTACGGCCCCGGACAGGTCCGCTTGACGGCCTCGGCGTAGCGGGCTGCACGTTCCGGGATGCCCAGCTCAGCCGCGTCGTCCAGCCGCTCCAGGCCGATGACCGGGAGGTCCAGGCGGGCGGCCAGCAGGGCATACACGCCTGTGGTGCCACCGGCGGGGTGGGCCAGGAACAGCGGCCTGCCGCCGGTCTTTTCGATGCGGTCGGTCCGTTCGGTGCGGTCGGTCCATTCGGTCCCGGTCCGTTCGGTGCGGTCGGTCCGCTCGGTGCGGTCGGTCCGTTTGGTCCCGGTTCGTTCGGTGAGGGGTCTGACGGTGGCGAGCCCGGCTTCGGCCGCCTCACCCTGGCGTACGGCATCGGCGACCTCGGCCACCCGCACACTCTCCCGCGCTCTCGCCTGTCCGCCACCTGTCGCGACCGGTCTGCCGAGTTCGAGGCGGAGAAGGTCGAGGGTCTTCGCCAACGTGTCGGGCGCGATGGTCTCGGTGATGGAGGGTTCGCGCCCCAGCAGGCCGGCCAGCACCCGAACCACCTGCCGCTCCGCCGCATCCCTCAGCCCGACCACCGCACGCCCGTTGAAGGCACCCGACGGTCCCGCTGCGGCGGGCACCGGATCTGTCGCCGCGTCCACGTGACCTGCCGCGGCAGGCGCCGGACCTGCCATCCCGTCCGTCTGATCTGTCACCGTGCCCTGACCCGCTGCGGCGGAGGCCGGACCTGCCGTCGCGGCGCCCTGACCTGCAGTGACGCGCGGTATCTTAAGCTGCGGGAGATCCAGTTCGGCGGTGACGGTCCTGGCCAGTTCGCCCAAGGTCCCGCCGTTGAGCAGTGGCGCCGTCGAGATCGTGACGCCGAAGTCGTACTCGATCAGGCCACGCAGCCGGGTGGCGGCCAGCGAGTCGAGCCCGCGGACGGTGAGCACGGCGCCCTCGTCGAGCCACACTGGCTCCACCCCTAGCACGGCCGCAACCCGCTCCCTGACGGCGGCCAGCACCCCCTCAGGCCCGAGGTCGCGCTGCACCTCTGGAGCGAGGTCAGCGACGTCCGAGAAGTACGGAAGGCGACCGATCCCAGGAAACACTGACAAAGCCGCAGCTGGGGCGATCCTGACCACCCCCGCGCACCGGTCACGCTGGATCAACGCCTCAAACGCCTCAACGCCCTCCTCGGCGGTCAGCGGCTCGACGCCCGGCATGGTGGCGGCACCGGACCACGTACCCCAGCCAATGGCGATGGCGGGCAGCCCCCGGGCGCGACGCAGTCGGCAGAGGGCCTCCAGCCAGGCGTTGGCCGTGGCGTAAGCGGCCTGCCCGGGAGAGCCGAGCAGCGCGGCAGCGGAGGAGAAGGCCACCCACCAGTCGAGGTCCAGGTGTTCGGTGGCCCGGTGGAGGTTGAGCGCGCCGTCCACTTTGGCGGCCCAGACCCGTTCGAGGCTGCTGGGGTCGAGGTCGGCGACCAGACGGTCGTCCAGGACCCCGGCCGCGTGTACGACTCCGCGCAGCCGTACCCCTCCCGCGGTCGCGGCCGCAACGAGTCGCTCGGCCGTACCTTGAGCGGCCAGATCACCCGCCACCACCTGGGCGACGCCCGCGAGATCGCTGGGCACGGGAATGGCGGACCGGCCGTTCAGCACGATGCGGGTGGCGCCAAGGCGGGCCAGCCGACGCGCGACGACCAGCCCGAGCCTCCCGTACCCACCGGTGATCACATACCCCCCGGGCCCCGCGACCGCCATGGCCGAACGCAAGGTCGCCGAACGCGGCGTCGCCGGATCGAAGACCGCCGGGCAAGGGGGCGCGGGGGCGGGGGCCGCCGGGCCGAGGGTCGCGGAGCCGGGGGTTGCCGGGCCAGGGGCCGTCGGGCCGAGGGTCGCGGAGGCGGAGGCCGCCGAGCGGGAGGTCGCCGGGGCGGGGGTCAGGGTGGCGCGGCGCAGTCGGGCCGCGTAGCGGACGCCGTCGCGCCAGGCCACCTCGTCGTCTCCGGTCGGGGTGGCGAGTTCCTGTGGCAGCACGCCGGGGTCGTCGACGTCCACCAGCCTGACGCGGGCTTCGGGACGCTCCAGCGCCAGCACTCTGACCAGCCCGCTCAGCGAGGCGGGACCGGGATCTGCGGCCTCTCCGTCCTGTACGGTCTGAGCGCGTTCGGTGACGATCGTGAGCTGTGTCCCCTGGTCGGCGAGGCGGGCCAGGTCCAGGATCAACCGCCGAGCCGCCGGCGGCTCCAGCAGCCGCGCAACCCGCACAACAGCGCCCGACCCTTCCGCCGCCTCTTGGACCTCGCCCGCCCGAGTCGTCGGCAAGAGGGCGGGGACCCAGACGCGTTCGACGAGCTTGGCGTCGAGGGACACCGGGATGCTCGATGCCGGAAGCTCCCAGCTCTCGACCCCGTGGAGCGTGCCGTCCGCCGCCACCCGCCGTACCCTCTCCAGGACCTCGGGTGGCTCAGCCGACTGCGTGTCCAGGGCTTCGGGCGACGCGGCCGGCTGCGTGAGGCTGGCCGAGCCGTAGATGGTCCAGGAGCCTGCGGCGTTCTTGGCGGCCACCTCGACCCGCATATCCGCCAAAGTGACCGTCACCTGTGCGGGCAGAGGAAGCAGCGCGTGCAGGGCCACCTCGTACAGCTCCACCCCGCACGACTCCACCCCGCACGACTCCACCCCGCACGGCTCCACCCCGCACGGCTCCACAGCGCCGTACACCTCCATGGCCGCGGCGTGCGCCAGTCTGGCCACGGCGGTGAGCGGGAGCACGGGGTGGCCGTGGCGGTGCCAGTCGGACGGGTCCAGGCGCCAGGGCGCGTCGGCGAGGTCGTCGAGCGCGGTGGTCCACGCGTGTCCGGCCGGGGTCTCGACGTGCGCGCCGAGCAGGCGGTGCCCTGGCGGGCGGCGGTACGGGGTGACCCAGTGGCGGGTGTGCCGCCACGGCGCTCCTGGTACGTCCACCACTCGGCCACGCGTCCTGGGCGTGATGGCGGTGGCCACGGTGGCGAGTTGGGCGTGGAAGGCGTGGTCGTGGTGGCGTTCGAGGGAGTGGGTGATCATCGTCGAGGACGGGAGCGTGTCCTGGAGCGCCTGGCCCAGCACGGGGTGCGGGCTGACCTCGGTGAAGACGGTGAATCCGTCCTCGGCGGCGGCCCGTACGGCCTGGAGGAGGCGTACCGGTCGGCGCACGCCCGCAGCCCAGTACGCGGCCTCGAATGTGGGGGACTCACGAGGGTCGTCCAAGACCGTCGAGTAGAACGGCAGGCGCGGCTTGGCTGGGGTGATGGCGGCCAGCTCGTTCCTGATCTTCGGCAGCAGGGGGGCTACCTGGGGTGAGTGTCCGGCGCCTTCGGTGGTGAGTGTTCTGGCGAACAGACCTCGTGCCTCGACCTCCGCCACGAACCGGGCGACCCGCTCGGGAGCGCCGGTGACGACGGTCTGGTTCGGGGCGGAATGAACCGCCACATACAGGCCGTCGGGCACCTCTTCAGCAGCCACCCCGACCACGGCCATCGCCCCACCACCGCCAGCGCCACCACCACCCCCATCGCCGCCGCCGCGACTGTGACCACCACCGCCATCGCGACCGCCGCCGCCACCGTGACTGCGGCCACCACCGCCATCGCCAGCGCCAGCGCGGCCACCGTGACGACGACCACCGTCGCCACCGAGGCCGCCGAGGCTGGCCAGGAGGCGGGCGCGGCGGCAGATCACGCGTACCGCGTCGTGCTGGTCGAGGCCACCTGCCACCACGGCGGCCGCCACCTCGCCCATCGAGTGGCCGATCACGGCGGCGGGCTCGATGCCGTACGCCTGCCACAGGCGGGCCAGGGCGAGCTGGACGGCGAAGATCATGGGCTGGACGGTGGCCACGCCCTGGGCCTCCGGGGCGTGGAGGTCGATGCCGGCCTCGGCTCGGAGCAGGGGCGCGAGCTCGTCGATGGCCTGCTTGTAGGGCGGCTCCGTTTCGTACAGGTGGTGGCCCATGGCCGGCCACTGCGAGCCGTACCCGCTGAAGACCCACACCGGGCCGACCGGCGCCAGGGGGACGGGCCGGGGCGTGACGGCGGCGAGGCGGTCACGCAGCTCGGCCGGGGTAGCGGCGGTCACAACGGCGGCCGCGCGAGCGCCACTGGCTCGCCTGGCCAGGGTGTGGGCCACGTCGCCGAGGTCGGCCGAGGGCTGCCAGGCGGCCAGGGTCTCGGCGTACTGCCGCACACGATCGGACGTGGCACCGGTGAGCACGAAGACGTGCTGGGCGGGCGCGGGCTGCGTTAGCTGAGCAGGGAGGGGCTGCGGGGGTTGCGTGCGAACGGGCTGGGCGGCCGATGAGGCGGTCGAGCGGGCGGAAGCCGCTTCCCCCACCGCCCGATAGGCGGCCAGAGCGATGTGTGCGTTGGTGCCGCCGAAGCCGAACGATGACACCCCCGCGCGTGCGTCCGGCCGGGGCCACCGCGTCGGCGAGGTGACCACCCGCAGTCTCTCCCAGGGGATGTGCGGGTTCGGCTGCCGGAAGTGAAGGCTGGGCGGGATCACGCCGTGCCACAGCGCCAGGACCGTCTTGATGAGCCCCGCGACCCCGGCCGCCGCCTCCAGGTGGCCGAGGTTCGTCTTGGCCGAGCCGAGCAGTACCTGCCCGGGAAACGCCGCGGCGATGGCCCGCGCCTCGATGGGGTCCCCGAGGAATGTGCCCGTTCCGTGCGCCTCCACGTAGTCGGGCCCCCGGTCCAGACCCGCGTACACCTCCCGCAGCAGAGCCTCCTGTGCCTCGGGGTTGGGGGCGACGAGGCCGTTGGATCGGCCGTCCTGGTTGACGCCGGTCTCCGTGATCACGGCCAGCACGCGGTCACCGTCCCGTTCGGCGTCCGTCAGGCGTTTGAGTACGACGACGCCGCAGCCCTCGGCGCGTACCATGCCGTCGGCCGACGCGTCGAACGCCTTGCACCGCCCGTCCGCCGCCGTACCGCCGCCCTGGTCGAAGGCGACCGTGACCAGGGGCGACAGCAGCAGGTTCACCCCGGCGGCCAGGGCCAGGTCGCACTCCCCCGATCTCAGGGCGCCCACCGCGAGGTGGGTGGCGACGAGGGAGGATGAGCAGGCCGTGTCCACCGCCATCGAGGGGCCACGCAGGTCGAGGAGGTAGGACAGGCGGTTCGCGGCGATGCTGAGCGCCGCGCCGGTGGCCGTCCACGCGCCGACGCCGGCCAGGTCCGCACTGGTCAAGTAGGCGTACTCGGCGCCGGAGATGCCGACATACGTCCCGGTACGGCTGCCGCCCAGCGACCTCGGCGCGATGCCGCCGTGTTCCAGCGCCTCCCAGGCCGTCTCCAGGAGCAGCCGCTGCTGCGGATCCATGAGCGCCGCCTCGCCCGGCGCGATCCCGAAGAACTCCGCGTCGAACCCGGCCACATCCTCCAGGAACCCGCCGTACCTGGTCGTCCCGGCCAGTACCTCCTCCGTACGCGCCGATCCGTCGTCGAACGCCTCCCACCGGCCCGCGGGCACCTCGCCGACCGCGTCCCGCCCGTCGAGCAGCAGTTCCCAGTACGCCCCGGGGCCGTGCGCGCCCGGCAACCGGCACCCCACTCCGACCACCGCCACCGGCTCACCCAGGTCGCCGGGGATCTCTGCCCTGTCCTCCTGAGGCGGTCCGGCGAGTGCGCGGGCCAGGCGGTTGATCGTCGGGTGTTCCCAGGCCAGGGTTGGGCTCAGCTGCCTGTCGAGCAGTTCGGCCAGCTCGCCCGCGATCGCCACCGCGTCACGTGACGACAGGCCGTACTCCTCCAGCGGCCGTTCCGGATCGACCCGCTCGACGCCGCGTGACGCGATCCGCTCGGTGAGGAAGCGGCGGATGTCGGCTTCGCCCAGTACGTTCACGAGGGCTCCCATGCTGCCGGGTGATCGGCCAACATACCCATCCGCCGTGGCGCCGGGGCAGGCCCGTACCGAACATTCCTCGGGTCTGATTTGTCACGCGAGTGATAACCCCGGGTTTTGTCCGGCAGAGCGCACCTAACGGCGATATTTCGTTGCATTGGGGCATAGCTGGGCCGGTGCCCGGGCCCCTAGCCTCGCCTCCGGTCTCACTTGCGAACCTCCGGTCTCACTTGCGAACCTCCGGTCTCACTTGCGAAGGGGAGCTCTCATGCGATCCCGCGCCCACACCCTGCTGGCACTGGCGACGACGGTGCTCCTCGTCGGCTCGAACGCCACTCCCGCGCTCGCCGATCCGGGCTGGTCGCTCGTGCCCGACGGAAAATCGACCACCACGGGCACTGACGGTGGACGCCCCACGGCGGCCCCCAAGACCGCGACGACCTACATGCCCGGCCAGAAAGCCCTCCCCGGCAGCGCCCGCGTCGTGCGGGAGAGGTGGCTGAGCCCTCGCATGCTCGACCTCCTCATCTCCTCACCGTCGATCGGCCTGCTGACGCCGGTCCGCCTGCTGCTCCCCAAGGGCTGGTCCAAGCAGGCGAACCGCACCTGGCCCGTCCTGTACCTCCTGCACGGCGGCGCCGACAACTACACGTCCTGGACCCGCATGACCGACATCGCCGACTTCACCGAGAACCTGGACGCCATGGTCGTCATGCCGGAAGCAGGCCGAGCCGGCAACTACTCCGACTGGTACAACGGCGGCAAGGGCGGCACCCCGGCGTGGGCCACGTTCCACACGTACGAGGTGCGGCGGCTGCTGGAGATCGGCTACCGAGCGGGCACCCGGCGCGCCGTGGCCGGCTTGTCGATGGGCGCGTACGGGGCGATGAAGTACGCGGCCCGCTATCCGGGGATGTTCCGCTTCGTCGGCGCGTACAGCGGCATCATGGCCACCGAGATCCCCGGCATCCCAGCGATCATCATGAACGCCCAGGCCAGCGAGAAGCAGGACCCCAAAGCCCTGTGGGGCGACCCCATCCGCGACAGGCAGATCTGGGCGGCCAACGACCCCGTGGCCCTGGCCCCGAGGCTGAGGGGCGTCTCCATCTACATGTCCAGCGGCACGAACAGCTTCATGGGCCCCCTGGACCCGCCCGGCTCCCCCTGGCACCCGGCCCACCTGGGCGAACCCATCTCCGCCTACACGGTCAAAGCCCTGAGCAAGCGCCTGAACAGCCTGGGTATCCAGCACACTCTGAACCTGTACGGCAACGGCACCCACACCTGGCCGTACTGGATCAGGGAGTTCAAGAACTCGTACCCCATGATCTTGACCGCGCTGGGCCTGCCGGGCGGCGGCCCGCCCAAACTGGACACGACAGACCGCCAGGGCGACTGGCAATTGGCCAACCCCCGGCCCTGAGCCTGTCACCGCCTGCGCTCGACGGCTTTCCGGACGCCAATAAATCGGGCATAAGGCCGATGTTCCTGGGTATTCACGCCCGAAAACCGAACCACTGCGGCGAATGTGGCGTTCTAAGATCTCGCGGTGGCGCATACTGGAGTAGATGAAGCCACCCAGCGCCGCGACCCGGCGCCACCTGCCCACCAGCCCCTTCAAGCCCCCGCCTCCGGCCCCGCCGGTCGAGCAGTTCAGCATGCACGACCAGGTGTCCCACGACCGCTACGGTCTCGGTCGGGTCATCGGCGTCGAGGACGAAGCCGTCCTCATCGACTTCGGATCACGACAGGAACGCATCACGACCCCATACGCCAAACTGATCAAACTCTGAAACCGCCTGGCACTACCTGAAGCGGGCAGCGTTCGCCAGAGGGCGCTGTCGGCGTGTGTTGACGCGTGTTTTCGGGCCCGGCCCTGTAAGTATGGTCACCGCCTTCAGGCGCTCCGCGCCGATGGAGCTCGGGCGGTGATAGTGGGGACATGTCCCCACACCTCCGGCGAGGTGACCTTCCGGCCCTCGTGCTCCCCGGGCCCAAGCCGTCTGGCCAGTTCGTGCTATCGGAAATCACCTGCGGCGTACGCCCCAGGGCGGCGAGCCATGACCATCTCCTCATCATGCGACTTGCCTTTGACGTATGGGTCAAGGGTTAGGGTCGCGACGCCATAAGGGCCCCCTGCCCACCGCTGAGGAGCGTCGCATGTCCGCCCTGCCCCGCACGTCCCGCGAAGTCCGGCTAGTCAGCCTGCCCGAAGGCCTGCCGAGGCCGGAGCACTTCGAGGTCGTCGAGACGCCATTGCCCGTGCCCGAAAAAGGCCAGGTACTGGTCCGCAATCGCTTCTTCCACGTCTTCGCCGCACTCCGCACCCTGATCGGCGGAGGGGTGAAGGGTGCGCCGTTCCCTCCGCTCCTCCCCGGAGACACCCTGTTCGGGGCGGCGATCGGTGAGGTCGTGTCCGCGCCCGCGGACAGTGGGCTGCGCCCCGGCGAGCTGGTCTCGCACTGGCTCGGGTGGCGCGAGTACGCGGCCATGGCCGCGGCCCAGTGCACCCCGCTGGGTGACACGCTGCCCGACCCTGTCGCGCATCTGGCCCAGGGCTGGACGGCGTACGCCGCGTTGACCCAGGGCGCCGAGGTACGGCCGGGCGACACGGTGTTCGTCTCCGGCGGCGCCGGCTCGGTCGGCTCGCTGGCCGGGCAGATCGCCCGGTTGCTCGGCGCGGGCCAGGTGATCGGCAGCACCGGCTCGCGGGAGAAGGCTGAGCGGCTGGTGTCCGAGCTGGGGTACGACGCCGCCGTGATCCGCGGCGCGGCGCCGATCGACGAGCAGCTCGCCAAGCTCGCGCCAGGCGGCATCGACGTCCTCCTGGACAACGTCGGCGGCGAACAGCTCCAGGCGGCGGTGTCCGCGGCCCGGCCCGGGGCGCGATTCGTCCTGGTCGGCGCACTGTCCGGCCAGATGTCGGCACACGGCACCGGTACGACGTCGCCGATCGAACTGGACACCTACCAGCTCATCCTCAAGGGCATCGCCATGCGTGGCTTCAGTGCCCCGGACGACGCGGGGGCGCGATCACAGTGGACCGAGCGCTTCGGCGGCTGGCTGCGTTCCGGCGAGATCACCTTCCCGCATGTACGGGTGCCGGGCATCGAGCAGGCTCCCCAGGCGTTGCACGAGATGATCGGCGGACGGCATCTCGGAGCCGTCGTCGTAGAGCTGTAGTCATCTTTGGAGGACCGATGCGGATCGGCGACGCGGCGGCAGCGGCGGGCACGACGCCCCGGGCACTGCGCTTCTACGAGCAGCGCGGGCTGCTGCCCCCGGCGCCGCGCACGATGACCGGGCAGCGGGAGTACGGGCCCCGTGACGTGGCGCTGGTGCGGATCATCCGCGAGCTGCTGTCACTGGGGCTGACGGTCGAGGACGTACGCAGCTGCGCCGAACGCCTCCACCTCCTGGAGGGCGAGGCGTTGCCGCCGTACGGCAGCAACGGCTGCACCCAGGGCACCGGAGTCGTCCAGCGCCGGCTCACCGCGCTGGACGAGGAGATCTCCCGCCTGACGGCGCTGCGTGAGCGCCTCGCCGCCAGGGTCGGCACAGTGAGTTGATCAGGCGGTGTGCAGATACACCTGTCCGAACACCTCGGACAGCTTCTTGAGGTCCGTGGCCGAGTCGACTTCCGGCGCCGACGGGTCGTAGATCGTGGCCAGCCGGGGACGGATCGAGGTCAGCTTCTTCAGCTGGTCCCAGGTGGCGTTCGCCGCCCACTTCTCGCCGTACAGCCTGCTGACCTGGCCCTGGTCGTTCTGCCAGCGGGACCAGAGGGTGACCGTCTCGGCGGCGTCGGCCTGGAGCGGTGCGGCGATGCGGTCGGTGATCGACTTGGCGGCCTGCTCGGCGGTCAGCTGCGGCGAGCCCACGGCGGCGAAGCCCGCGTCTTCCGCGGCGATCTGACCGTAGGAGTCCCAGGCGCGGGCCCTGACCTGGATCCACTGGTTGCGCTGGGCCTCGGTGGCGTCGATCTTCCAGGTGGCGTACTCGGTCGCCAGGTGCCCGCCGTCCAAGGCGAGCTGGTCGACGAGGCCCTTGGTGAGCCAGGCGCCGATCCGCTCGGGGTCGAGCAGCGGGTACTTCTTGGTCACCTCGGCCTTGCACGTGTCGTTGGCGCCGCAGCCGAGCACCGGCACCAGCGTGTGCACGGCCAGCTTCTTGCCCGGCGCGAGGTTGCGGAGCGTGGTGGTGGCCTCCGCGACGAACTTGTCCATCTCGTCAGCCGTCTCGAACGTCTTGTTGAACCCGAGCTGCGAGCTGAACCTGATCCCCACGGCCCCCTGCTGCGCCGCGACCGCGGCGACCTTCTTGGCCGCCTCGGCGAGCTTGCCCGCCTTCCAGTCGTCGGCCAGCTCCGCGTCGATCCAGACGCGCATCCCGGCCGCGGCGGCGGCCTTGACGGCCTGGCCGCCGGCGGACTTCTCGGCAGCCTGGATCTCGGACTTGGACAGGCCCTCGGGGTTGACGAAGCACTCCTCGCCGGACTGGCACTCGGGCGAGCCGCCGTCCTCGGCGCCGTCGACATCGGGCGAGTCGACGTCGTGCAGCTGGCCGTCGCCCTCGGAGTCGTTGGCGCACTCGTTGCCGGCTTCGGTGCAGTCGACGTAGATCGGGTTCAGCGGGCCGGCTTCCTGCAGGTGCTCGCCGTCGTTGGAGAGCCAGAAGTTGGCGATGTCCCGCGCCTCGTCGGGGGTGGCCATCCAGCGGCATACCACGTACGCCGGGGTGTCGCCGGACATCAGGTCGTTGCAGCTGCGCGGATCGTCCTCCGACCAGGCTGGAACGCCTATGCCCAGCAGTGAGAGTGCCAATCCGATGACGAAAATCTTCCTCAGTCGCATGGCGCCTTACTCCAGGGGGTGATCGCGGACATATCGCACAATATCTGGATGATCAGCTGCCTTCAATGAGATCCACTGCGTTCTTCACCCCATGTTCCACCCGCAGTAGTCCGCCAAGTTGCGCCGCGTTCTCGCGATATTCCGGTACGGCCAGCAACCGCGCGGCCAAAGACCGCCCGCTCAGCGCCCGAATCGGCAACGGCTGGGGCCCCACTCCCAATGCCGCCACCCGGCGGCCCCAGAACGGCTGGTCGGAGAAGAAGGGGCAGACCACGTTCGGCACCCCGGCCGCCAGCCCCGCCGCCGTGGTCCCCGCCCCACCGTGATGCACGACAGCGGCCACCCTCGGGAACAGCACCTCGTGCGCCACCTCCCCCACCGGACAGACGTCCGCCGAGGCGGCCACAGGCAACCCCTGCACCACCGCCCGCATCCCGGCCAACCGCAGCGCCGCGACCACCTGCTCGGCAACCGCCTCGGGCTCATCCGGCACCATGCTCCCGAACCCGACGAACACGGGCGGCGGCCCACCATCCAGAAAGGCGGCAACGTCTGGGGGCAGCGGGACGGCGGCTCTGTCCGGGCCGGGTGGCAGGCGCCAGTAGCCGGTCAGGTGGACGTAGTCGGGCCAGTCGCGCGGCCTGGGCACGACCAGCGGGCTCACCCCGCACAACACCGGCACCCGATCCCGCCGGTCGGCCACGAACGGGCTCCCCCGCAACGGTCGCAGCCCCAGCACTTGCCCGCGCAGCCGGTTCATCATGCGGCCCAGCATCAGCCAGCCGAGCCGCTCGACCACGGCGAAGCTGGCCCGGTTGCCGACCCTGCCCAGGGTCCGGCGCGGGATCAGCGGGTTCGGGAACTCGCCGGTCGGCTCACTGGGCTGGAACTGCAGGATCCCGTACGGCATGCCGTGCTTCTCGTGGAGGTGCCTGCCCATGGCGCCGAGCGCGGGCGCGAGGACCAGTTCGGCGCCCGCACAGGCGTCGTCCACTTGGGCCACGAGCTCTGCGGCGAGGGGTTCGAGAACGGCCCTGAAGCCCCGCACGAACCCCAGCGGCCCGCTCCGCAACCACGCCTGCCCCTCCTCACTCTCGACGATCGCCACCGGATCCACCCCCAGCGGCACGAACCGCAGGCCCGCCGAACGCTCACCTGTGGCCAGGTGCCCGAAGCGCTCGGGCGCCACGAGCGTGGCCTCGTGCCCACGCGCGGCCAACCCCTGGGCCAGCGCCACGCACGGCTGAGTGTCCCCCCGCGACCCCAACGCCAGCACCACAACCCTCACGCCCAGCTCGCCTTCTCGGCCCTGCCCACCGTCACGGGTGGCTCATCGTCACGCCCAGTCCGCCGTCATGCGCGGGTCTCCGTTACGCCCAGCCTGCCTTCACACCCGGCCTGCCTCGTCGGCCTGCTCGCTCTCACGCGCAACCCGCCTTCACCAGCGGCCCACCCGGGGTGCGGGTCACCGTCTTGGCCGACCATCTCACGGCCGATCTGCTCACGGCAGTGTCAGCATGGCGATCAACGCGCCCAGTAGTACGAGGGCGGCCGCGACCAGCAGCCCGAGGGCGTACCCCTGGGAGAAGCTTCCGGCCTCGTGGACGATCACCCCGATGGCCGCGATCCCGAACAGCCCGGAAATTTCACGACTCACGGAGAAGATCCCACCCGCCACCCCGGCCCGAGACTCCGGCACCGCCGCCAGCACAGCCGATCCCAGCGGCATGGTCAGCGCCGACCCCACCCCGATCGCGCAGACAGCGGGCACCAACCGCCCCCACCCGTCCCCCGCCTCCAGGAACGCCGCCCCCACCATCCCAGCCGCCACCAGTACCAACCCGCAGGCGACCGTCCTCCCGCTCCCCAGCCGCCGCTCGACCACTGGCACCAGCGGCGTGACGACCACCACGAGCAACGCCAACGGCACGAACGCCATCCCAGAGGCCGTAGGCGTGAACCCGAGCACCCCCTGCAGGAACAGCGCGGTATAGAAGAACACCCCGTTGACCCCGAGCCCCCACAACACCTGAGCCAGCACCCCACCCGAGAAGCTCCGGCCCGCGAACAGCCCCAACTCCACCATCGGCGCCCGCGCCCCACGCTCCACGACCAGGAACAACAGCCCGCCGCCCACGCACCCGCCCACCGCGATCAGGATGGGCGGCGACCCCCAGCCGTACTCACCCCCGTGGATCAACGCGAACGTCCCGGAAGCCAAAAACACCACCGACGCCAACAACCCCGGCACATCCACCTGACCCCGCCGCCCGGCCCGTTGTCCGGCGCGAGGCTCGGAGCGATGCCCGGCCCTCTCCTCGGTACGAGGCCCAGCCCGCTGCCCAGCGAGAGTCTCGGCGTGCTGTCCGGCGGGAGGCTCGGCGTGCTGTCCGGCGGGAGGCTCGGGGCAGGTTTCCGGTATTGCGACGGTGGCCAGCGCGATGACGGCCACGCCTATGGGGACGTTGATCAAGAACACCCAGCTCCAGTGGGCGTGCTGGCTCAAGTACCCGCCCACCACCGGTCCCAATGCGAGGGCGCCGGCGCCGGACGCCATCCAGATGGCCACCCCGAGCGACCGGTCGGGGCGCCCTGCCAGGACGGCCAGTGTCGCGGGCAGGATGAGCGCCGCCCCTACCCCCTGAGTCAGGCGCGCGGCGACCAGCGGCTCTATCGACGTGGCCAGACCGGCGCTTAGCGACGCCCCGGTGAAGACGGTGAGCCCGATGAGCAGCACCTTGCGCCGTCCGTACACGTCGGCCAGTCGGCCGCCGGCGATCATGAGGCCGGCGAACGTCAGGATGTATCCGGTGGCTACCCATTCGAGCGCGCTCAGGCGGGTGTGGAGATCGCGCTGGATGCTGGGCAAGGCGACGGTAACCACGGTGTTGTCCAACGTCGTCACGAACCCGGCCAAGCCGACGACCGTCAGGAGCAGCCGGGACCGGGTGGCGGGCTGGACGGGGGCGACGGTCAAGGTCACATGTCCACCTCCGCCCAGGTCCAGCCGGGGCCGTCGGGGTTCGCCCTGACGACCCTGGTACGACCGGTGGTGACCTTTTCCCAGGTCGGCCGCCGCGTACCCGCAGCACGCCCGGAACCAGGGGCGCCCGGGTCGTCAGGACCGGACGCGGAGTCGCGGCCAGGCGCCGTGTCGCGGCTGGACGCGGTACCAGGGCCGGACGCGAGACCAGGGCCGGACGCGAGACCGGACGGGGCAGCGGGACGTGCGGGGGCAGCGGGTCCAGGCAGGGCAGCCGGATCGGCTCCGGTATCGACGCTGGCCGGGCTTTTGGTGGTCGGGCGGGCGGTGACCTGTGGTCGTTTGGAGGCTGCGGGCTCGGCGGCGCTGTAGGGGCGCTTTCTGACGGGTGGTGCGGCCGGGCGCGGCGTGGGGCGCGTGGTGGGGAGGGCGGCAGGGGGGTCGTGTTCGGCGGAGACCGGTATGGGGTCGGTGTCCACGCCGAAGATGGCCGGGCGGCCGTTGACGGTCACTGGCGCCGTTGCGCCAGGGCCCTCCTCCGCCCAGCACCAGCCGGGGCCGTCCGGATTGGGCTTGATCGCCCTCCCGGGACGTGGGCTGCTCGCCGTCTCAGGGCGCCGAGCTCCGCCGCCGTCCGTACTCGCCGACGCGGCGCCCGGGGAAAGCGCGTTCGGGGAAAGCGGCTGTCCAGCAACCGGCCGTTCAGCGACCGGCCGCTCAGCAAGCCCCCGTTCACCAGGCCGCCGAGCCGTAGGCCGCCCCTGCGACGGCCGAGGTCCCTCGCGGAACTCGATCCGTCGATGCACCCCCCGCAGCACCCCCGGCAGCCACCAGTTGGCCCCGCCCAGCAGCCGCATCGTCGCCGGCACCAGCAGGGCCCGTACCAGCGTCGCGTCCACCACGATCGCCACGAACATGCCCACCCCGAGCAGCTTCACGATCGTGATCCCGGCGGTTGAGAAGGCCCCGATCACCACCAGCAGCAACAGCGCCGCACTGGTGATGACGCCGCCCGTCCGCTGTAGCCCCGTCGCCACCGCCGCCGTGTTGTCCCCAGTGCGCAGCCACTCCGCCCGTACGCGCGACAGCAGGAACAGCTCGTAGTCCATCGACAGCCCGAACACCACCGCCAGGATCAGTACCGTCACCGTGGCCTCGATGGTCCCCGTGGACGTGAAGTGCAGCCACGGCGCCAGGTGGCCGTCCTGGAAGGCCCAGACGATCACGCCGAACGAGGCGCCGATCGACAGGACGTTCATGAGCAGGGCCTTGAGCGGCAGCACGATGGAGCCGAAGGCGGCGAACAGGAGCAGGAACGTCACCCCGCCCACCACCAGCGCCATCCACGGCAGTCTGGACAGGAGGCTCGCCAGGAGGTCCATCTGGGCCGCCGTCGGGCCGCCTACGACGAGCCGCCGGATGTTCGGTTCCGGGGTCATGGATCTGATCAGGGTCACCAGGTTCTGGGCCTGGGCCGACATGGGGTCGTAGGAGTAGCGGACCGCCAGCCGTACCGCGCCGTTGGGCTGGGAGAGGCCGGCCAGGTCGACGCCCGTGACGCCGGGCAGCTTGCGCAGGCGGTCGGCGAGGGGCTTGGCGTCGGTGGGGTCGATCGCGGTGACGGCGCTGATCGGGGTGTAGCCCTGGCCGAGGGGGCCGACGGTGGCGGGGCGGGTGGTGAAGGAGCGTTCGATGAGGGCGTGGACGTCGATCGTGGCCATCGAGTTCTTGGCGAAGTCGCGGTCCACGGTCTCGGCGACGCGGCGGCTCTCGGCGGCGGCGGGCAGGACGCGGTGGTCGACGTTGCCGAACCGTACGTGGGCGAACGGCCCGGCCAGCGCGAGCAGTACGGAGGTGACCGCGACCAGGTAGAGCACCGGCCGTTTCATCACGCTGGAGGCGATCGCGTGCCACAGGCCGGCACCCACGCCGGCCGAGCCGAAGTCGGGGGTGATGCGGATGGCGTCCACGCGGGGACCGAGGACGGACAGCGCGGCGGGCAGGACGACCAGGGCCGCGAGCATGGCCACCAGCACCACGGCCGCCGCGCCCAGCCCGATCGAGCGCAGGAACATCTGCGGGAACAACAGCAGCCCCAGCAGCGAGGTCGCCACCGTCAAACCGGAGAAGGCGACGGTACGTCCGGCGGTCGCCATGGTGCGGACCACGGCCTCCTGGGTCGGGGCGCCGGTCCTGATCTGCTCCCGGAAGGCGTTCAGCACGAAGAGCGAGTAGTCGACGGCCAGCCCGAGACCGAGCATGGTGACGACGTTCAGCGAGAAGACCGAGACCTCGGTCACCTCGGTCAGCAGCCTGAGCAGCACGAGCGCGCCGAGCACCGCGAAGAGCCCGACGAGCAGCGGGAGCCCGGCCGCCACCACGCTGCCGAACACCACCACGAGCAGCACCAGCAGCACCGGCATCGAGATCGCCTCGGCGCGCGCCAGGTCGGCGGCCGTCTGGTCGTTCAGCTCCTTCAGGAGTGGCACCGAGCCGCCCACCTGGACCTGGAGGTTCGCGACGGGCAGCCGGTCCTTGATCGCCGCGTACGCCGCCTGTTTGGCGCCTTTCAGGGTGATCAGGGCGTAGGTGGCGTGTTCGTCGGTGGACATCAGCTCCTTGGCGCCGGTGGTCCAGTAGGTGGCCAGCTTGCGTACGTACTGGGCGGGCAGGGCGCGCAGGGAGTCGTGTACGGCCTTCTTGAAGCGCGCGTCGCGCACCTTGACCTGCGGGTGCCGGTAGAGGACGACCACGTCGGGGGTGTTGCCGCTGTACCAGGCGTCGTTCCAGCGGGCGGCGGTGGTCGAGTCGGCGGCCGGGTCGGCGAAGCCGCCGTCGGCCATCCGGCCGAACAACTGCAGCCCGAAGGGCGCGACCAGGACGGCCGCCACCAGGCTCAGGACCAGCAGCGTCCACCGGCCGCGGTGGATCAGGCGCCCCGCCGACTCAAACAAGGGCGCCCTCCAGGTACGCCCGCAGGCAGGCCCGCCGGGCGATCTTGCCGCTGGTCGTCCGGGGTACGGCTCCGGTGCCCGTCAGCACGAAGTCGTGCACGGATAAATCGTGAAATTTCCGGACCGCTGCCCGTACCCGGGCCGCCACCTCCGCCGGATCGGCCGAAGCGCCACCGCGCGACCGCTCGGCCACCACCACGAGCCGCTCGGTCTCCTCCCCCGGCACGGAGAAGGCCGCCACGTGGTCACGGCGTACGGCCCGGTGCGCCTCCTGGACGGTGACCTCGATGTCCTGCGGATAGTGGTTGCGCCCGTCGACGATGATCAGGTCCTTGATCCGGCCGGTGACGTACAACAGCCCGCCGTACACCACCCCCAGATCCCCCGTCCGCAGCCAGGCGCCCTCCTCGCCGTCCAGCACCGCGCCGAACACCTCGGCCGTGCGGAGCGGATCGCGCCAGTAGGCGCGCGCCACGTTCGGGCCCTGGACCCAGATCTCCCCCACGCGCCCGTCCGGCGACTCCTGCCCGCCCGAGCCGACGACGCGCACCCGCTGACCACCAGGCCGGCCGCACGCCACCAATGTGGTCAGCGGCCCCGACCCGCCGTACGGCACGGCGCGGCCGTCGCGGAGGGCGTCGCGGTCGAAGTCCGTGGCCACCACCGCCTCGTCGGGCCCCATGGCGGAGACGAAGACCGTGGCCTCGGCCAGCCCGTACGCCGGGGTGTGCGCCTCCGGCCGCAGCCCGCACCCGCCGAACGCGGCGTTGAACGCCTCGACGGTGCCGGGCCGTACCGGCTCCGCGCCGTTCAGCATGACCCGCACCCCGGACAGGTCCAGCCCCTCTTTGTCGGCCGCGCCGACCCTGGCCGCCGTGTACTCGTAGGCGAAGTTGGGCCCGCCGGTGTAGACGTCGCCGAACTCGCTGAGCAGCCGCAGCCACCGCACCGGATGCATGACGAACGCCACCGGATCCATGAACGCCACCTGGTTGCCCGCCACCATCGGCAGCGCGATCGTCGCGACCAGCCCCATGTCGTGGAAGAGCGGCAGCCACAGAGCCGCGACCGAGGTACGCGGCTTGGCCCGGAACAGCTCCCACAGCTGCGCGGCGTTCGCTTCGAGGTTGCCGTGGGTGATCTCGACACCGGCGGGCGCCCGGGTGGAGCCGGAGGTGTACTGCAGGTAGGCCAGCTCGCCGGGCTCGATCGGCACCGGCTCCCACTCGTCGGCGAGCAGGTCCGAGACCGTGTCGACGGCGATCACCGGAACCGTCGCGGCGAAGGCCCGCACGCCGGGCAGCGCGGCCGTGGTCGTGAGCACGGCGACCGGTTCGGCGTCGGAGTAGGCGCGGGTCAGCCGCTCCGCGTGCCCCGGCAGATCGGGCGCGAACAACGGCACCGCCACGATCCCGGCGTACAGGGCGCCGAGCATCGCCACCACGTACGGCAGCCCTTGAGGAGCGAGGATCGCCACCCGGTCGCCGGGACCCGCGACCTCGCGCAGCCGTACGGCCAGCGCCCGCGCTTTGAGGTCGGCCCGCGCCCAGGTCAGGCTCTCGCGGGAGCCGTCGCCCAGGTAGTCGACGAAGGTGTAGGCGGGCGCGTCCGGGATCTCCCGCGCCCATCGCGCCACGCGCTCGATCAGTGCCTCGGGCATGCCCGGGTCCCCTCGCCGATTACAGGGACCTAGAAAATTACGGCAGAAAGAGCTTCGATTCTTGCCAAACGCCTGCACATTCCGCTTCCGGTCTTGTCAGCGGCGTGACAAGCACGGAGATATCCAGACGACAGCAGACGCGGTGAACCATCACAATAGTGAGCATTTGGGGGATTAGGGGGCTTACCACGTGCACGGCTATCTTCGCGATCTCGGGCTGCTCCGGGATCGGCGGTTCACGCTGCTGCTGACCGCGCGGACCATCTCGGTGCTGGGCACCTCCTTCGCCCCCGTGGCGCTCGCCTTCGGCATCCTCGCCCTGCCCGGCGCGGACGCCACCACGCTGTCCGTGGTGCTCACCGCCGAGGCGCTGCCGATGATCGTGTTCATGCTGTTCGCCGGGGTGATCGCGGACCGGTTTCCCCGGCACCGGGTGATGATGGTCAGCGAGTTCATGAGCGCGCTGGCCTTCTTCGCCCTGGCCGCGATGATGTTGTCGGGCTGGACCCCGCTGCCCGCGATGGCGAGCGCCGCGGCGGCCAGCGGCGTGGCGATAGCGATGCTGTTCCCCTCGCTGACCGGCATCATCCCCGAGGTCGTGCCCGCTGATCAGTTGCAGACCGGCAACGCGCTGCTCGGCCTGGGCGCCAACAGTTCGCGGGTGGCGGGCGCGGTGCTGGGCGGCGGCGCGGTCGTGCTGTTCGGCAGCGGGTGGGCGCTGGCCGTGAGCGGGCTGATGTTCACGGTGGCCGGGGTGCTGATCGCGGCGCTGCGGCTCACGCCCGCCGAGCGCGACGCGGCGGCCGAGCATTCGATGCTGGCCGACCTGCGTGACGGGTGGCGCGAGTTCAGCACCCGGCAGTGGATCTGGGTGGTGGTCGCGCAGTTCTCCGTGCTCGTGATGGGGCTCCAGGCGGGTCACGGGGTGCTCGGGCCGCTGATCGCCAAGGAGAGCCTGGGCGGGCCCGCGGCCTGGTCGGCGTTCCTGGCCGGCGAGGCGGCCGGCACGATCGTGGGAGTGATCGTCTCGCTGCGGGTCCGGCCCAAGCGGCCGATCCTGGTCGGGACGCTGCTCTGCCTGCCGACCGCACTGCCGTACGTGCTGCTGGGCACCGGCGCGCCGCTGTGGGCGCTCGTGGCGGGGGCGTTCGTGCTGGGTGTCTGCTTCGACGTGTTCGGGGTGCTGTGGCAGACGACCATGCAGCGCGAGGTGCCGCCGGAGTCGCTGTCGCGGGTCAGCTCGTACGACGCGCTGGGCTCGCTGATGTTCGGCCCGATCGGGCTCATGCTGGCCGGGCCGGTGGCGAGCCTGGTCGGCACCCGGACGGCGCTGCTGGGTTGCGCGGCGCTCGTGGTGCTGTCCACACTCGCCGCGCTGCTGTCTCCCGGGGTGCGGCAGCTACGCGCTCCCGATCCGGTCGCCGAGAGCGTACCCAGCTGAAAAGCGCGTTCAGACGACGATCAGTGTGACCACGACGCCCGCGCAGTTGCCCGCCACGCAGATGCGGACGGGCACCTCGGACACCCCCGCGGCCTCCGGGATGCCGCCGATGTGCCCGTCGGGGCCGATCGTGACGCCCGCCGGCAGCTTGCCGTGGTCGGTCACGGAGAACGTGGGCGGCACGCCGGTGGGCCCGCCCGAGATCCCGATCTGGTCGTCGTAGCGGTTGCCCACCTTGCCGGGGAAGGCCAGCTCACTCGGCTGCCAGGGCACGTTCCGCAGCACGACGACCGTGACCTGCTGATCGACGCAGTCCTGGCCACGGCACAGGCGGACGGGCGTGGCGAAGGTGCCGGGACGCTGGGGCACGCCGTGCAGCCGACCCGCGTCGTCCAAGGTCACGCCCGGTGCCAGGGCGGCGCCGCGGATGGTCAGGCCGTCCTGGAACGGCAGCAGGCGATTGGTCACCTCGATGCCCTGCGTGACGTAGAAGACGTCCTCGACGAGCCGCTTGGTCGGGGGATCCACGTGCTGGGCGGGCAGGTCCCTCGACATGGCCACGGTGTGGAAGTCGGCCGGGGGCAGCATGGGGAGCAACGCGCACAGACTCAACCCGGCAACGACAAATGCCCATCTTTGCCGCATCCCACCCCCTGTTCGTCTCCTCGATACGTACCCCACCAGCGCGTAGCGTTACTCCTAGCTCACGCATAGATAATCGGTTCATGGCCGCTGAATCCGCCCAGACCCTGGAACGCGGGCTCCGCCTGCTCAGGCTGCTCGCCGACGGCAAGGGCGGGCGGACGCCCACCGAGCTGAGCACCGAGCTGGCGCTGTCGCGCCCGGTGGTCTACCGGCTGGTGACCACACTGCTGAGCGAGGGGTTCGTCCGCCGTGACGCCGAGGGGCGGGTGCACCTCGGGTTCGGCGTGCTCGTGCTGGCCCAGGCCGTACAACCGCTGCTGCGGGCGGCGGCGCTGCCCACCCTGCGGCGGCTGGCCGAGGACGTCGGCGCGACCGCGCACCTGACCGTGGCCGAGGGCGACGACGGCCTGGCCGTGGCGGTGGTGGAGCCGTCGTGGACGGACATGCACGTGGCCTACCGGGAGGGGTCACGCCACTCCCTGTCGCTGGGCGCCGCCGGGCGGGCGATCCTGGCGCTGCGCGAGGGGCGGGCCGACTACCTGGTGACGGAGGGGCAGTTGCAGGAGGGCGCGCGGGGGATCGCCGCGCCGGTGTCCGGGCTGCCGTGGCTGGAGGCGTCGGTCGGCGTGGTGACGTTCGGGCCGCTCAGCGAGTCGGCCGGGCCGCGTGTGGTCGAGGCGGCCGCCGAGCTGTCCGGCGCGCTGGGTTGACATCCCTTAGCCGATGGCGGACGGTAGTTGCATATAGAGGACACACACGTCCGATAATCGGACGCCCTGGAGGCGAAGATGCCTTACTACCGCGTCGTTGGCGAGGTGCCCAGAAAGCGGCACACGCAGTTCAGGCGGCCCGACGGCGGCCTCTACGCCGAGGAGCTGATGGGCGAGGAAGGCTTCTCGTCGGACTCCTCGCTGCTCTACCACCGCTATCTGCCGACCGCGATCGTCAAGGCCGAGACCGTCACGCCACTGACCGACACGCGCCTGGAGCCGAACCTGCCGCTGTCGCCGCGCCACTTCCGCACCCAGGACCTGCGCGGCGCGGGCGACCTGGTGACCGGCCGGATGCAGCTGGCGGGCAACGCCGACGTCCGATTGTCGTACGCCACCAGCGACCGCCCCAGCGAGCTCTACCGCGACTCCATGGGCGACGAGTGCGTGTACGTCCAGGACGGCCGCGTCCGCTTCGAGTCGACGTACGGCGTCATCGAAGCCGGCCCGGGCGACTACATCGTCATCCCGACCGGCACGATCCACCGCTGGGTGCCCGACGGCCAGGTCAACGTGCTGGCCATCGAGGCGTCCGGGCACATCAGGCCGCCCAAGCGCTACCTGTCGCAGTACGGGCAGTTCCTGGAGCACGCGCCCTACTGCGAACGCGACCTGCGCAGCCCGGCCGAACCGCTCGTCGTCGAAGGCGAGGAGGTCCCGGTGCTGGTCCGCACGCGGGGCGGGCTGACCCGGCTGGTCTACCGCAACCACCCGTTCGACGTGGTCGGCTGGGACGGCTATCTGTACCCGTTCGCGTTCAACATCAATGACTTCGAGCCGATCGTGAAGAAGACGCACGCGCCGCCGCCGGTCCACCAGACGTTCGAGGGGCCGGGGTTCGTGATCTGCTCGTTCTGCCCTCGGCCGCTGGACTTCCACCCCGAGTCCGTACCGATCCCCTACAACCACCACAACGTCGACTCCGACGAGTTCATGTTCTACGTGGGCGGCGACTACTCGGCCCGCAAGGGCTCCGGCATCGACGTCGGCTCGATCTCGCTGCACCCGGCCGGCTTCACGCACGGCCCGCAGCCCGGGGCGGTGGAGGCGGTCATCGACGCGGTCAGCCGCGGCATCACGACCACCAGCGAGATGGCCGTGATGATCGACACCTTCCGCCCGCTCGACCTCGGCCAGGCCGCACTGACCTGCGAGGACCCCGGCTACGCCTGGACCTGGGCCCGATGAACCTCTATCTCGCGCTGGTCGACGACGCGGGCCTGTTCCCGCCGACCTCCCTGCACATGTCGGAGGCGCTGGCCCGCCACCAGCGCGACCTGGAGCGCGCCTCCCAGGTGCTCACCCACCGCTTCCTCTGCCCCGCCAGCCGCCTCGACGGGCTGCGCCGCGAGGAGGAGGCCCCGCCGCGCCGGATCGGGCTGATCGTCGACACGCCGGACATCCCGCCGTTCGACGACCTGCCCGTGGACTCGGTCGAGCTGCGCGCGGACGCCCTCGACCAGTTGCCCGGTGGCGGCCTGCCAGCGGGCGTGCGGTTGTTCGTGGAGGTGCCCGCCGGGAAGTACGTCGCCGACGTGCCCGAGGGCGCCGCGCTCAAGGTGCGCTGCGGCGGCCTGACCGCCGACGCCTTCCCGTCGGTCGAGCATCTCGCGGCGTTCATCCGGTTCTGCGCGGAGCATGACCTCCAGTTCAAGGCCACTGCCGGACTGCATCACGCCGTACGCCATTTCGACCCCACGCTCGGCGTCGACCGGCACGGCTTCCTCAACCTGTTGCTGGCCGTCTGCGAGGCGGTGGACCAGCGCGACCCCGCGCCCGTGCTGCGCACCACCGATGTGGGCCACCTCGTACGGCTGGCCCGTGCCGTGTCCGAGGAGACGGCGAAGCGGGCCAGGGCGCTGCTGGTGAGCTACGGCTCGTGCAGCACCGGCGCCCCGCTGGACGACCTGCGCGCACTGGGACTGATCGAGGAGAACGCGTGAGCTGGGGAACAGACAACCTGCCCTACGGGGTGTTCTCCCGGCGCGGCGAGCGGCCACGCGTCGGCGTGCGCTACGGCGACCGGGTGCTCGACCTGGCCGCCGCGCTGCACGACGAGGTGTTCGCGGCGCCCAGCCTGAACCCCTTCATGGCCAGAGGCCGCACCGCCTGGCACGACACCAGGACACTGATCGCCAACAAACTCACCTCCGACCTCGCGATCACCGAGCCGCACCTGATCCCGCTCGACCAGGTGCGGCTGCACATGCCGTTCGAGGTGGCCGACTACGTCGACTTCTACTGCTCGCTGGAGCACGCCACCAATCTCGGCAGGATGTTCCGGCCCGGCACCGAAGGGCTGCTGCCCAACTGGCGGCACCTGCCGGTCGGCTACCACGGCCGGTCGGGCACGATCGTGGTCTCGGGCACCCCGATCAACCGGCCGCACGGCCAGCTCGGGGCCGGGCGGTTCGGACCGTCCGCCAAGCTCGACCTCGAGGCCGAGCTGGGCTTCGTGATCGGCGTGCCGTCCGAGCTGGGCTCGCCCGCCGGGGCCTTCGAGGATCACGTGTTCGGGGTGACGCTGGTCAACGACTGGAGCGCGCGCGACATCCAGGCGTGGGAGTACGTGCCGCTCGGGCCGTTCCTGGGCAAGTCGTTCGCCACCTCGATCTCGCCGTGGATCACGCCGCTGGAGGCGCTGCCCCGGCTGGCCGGCCGCGTACAGGATCCCGAACCGCTCGACTACCTGCGCAGAACGGACGACTGGGGGCTGGACGTCGCGGTCGAGGTGTCGCTCAACGGCGAGGTCGTGTCCCGGCCGCCGTACTCGGGCATGTACTGGACACCCGACCAGATGCTCGCCCACATGACGGCGAACGGCGCGTCCCTGCGGACCGGCGACCTGTTCGCGAGCGGCACGATCTCCGGCGAGCAGCGCGACGAACGCGGCTCGCTCATCGAGCTGACCTGGAACGGCAGCGATCCGATCAAGCTCGCCGGCGGCGAGACCAGGACATTCCTGGAGGACGGCGACACCGTGACGATCCGCGCCACGGCAGGCGGCCGGTCATTGGGGGAGGTGTCCGGAACAATCCGATAAGTGACTTGGCGTGCTCATTCAGTGACCCTCCGCTAACCTGGGTATCCCCTTCCCGGAAAGCAGGATCGAGATGCGGCGCGCCGCGGCCACCTTTCTCGTGGCCCTACTCCTGACCGCGGGCTGCTGCCCGGTGACCGCCGACCGCCCGGCGCCCACGCCGCCCGTCGTCCAGGTCTCCCCCGCCTTCGACACCCGGCGCGCCCGGACGGACCAAGGCCTGGTCGTCCAGGCGCGGGGCGGCAGACTCAACCAGGTGATCGCCTATGTGGCGGGCGCGCTGGTGCCGGGCAAGCTGGACGCGTCGCGTACGACCTGGCGCTCCTCCTGGACGCTGGCCCCCGGCGCCGAATACACGGTGACCGCCACCGCGGCGGGCTCGGCCGGCCCGGCGACGGTGGCCATGGGCCGCTTCCGCACCCGCGCCGCCAACCGTTCGTTCCAGATCGCCTCCATCACCCCGCTGCCCGGCGAGACCGTCGGCGTCGGCATGCCGATCATCATGGACTTCGACACCCCGGTGCGGGACAAGGCGGCCGTGGAGCGGGCGCTGGAGATCGAGCCGGCCGTCGAGGGCGCGTGGCGCTGGGTGAGCGACACCCGGGCGATCTACCGCACCCGCGCGTTCTGGGCGCCGGAGCAGCAGGTCACGGTCACGGCCCACCTGACCGGCGTACGCATGGCGCCGGGCGTCTACGGCCTGACCGACCGCACGTTCGCCTTCAAGGTGGGCCGCGAGCAGACGACCTCGATCGACACCCGGACCCACCAGATGGTCGTCCGGCGCGGCGACCGGGTCGCGCAGCGCATGGCCATCAGCGCGGGCATGGCCACCACCCGCGAATACACCACGACCAGCGGCGTCCACCTGACCATGGACAAGGGCGACCCGGTCCGCATGATCTCGCCCGGCCGCAAGAAGGGCGAGCCCGGCTTCTACGACGTGATGATCGACCACGCCGTACGCATCTCCAACAGCGGCGAATACGTCCACGCCAAGAACAACCTCTGGGCCCAGGGCCACGCCAACGTCAGCCACGGCTGCGTCAACGCCCGCCCCGACCAGGCGGCCTGGTTCTTCGGCTCCTCGCTGCGCGGCGACCCGGTGACGATCACCGGCACCGACCGCGAGCTCACGTGGGACAACGGCTGGGGATTCTGGCAACTGCCGTGGGACAAGTGGCGCCAGGGCAGCGCTTTGTACAACCCCGCGGCCCTGCCACAGCAATGATTCCGGCATTACGGTAGGAGGGGGGAACCAGGCGAGCACATAGGCCCGTTATTCCATTAGGAGGGCCGGAGCATGGATGAATGGATCATCTGGATAATCCTGGCAGTCGTCCTCGGCGTGGCGGAAATCTTCACCGTCACCGCGGCGCTCGGGCTGCTCGGCGCGGCCGCTCTCCTCACCGCCGCGACCGCCGCCATCGGTCTGCCCGTCCCCCTGCAACTGCTGGTCTTCGCCCTGTCCTCCACAGCCGGTCTGATGGTGATCCGGCCGATCGCCATGCGCCACATCCGGCAGCCACAGCTGCAGCGCTTCGGCGTGGAAGCACTGGTCGGCAGGCAGGCGTACGTACTGTCGGAGGTCACCGGCAGGGACGGCAGAGTACGCATCGGCGGCGAGGAGTGGTCCGCGCGCGCCTATGACGAGACCCTGGTGATCCCCACAGGGGCGACCGTCGATGTCATCGAGATCGAGGGCGCCACAGCCCTCGTATATCCCCGGGAGTGACCATGGATCCGCTGTTGGTGGTCGGACTGCTCGTCATACTCTTCGCGGTGTTCACGGTGCTCAAGGCCGTGCGGATCGTGCCCCAGGCACGCGCCCGCAACGTCGAGCGCCTCGGCCGCTACAACCGTACGCTCAAGCCCGGACTCAACTTCGTCATCCCGTACATCGACCGCGTCTACCCGATGATCGACCTGCGCGAGCAGGTCGTGACCTTCCGCCCGCAACCGGTCATCACCGAGGACAACCTGGTCGTCGAGATCGACAACGTCATCTACTTCCAGGTCACCGACCCCCGGGCGGCGGCCTACGAGATCGCCAACTATCTCCAGGCCATAGAGCAACTCACCGTCACCACCATGCGTAACGTCATCGGCGCGATGGACCTGGAGAAGACGCTCACCTCCCGCGACCACATCAACAGCCAGTTGCGCGGCGTGCTCGACGAGGCCACCGGCAAGTGGGGCATCCGCGTCAACCGCGTGGAGGTCAAGGCGATCGACCCGCCGAAGACCATCAAGGACGCGATGGAGAAGCAGATGCGGGCCGAGCGGGACAAGCGGGCGGCCGTCCTCAACGCCGAGGGCCAGCGCCAGTCGCAGATCCTGACCGCCGAGGGCGACAAGCAGAGCGCCATCCTGCGCGCCGAAGGCCAGCGCACCGCCGCCATCCTGCAAGCCGAGGGCCAGTCGCGGGCCATCGACCAGGTCTTCCAGGCGGTCCACCGCAATGACCCCGACCCCCAGTTGCTCGCCTACCAGTATCTGCAGATGCTGCCGCAGCTCGCGCAGAGCCCCGGCAACACGTTCTGGGTGATCCCCAGCGAGGTCACCTCGGCGCTGCAGGGCGTGTCGAAGGCGTTCACCGAAGCGCTGCCCCGGTCGGCGGCGACGCGTGAGGAGGCGCCGGGCAGCTCGGCGGCGGATGAGGAGGTCGCCAGGGCGGCGGAGGCGGCTGCGGAGGCCGTGGCCGACGCCCAGGAAGCCGAGAGCCCCAACGGGCCGCGCCAGCTCACGCAGGGCGTGGAGGACCCGTCGGTCGCGTTCACGGACCTGGAGAAGGAACACCAGGAACGCTGACCGGCCAAGACGGCCATTCGCTGGCGGCGAGCGCGGCGGCCAGGACGCCCGCCCGCTGGTGGAGGCATGGCGGCCAGGACGCCCGCCCGACTAATGTGCCCGCCCGGCCAGAGGTGCCCGCATGACCCCAGAGGTGCCCGCCACGCTCAACCCGGCGGGCGCCGGTCAGGCGACCCCGGCCTTGGACTTGGTGTCGGGCTTGGCCTCGGGCTTGGGTCCAGGCTTGGCCTCGGACTTGGGTTCGTTCGGGAGGGGACGGCAGGCCATTTCCAGCAGGTCCCGCACTTGGGACGCCCGGTGCAGGGAACCTGCTCGGCAAGCCAGCTTGACCGTGGCGTCAGCCAGTGCGATTTCCCGGTTGCCCGGCGGAATGTCATCGCCCAACTTGATACGCAGCCATTCGGAGATCTCCGCCCACGAGTAGAGGCTGATGTTGTCGGCCTCGATGAGCGGCTCGGGAAAGCCACCAGGCCCGCGCTGTCCGCTGGCGAGTTGGCGCAGGCTGGCCTGTGTGCGCCCCCCGTGACGCCGGGCGGCGTCACCGAGCGTTACCGCATCGCCTTGCCCCACGCCGACGGCCCACAACTCGTTGACCTTGCTGACCTGGATGAGCACGGACGTGATCGTCTCCAAGAGGCTCTCCCCCTCGCGCTCGCACATGAGGTAGACGCTGCCATCCGGCCCCCCGGCCACGGCGCAGTCATCCAGACCTGCCTCGTAGAGAGCGTCCGTCTCTTCGTCGTTGGGCGCCCGGTTCAGCATGATGCGGAAGCTCCAGGTCTTCATGAGTCCTCCTCGGTCGTGCCGCATTCAGCATGCTCGTAAGCCCATTCGAGAATGCCTTTCGCATGGTTTCCGGCATTGCGTGGGGTCGACCACACTTTGTAGGGCATAGCGCCACATGAGCACTCGACCCAGCCCCAGCGATGCCCGTTGTGGTCTTCGACCACGGTCAACGTCTGGATCTTGCGCAGCCTCTTGAAGGCCGCGTTGATCTCGTTGTGTTGATGCCTTCCTCGCCCAACCATGTTCTAACTGTGCAACAGTGTTGCACAGTTAGAACGGCTTTTCCAAGCCAGGAACCCCAACTCCGCACCGAGCAGCCTGGGAGTGGCAGGTCCCCCCTGGCGTTCCGACCAGCGCCTAACCTCGAAATATGGACAGTGCCAACCGTCTGGGTGGGTTCCTCCGAGCGCGGCGGGAACTGGCCCGGCCCGAATCGCACGGGATGCCCGCGGCCGGGCTCCGCCGAACACCCGGGATGCGCCGGGAAGAGGTCGCGATGCTCGCCGGCGTCAGCACCGAGGTGAGGTCCGATGGCAGCCCGGAGAGTGAGCCGATTCCCTCGTAGCGAGCCTTTGATCAATTCGCCAACAGTGTCTCGGCTTGGCGAGCGGGGCCGAGCGTGCAAGGGCGGGTGCCGTCAGGGTGCCTGTTGCGGGTGAGTGAGTTGTGCTTCAAGATCGGCGACGCGGCGGTCTTGGAAGCGTAGGTTGGAGCGCGCGGCCTGGAGACGTTCGTCGAGGTTGTCGCTGGCGGACCCGTTGCTTGAGGGTGGAGGTTTCGGTGGTGACGCGCTGGATGGCTTCCTCGGTCCACTCGACTCCCAGGTCGCGGACCTGGCCGAAGAGCCCCCGATGCGGGTCCGCTGAGTGATGATCTCGTCTCACCGCGTGGCGTCGGGCCGCGCCGCAGACCGCGAGGGGATTGACCCCGCCGAAGCCAAGCGCAAAGGGCTGGGTAGCTTTGAATGCGATGTCCTGCCCATCGCTGCAGGTCAGCGGCGTGCCCGTGGAAATTTCTGCAGTCCGGGGCCGGGAGCGACCCGATGGGGCGGGCTCCAGCGGTTCCGCAAGGGTGTCACAGTCTGGTGATGCGGGACGTCAGCTCCGTTGTATGGCGTCCAGCAGCGTGAGGGCGTTGTGGATGCCTTGCTCGAGGACGGCGTCGGCGAGTTGCCGGTCGGCCAGGGCGCGGGAGAGTTGCAGTGTGCCGATCATTCCGGCGTAGACGGTGAGCGCCTTGACGCGTGCCGACTGCGGATCGTGCGGCGCCAGACGCGCGGTTAAGTCGTCGATGATGGCCAGCACGCCGTCGGTGTAGGCCTGCCTGGTCGCGTCCGTGCAGCGGCCGATCTCGTCGAGCAGGGCGGCCGATGGGCAGCCTTCGCCGGGGTTGTCGCGGTGCTCGGGCGACAGGTACGCACGCACGATTTGCTCGACTCCGGCGCGTCCGGGCGTCACCGCGCCGAGGTTTTCGCGCTGTTCGCGGAGCTGGTCGGCGACGGTGGTGGCGACCAGGTCTTCCTTGGAGGCGAAGTGGGCATAGAAGGCGCCGTTGGTCAGTCCCGCGTCCGCCATGAGCGTGGCGACTCCGGAGCCGTCGATGCCGTCTTTTTTGAGCCGGCGGCCGGCCGTCTCGATGATCCGCTGCCTCGTCGCCCGCTTGTGCTCCTGGCTGTACCGAACCATGCGCTCCTCCTCCTGCGGGGAGGGCCCACCTGCCCTCGCCACACGCCATCATCGTACGATCATAATCTAAATCCGGCGAGACCCTTGCGTCTGGACGACGTCTCATCTTATGGTCGTATGGTCATAATCTAAAGATGGCGCACGAGCAGCGTGCGCAGCACTGAGCAGGAGCGTCACCATGGGAGTAAGCCGCCAGGCACAGCAGTTCGCGCAGCTCCTTGAGAGCGTGACAGACCCCCCAGCCCGCCGTAGACCCCTGGGCGAGTGTGCCCGGCTTGGGCGGCGGCACAGGAACACCATGCCGACCCGGTTGTGCGACATCGAGTCGGCCGCCTCCTTTCATTCTCACTTGGCAAGAAATCAAGGAGAGAAAGCATCATGAAAGCATTCATCCTCGAACGTTACGGAAACAACGAAAAGTTGCGGGCGGGCGTAATGCCGGACCCGGAGGTGCGGGAGAACGATGTACTGGTCCAGATCCACGCCGCGGGCGTGAACCTTCTCGATGCCAAAATCAGGGACGGAGAGTTCAAGCTCATTCTGCCCTATCATCTGCCGGTCGTTCTGGGCAATGATGTGGCCGGCGTCGTTGTCCGGGCCGGGTCTCGCGTGCGGCGATTCAAGCCCGGCGACGAAGTATACGCGCGGCCAGGTCAAGATCGAATCGGTGCTTTCGCTGAACTCATCTCGATAAAAGAAGACGATCTGGCGCTGAAGCCAGCACGCCTCACCATGGAAGAAGCAGCCTCCATCCCGCTGGTCGGCTTGACCGCCTGGCAGGCATTGGTTGAAACAGCGAAGCTGAGGAAAGGACAGAAAATTTTCATCCAAGCGGGTTCCGGCGGTGTAGGAACGTTCGCCATCCAGTTGGCCAAGAATGTCGGCGCAATCGTGGCTACAACGACCAGCACGGCGAACATCGATCTGGTGAAGCGCCTCGGCGCAGATGTCGTGATCGATTACAGGAAAGACGACTTCGAAAAAATCCTGCATGGCTATGATGTGGTTTTGCATAGCCTGGACAACGAGACTCTCAAGAAATCTCTACGAGTGCTGAAGCCCGGCGGCAAGCTCATCTCGATCTCAGGCCCACCTGATCCCGATTTCGCGAAAGAGGTCGGATCGCCGTGGATCTTGCGGCCGGTGATGCGCGCCTTGAGCTATCAAGCCAGGAGAGCGGCAAAACGTCATCACGTCAGCTATTCGTTTCTCTTCATGAAAGCAAGCGGCGATCAGCTGCGCGAGATCAGTTCTCTCATCGAATCGGGGAGTATACGCCCAGTCGTGGATCAGGTCTTTCCGTTCGAATCAACCAAAGAGGCCATGGCTTACCTCGAAACGGGGCGCGCAAAAGGCAAGGTCGTCGTCAAGGTGAGATGAACCCCCGATCGCGGGCTCTGGAGGTTTGCGTCAGTTTCACGACGGCCGGCAAAGTGGCGCTCGGGCAGCGTGGTCGTCGACGTACCGGGCGACGGTCTTGAGCGCCGCCCGGAGCTTGGGGTGGCGATTGAGGTCGGTCTGCGGCGACAAGGGCCTGCTCACCGCGGTGGCCAAGCTCCTGGAGCGCCCCTTCGACCAGGCGCGAGCAGAACTGGAAGCCATCAAGCACCCCGTCCGCTACGCCAACGGCGTGCACGACGTGATGCTCCCCGCACACGCTTCCTACGTCGCGGTCCAGCACCTCGACTCGGCCACCCTCATTCTCTACAACGACGCCGGTCACGCCTTTCTGTTCCAGCACGCCAGAAAGTTCGCCACTGAGGTGACCCACTTCCTCGCCACCTGACCTCGCCTACGCCACCGCCACCCTCACCGACCTTCGCCGACCTGGCACTCCGGGCCGAACGCCGACACCAATCGATGGGGATCTTGCCCTTCGATGACCAACAGCCCCCTACGTACTGATCACCACCCTGCCGCCCACGGAATCGGCCCGGGCCACCTGACCCCGCGGCCTGACACGGAACCCCGGCCGGCCCAACAGATGCGATGCAACGCGCCTTTCTCATTTCACCAGGAGCTTTCCATGGACTTGTCCACCAGCACCGTTCTTGTCACCGGAGCCAACCGGGGGTTTGGCCGTGCGCTCGCTGCCGAGTTGCTCAGCCGCGGCGCCTCCGTCTACGCCGGTGCCCGCAACCCCGGCCAGGTCGACCTGCCGGGCGCCACGCCGATCGCGCTCGACATCACCGACCCCGCCTCCGTGGCGGCCGCTGCCCAGACCACAGGCGATGTGACGGTCCTGATCAACAACGCTGGCTCAGCCACCGGCAGCGACCTGCTCACCGGCGATCCGGACGACATCCGCCTGGAGATGGACACCCACTATTTCGGCACTCTCTCGGTGGTACGCGGCTTCGTACCCCAGATCGCGGCCAACGGCGGCGGCGCGATCCTGAACATCCTGTCCGGCCTGTCCTGGGTGAGTTTCCCGGAGATCGGCGCCTACTGCGCCGCCAAGTCCGCGCAGTGGTCGCTCACCAACGCCCTGCGCGTGCAGCTCGCCGACCAGGGCATCCGTGTGGCCGGCCTGCACGTCGGCTACATGGACACCGACATGGCACGGACGGTCACCGGGGACAAGTCCGACCCCGCCGACATCGCCCGGATCGCCGTCGACGGCATCGCCGCCGGCGCCTACGAAATCCTCGCGGACGACGCCAGCCGCCAGGCGCAGGCCGCGCTGGCCGCAGGCGTCACAGCGCTCTACCCGCAGTTGGCCTGAGGATCAGTCCACGTCGAGCACCTGCGTCCACGAACTCCTCGCCACCTCCAGGACAGTGGCCGACCACGCTGGGCCCTCAACCGGATCAGCACCGACATCGCGCCCGCGCCAAGGACATCGAAGAAACTCGACCCGACCTCATCACGTCGGCGCGATGGCGTCGGCGCGATGGCGTCGGCGCGATGGCGTCGGCCAACCCTTGGCCTGGTCGAGCGCGTCCGGCGCGCCTCTGAACACCCCGCCCCGCCACCTTCTGCGGCGCCGGTGAAGCCGGCTACACCGGCTACCCCACCCACGCCGGCGAGAAGCCGTTGCGTTGGTCCACGTCATGACCATTGCTCATCGAAGGGACTTGATCCTCATGTCCGAGCAGAACCTGCCCACCACTGGGCGCGGATGGCACCTGGAGGCCCGCCCGGAGGGCCCCGTACGAACTGGTCAGGGCCCTCGATGCGTGGCAGTCGGGGAACCGCATCGAAGACTACTCCGAGACCGCCGGCAAGCGCCGGGAGGACACCCTGGGCACGTACGGGAGCCAGCCCGGCGACCCCAAGCGGGCCGCCGAGGCCATCCTCACCGTGGTGCGGTCGGAGAACCCGCCCCTGCGGCTGCTTCTGGGAGCGGATGCCCTGAATGTCGCGAAAGCCAAACTCGACAGACCCCGCACCGACTTCGACGAGTGGAGGGAGCTGACCCTCAGCACCGCCTACCCCGAATGACTCGCCTGCCGCGAACGGCCGCCTATCCCCAATGACGGTGTACGGCAGGCGCCCCCGTCCAGGCGGCCTGCCGTCCTCGCGGGCTCAGTGCGACAGCGGCGCGTCCGTGGTGTCGACCAGCGTGCAGTCGGCGACCGGGCCCTCGGCGACGCGCGCCCAGATGCCCGCCACGACTTTGCCGTTGCCCTCGCTGACGCTGAACTCCAGCACTCCGGTCTGTCCCTCCTTGATGACGCTCGGGTCGATGGTGTAACCCTCCTCCTGCGGCGGCCAGACCACGAGTCCCGTCTCCTTCGGCAGGAAATGCGCGGCACGGGGCTGGGGGCTGCACTTCTTGCCCCGGGGGATGTAGTTCACCACCACGTTGATCCCCTTGTCCCGCAGGTCCGCCTGGAGCTTGTCGGCGTCCTTCACCTCGTTGATCTGGATGTGGACGGTGCCATCGGGGTTGTCGGATATGGCGTACGCGGGGGTGCCGCCGAACAGCAGCGGGATCGCCACGGCCGCCGCCGCGGCCAGGCCCAGCGCGGGCGCCAGGACGATGGGCCGCAGCAGGCGCCGCTTCGGCTTGTCGATCTCGGTCATCACGAACTCCTTGAGCAGTCGGTGACGGCCCTCGGGAAGATCGCGGTCGTATGGCCAGCTCATCGGATCTCCTCCTTTGTGGGGCCTTGGTCACCTACTACCTGTCGCGGCGCGGGTGGTGGTTCCGCGAGTTGGCCAAGTTTCTGGCGCGCTCGCGACAGCCGGGATCGTACGGTGCCCACGGGGACGCCGAGCGCCTCGGCCGCCTCCGCGTAGCCGAGCCCGGACCAGACGCAGAGCGCGAACACGTCCTGCTCCTGGCGGCGCAGCGAGTCATAGGCCGCGCGGACGGCGGCCAGCCGCCCCGCATCGTCGATCCGGCCCACGATCTCGTCGGCGAAGTCCGGCACGCTCTCGCCTCTGGGCATCCTGGCCAGCGCGTCGTCGTGCCTGCGGGCGGCCCGGCGGGCGTTGCGGGCCACGTTGGTGGCGATGCCGAGCAGCCATGGCCGCAGCGAGCCGCCCTCGGGGTCGATCCGGCCGCGTAACCTCCAGGCTTCGAGATAGGTCAGCGCCATCACGTCCTCGGCCGCGGACCAGTTCGCGGTCAGGCGGAAGGCATGGTTGTACACGGCCTTCGCGTAGTCGTCGAAGAGCTGCGCGAAGGCCGCCTTGTCCCCGGCGCGTATCAGGGCACGTGTCGACATATCCACATAGAGGGACTGTCCGCCCGCGCGTCAGAGTTCCAACTGTCCCCGGTCGAAGTACGCCGCCAGGTCCGGGTCGAGCGGCGGGACGTCGTACGGCATGCCTCCGTCGCGCAGCGACATCGTGGCCATGTAACCGGCGGCGACGCTCATCCGCGCGGCCACTGGAGAGGTGTCGGTGACCCCGCCGTCCCGGACGAACCCGCAGAACTCCCGCATGATTTCCGCGTCGGCGCCACCGTGCGAGCCGGTGGCGTCGGGCACCCGGTACGCGATGTCGCCGTCGCCCCGGTAGCCCGACGGCCCGGTGTTCCAGACCTTGACCGTGTCACCGGGGCCGTCGCCGAAGTTCTCCAGCCGGCCCTCCGTGCCGATGACCGTGTAGTTGCGTACGTAGTCGGGGGTGAAGTGGCACTGCTGGTAGGCGGCGATGACGCCGTTGTCGAGGCGCATGTTCATCACCGACACGTCCTCGACATCGACGACGTGGTTGAGGTCGGCCCGGCTGGTGGGCGGCCACTCGTACTCGCTCAGCCAGCCCTCCGGCCTGGGCGTGCCCGGCTCGCGGCGCGGCAGGTCGCCGTAGAGCATGAGGTCGCCGAGGGCGTTCACGCGGGTCGTGTAGCCGCCGGCCAGCCAGTGGATCACGTCGAGGTCGTGCGCGGCCTTCTGCAGGAGCAGGCCAGTGGTACGGGTGCGGTCGGCGTGCCAGTCCTTGAAGTAGTAGTCGCCGCCATACGAGACGAAGTGGCGCACCCAGACCGTCTTCGGCTCGCCGATGACGCCCTGCTGGATGATGTCGCGCATCAGCCGGACCACGCCCATGTGGCGCATGTTGTGCCCCACGTACAGCCGGGTTCCGGTACGCCGCGCCGCGCGCAGGATGTTGTCGCCGCCCTCCACGGTGATGGCCAGCGGCTTCTCCAGGTAGACGGCCTTGCCGGCCTCCAGGCAGTCGATCGCGACGCGCTCGTGCGTGTCGTCGGGCGTCAGGACGATGACCGCGTCGAGGTCGTCGCGGTCGAGCAGGCGGCGGTAGTCCTCGGTCAGGAACTTCGCGGCGAAGCGCCCGGCCTGGCTCTTGAGCACCGCCGGGTCGGAGTCGCAGAGCGCGGTCACGACCGAGCCCTGACCCGGCCGGTGGGCGTAGCGGGCCAGGTTCGCGCGCAGGCCGAGGCCGATGACTCCGATGCGCAGGTCTTCCACTCCAGTGACGATGTCCACGTCTTGAGAGGCTAGCGCTCGTTTATGCAAATAACCACCGCGAATAGTGCGACATCGGGCACGCCATTCGTGGCACGAAGGCGGGCGTGAGGGCGGGTCTGAAGGCGGGCGCCTGAGGACGGGCGTGAGGGCGGCCCCGAAGGTGGTGTGAGGGCGGGCGTGAAGGGGAGCTGTGGGGGCACTTAAGAATCCCTCGATGGACACCTCCCTCAGAGAGCGGGCACAGTGCGTTAGGTTCGGGGACACAGGGGAGAGTTGGAGCGATGAAAGCGCTGGTCAAGGATCGAGCCGAGCCCGGATTGCGGCTGGCCGACGTGCCGGAGCCCACACCGGGGCCGGGCGAGGTGCTGATCCGGGTGCTGCGTACCGGCATCTGCGGCACCGACCTCCACATCCGGAAATATGACGATTGGGCGCGGCAAACTCTGAAGCTTCCGCTGATCGTGGGGCATGAGTTTTCCGGGCACGTGGTCGAGGTCGCACCCGGCGTCGAGGACATCTCCGTCGGCGACCTGGTGAGCGGCGAGGGGCACATCGTCTGCGGCAAGTGCCGCAACTGCATGGCCGGGCGCCGCCATCTGTGCCGCAACACCATCGGGCTCGGCGTCAACCGGGACGGCGCCTTCGCCGAATACGTCACGCTGCCCGCCTCCAACGTGTGGGTGCACCGGGTGCCGGTCCACCCCGACGTGGCGGCCATCTTCGATCCGTTCGGCAACGCCGTACACACCGCACTGTCGTTTCCGCTGGTCGGCGAGGACGTGCTGATCACGGGCGCGGGCCCGATCGGGCTGATGGCGGCGGCGGTGGCCACGCACGTGGGCGCGCGCAACGTGGTGATCACCGACGTCAGCGAGGAACGCCTGAACCTGGCCGGCAAGGTCGGCGTCTCCCTGGCCCTGAACGTCGCGCGGACCTCGATCGCCGACGGCATCACGCGGCTCGGCATGCGCGAGGGCTTCGACGTCGGGCTGGAGATGTCCGGGAACCCGCGGGCCGTCCGCGACATGATCGCGAACATGACGCACGGCGGGAAGATCGCGATGCTCGGGCTGCCCGCCGAGGAGTTCGCCATCGACTGGGCCACGGTGGTGACCTCGATGCTCACCATCAAGGGCATCTACGGCCGCGAGATGTTCGAGACCTGGTACAACATGTCGGTGCTGCTGGAGAAGGGCCTCGACCTGTCTCCGGTGATCACCGACCGCTACCCGTACGGCGAGTTCGACGCCGCCTTCGACACGGCCGCCAGCGGCCGCACGGGCAAAGTCATCCTGGATTGGAGCGCTTGATGTTCACGAACGTACGCGATCAGCTGCGTGCGACGCTCGACGAGATCACCGAGGCGGGGCTGCACAAGCCCGAGCGGGTGATCACCACGCCGCAGAGCTCGCAGGTGGGCGTGGCCGGGCGACAGGTGCTGAACTTCTGCGCCAACAACTACCTCGGCCTGGCCGACCACCCCGAGGTGGTCGCCGCCGCCAAGGAGGCGCTCGACCGCTGGGGCTTCGGGATGGCCTCGGTACGGTTCATCTGCGGCACCCAGGAAGTGCACAAGGAGCTCGAAGGCCGCCTTTCACACTTCCTCGGCCAGGAGGACTCCGTCCTCTACAGCTCGTGCTTCGACGCGAACGGCGGCGTCTTCGAGACGCTGCTCGACGCGCAGGACGCGGTGATCTCCGACGCCCTGAACCACGCGAGCATCATCGACGGCATCCGGCTGTCGAAGGCCCGGCGCTACCGCTACGCCAACCGCGACATGGCCGAGCTGGAGGCCAGGCTGAAGGAGGCCTCCGACGCGCGGCGGCGGCTGATCGTGACCGACGGCGTGTTCTCCATGGACGGCTACCTGGCGCCGCTGGCCGACATCTGCGACCTGGCCGAACGCTACGACGCGATGGTCATGGTCGACGACTCCCACGCCGTGGGCTTCGTCGGGCCGACCGGACGCGGCACGCCCGAGCTGCACGGCGTCACCGACCGGGTGGACATCATCACCGGCACTCTGGGCAAGGCGCTCGGCGGGGCCAGCGGCGGCTACGTCGCGGCGCGCAAGGAGATCTGCGAGCTGCTGCGCCAGCGCTCCCGCCCGTACCTGTTCTCCAACTCGCTCGCCCCGGTCATCGCCTCGGCCTCGCTGCGCATCCTCGACCTGCTGGAGACCTCCAGCGAGGCGCGCGAGCAACTGCGCGCCAACACCGCCCGCTTCCGCGCCAAGATGGCCGAGGCCGGGTTCGACATCCTGCCCGGCGACCATCCGATCACCCCGGTGATGATCGGCGACGCCGCCGAGGCCGGGGCCATGGCCGAGCGGCTGCTGGAGCTCGGCGTGTACGTGATCGGCTTCTCCTACCCGGTCGTACCCCACGGCCAGGCCCGGATCCGGGTCCAGCTGTCGGCGGCCCACTCGGCCGAGGACGTGGACCGCGCGGTCGACGCCTTCATCAAGGCCCGCACACCGCACCCGGTATAGGCGCTGAGTATTCTCGCTGCGTGATAGACACGCGGCGGCTGCGTACGCTGCGCGCGGTGGCCGACCACGGCACGGTCACCGCCGCGGCCGCCGCCTTGCACCTCACCCCGTCGGCCGTTTCCCAGCAGCTCCTGGCGCTGGAACACGAGGTGGGCCACCGGCTGTTCACCCGCGACGCGCGCGGCGTGCGCCTGACCGCCGTCGGCCAGATCATGCTGTCCCACGCCAACGAGGTGCTCGCGCAGCTCGAACGCGCCGAGGCCGAGGTCGCCGCCTACACCACGGGCGCGGCGGGCGAGGTGACCGTCGCCTGCTTCGCCACCGCGATCAGCGCCGTGCTCTCCCCCGCCATCACGGCCCTGCGCGCCGGCTCCCCGGGGCTGCGCGTACGGGTGCTCGACGCCGAGGGCGACCACAGCCTGTCCATGCTGCTCGACGACCGGGCCGACCTGGCCATCGCGGTCGAATACCGAGGCGCCCCCGACGCGGCCGATCCCCGCCTGCACCGCTCCGCCCTGTACGCGGAGCCATTCGACCTGGTCCTCCCGCAGGACCACCCCCTGGCGAGCACCGGCGCCCCCTCGGTCGGGCTCGGCGATCTCGTCGGCGAGACGTGGATCGGCCCCTATCCCGGCAATCCGGTCCACGACGTGATCACGTTCGCCTGCGAGCAGGCCGGTTTCTCGCCGGACTTCGCGCACTGCTCCGACGACTTCCGCGCCGTGGTGGCACTGGTGGGAGCCGGTGCGGGGGTGGCGCTCGTGCCCAGGCTGGCGCTGCGTGACATGGTGCTGCCCGGGGTGGCGGTACGCCGTACGCCGGGGCCCGAACGACGCGTCTTCGCGGCCGTACGCCGTGGCGCCGAGACCCACCCTCTCCTCCGCCCCTTGCTCGACACCCTGCACACGATCGCCGGCTCCCTCGGAAGCGGGTGACACTGTGGGACCAGGTGTGCCGTACCGGAAGTTATTCGGGCTGCCGGGAGTGGCGGCACAGGCCGTGCTCGGGTTCCTGGCCCAGCTCACCCAGCAGGTCGCGCCGGTGGGGATCGTCCTGGTGGTGCAGGCGTCGAGCGGGTCGCTCGTACTGGCGGGGCTGGCCGCGGCGGCGTTAGGCATCGGCGCGGGAATGGCCCGGCCGGTCCAGGGGCGCCTCATCGACCGGCGGGGGGCGCGCGGAGTACTGGCCGTCAGCGCGTCAGCGCACGTCACGGCCCTGATCGCGCTGGTGGTCGGCGCGGGGTCCGGCTGGCCGGGGTGGACGATCGTGGCGCTGGCCTGGACGGCGGGCGCCGGGCTGCCGCCGATCTCGGTGACGATGCGCATCGAGTGGGGCACCCGGATGGCCGCGGAGGGACGTACCGCCGCCTACAGCCTGGTGTACCTGGTGCAGGAGCTGGCCATCCTCACCGGTCCGCTGCTGTTCGGGCTGCTGATCGCGCTGGTGTCGGCGTCAGTGGGGCTGGGCGTGGTGGCCGCCGCCGCGGGGGCCGGCACGCTGGCCTTCTCGCGGGCGCTGCGGGTCACCGGCCCCTCGCTGTCGGCGGGCCGGGGCCGGGTGTTCCGGCATGTCGGCATGCGACTGCTGCTCGGTGTGGTCGTCCTGCTCGGCGGGGGCATAGGGGCGCTGGACGTCGGCGTGCCCGCTCTCGCGGCGGCCCGGGGCATTCCGGCCGCGACGGGCCTGCTGGTGGCGGCTCTGGCGCTGGGCGGCGTCACGGGAGCGGCCGTCTACGGCGCCCGCCGGTGGACCGCCGCGCCCGCCCGCAGGCTGTTCGGGCTGACCCTGGTCTTCGGTCTCGCGTTGGCGCCGCTGGTTCTGGTGTCTTCGCTGCCGGTGTTCTGGGTGGTGCTCTTCGCCGGGGGTCTCATGCTGAACCCCGCGCTGACGACCGCGTCCCTGCTGGTGGACGAGTTCGCGCCGGGGGCGCAGGCGGAGGCGTTCGGGTGGGTGTCGACGGCGGCGAGCATGGGGGCCGCGGCGGGGGCGGGGGTGGCGGGGTTTGTGGGGCAGCAGTTCGGGCCGTCGTTACCGTTTCTGGTGGCCGCCGGCTTCGCCTGCCTGGCCGCGCTCCTGTCGAGCCTCCTCCTCGGACCCATCGGCCGCCCCTGACCGGTTCGCGGTGTGGTGAGCGTGTATGGGTCCTCAGGCGCGGGCGCGGGTGATCGCGTCGGTGAAGCGGGCGTGCCTGGCCAGTTCGCCCTCCACCGGATCGAGTACGTAGTCGGCGCCCACCTGGGCGATGGCCGCCCGCAGCGCCTTCGCCACGCGCCGCGCCCGGCGGTGCCCACCCGCCCAGGCCGCCAGCCGGGACAGCAGCGCGATGGCCACCCCGGCCAGCGCACCCCCGCCCAGCAGCACCGTGGGCCACGGCACCACACCCACCGTCGGCAGGGGCGGCTGGGGCAGGCGCAGGTAGTCCATGCCGAACAGCGCCCCCAGCCAGAGCCCACCGGCCACCATGACGGCGAACACCAGCCACTGCAGCACCCCCACCGCCCGCCACCACCTCGGCCGCCGGGTCGCCCCGAGCGAGGTCGTCGCCACCGCCCGGTCCACGGCGTCGGCCAGATCCCCGGCCCGCGACCGAGCCGCCTGCCGCACCGCCGCCGCCCACACCCCCGCCAGGTCACTCGCCGCCGCCTCGCCGACGTCCCTGAGAGCTGTCTCGACCTGCGCCTTCTGTACGGCCGAAGCAGCCGGTACGGACGTGCGGCCGACGATCTCCCGGTCGGCCGACTTGGCCGCGGTGCTCGTACCGATGCGCAGCCTGCGCAACGGATCGGGCCGGAACCGCCGGACCCACTTGGTGACGGGCCAGCCGGTGGCGACCACGGCCCGATGCCGGTGCCCCTTGCTGACGGCCGCCACGACCAGCGGCACCCCGGCGGCCTCGGACAACGCGTCGGTGAGAGGCACTCCCAGCCCCGCCACCGCGCCACCCGGCGTACCGGAGCCGAGGGATGGGTCGGCCAGTCGGTCGGCGGCGGCGGAGGCGTCGGCGGACAGGCGGGCGGACCAGGAGCGGCGCTCGGCCACCCGCTTGGCCAGCAGCTCGCGCAGCTCGGCCAGACCCGCGCCGGTGCGCGCGGAGACGCCGAGGATGGGCACCCCGGTCAGCCCGTCGTCGTCCAGGAGGCGGCGCAGGTCGCGCAGGCATCGGTCCACGGCGTGGGGCGGCAGGCGGTCGATCTGGTTGAGCACCACGACCATCACGTCCCGGTGCCCGGACAGCGGACGCAGGTAGCGCTCGTGCACCGCCGCGTCGGCGTACTTCTGCGGGTCCAGCACCCACACCAGCAGATCCACGAGCTCCACCAGCCGGTCGACCTCCAGGCGGTGCGCCAGCCTGATGGAGTCATGATCGGGGAGGTCTAGCAGGATAAGCCCGGAAAAATCCGCATCCGCGACCGGAGCCGCCTGACCGGGCGCAGCCGGCGCCGCAGACACAGCGGACCCAGCGGACCCAGTGGGCGCGATGGACCCAGCAGGCGCGGCGGGCGCGATGGACCCAGCGGGCGCGGCGGGCGCCTGCGGGGTGTGCCGTTGGGGGATCTCCAGCCAGTCGAGCAGCGGACCCGCGCCCGTCCCGTCCCACAGCGCCGCCTGGGCGGTCGAGGTGGTCGGCCGGGTGACGCCCACGGCCGCCAGCTCATCCCCGGCCAGCGCGTTGAACAGCGACGACTTCCCGCTCCCCGTGGCCCCGGCCAGCGCCGCCACGGTGTGGTCGACCGACAGGCTCCGGCGGGTCCCGGCCCGCTCCGCCACCGCCCGCGCGTTGGACACCACGTCGGCCGGCAGCCGCCCGTCGCCCAGCTCGGCCGCCTCCAGCAGCGCGGCCAGCCGGGAGTCCAGCGACGGCCCCTCCTTACGGCGCAGCAGCTTCACGACCCCTCACCTTCGGCGATACCTCCACCGACACCTTCACCGACGTCGATCGGAGCCGGGCCCGGGCCCGGGCCCGACGGCAGCTCGGTGCGATGGATCCGGACCGATTGAGCGGCCTCCCGCAGGGCGTCCGCCGCTCCGGCCGGTGGCTCGACCTCAGCCAGCAGCGCGGTGAACCGCCCCGCCTCCTCCTCCAGCAGCACCCGCACCCGCTCCCGCAGATCGTCCCGCGCCTGCACGGTCAGTGTCCGCACCGCCTGATCGCCGAACACCGCCTCCAGCAGCTTCTGTGACAGCACGCTCGTGCCGCCCGCGATCCCCACCTCGATCCCCGTCAGCCCACCCGTGGACGCGAAAACGGCCAGCATCAACAGCAGCCCGGCCCCGTTCACGCCGAAGGAGGCGATCCTGGCCGTGGTCCGCTTCTCGGCGCCCTCGTGGCGTACGAGGTCGAGAACGTACTCCTGCCACCCCCGCACCGCCGCCGAGGCCCGCTTGCCCAGGTCGGGAGAGGTCCGGCCAAGCCGGGCCGCGTCCACCGCGCCGACGCGGGCGATGATCCCGGGCCCGCCGGGAGCGGCCGACCAGCCTTCCAGGCTGCGCTCGGCGGCCCCGTCGGCGGCGCCTCTGATCAGCGTCTCGACACCGCTCTCCAGCGCGTCCCGCAGCGACGCGGCGGGCGCCCGCCCGGTGAAGAAGCCGGCGATCCGGTCGCGCAGCCAGCCGACCCGACTCTCCAGCGACCGCATCAGGTCGCCGGTGCCGATGAAGTCCTGCCAGCGGGCCAGCACCTCGCCGCGCAGCAGCGACCCGTCGCGCATGCCCTCGTCGAAGTCGGCCAGGCCGCCCGCGTAGGCCCCCGACACGATGGACCGCAGCCCGTCGAACCCGGCCTGCTGCCGCGTGACGGCCTCGGCCAGCAGCGGCACCCGCGTGACCAGGCTGTCGAGCGCGCCGGACAGCGTCTGCCGGACGACCCGGGACCGTTCGGCCGCGTCGGCGGCCAGCTCGGACAGCCAGGCGGAGATCGGCGAGACCAGTTCGGCGGGCAGCCGCGCCTTCTCCGACGGCAGCGCCGCCTCGGGCACGGTGAACAGCCGGGTGCCGTCGAGGCCGTTCTCGACCAGCAGGCGTTCGAGGTCGCGGGTGACGGGCTCGACGGCCTCGGCGGGCACGCGGTCGAGCACGAGGGCCAGCGCCGTACTGCGTTCGCGCGCGGAGCGCAGGAAGCTCCACGGCACTTCGTCGGCGTAGCGGGCGGCGGTGGTGACGAACAGCCACAGGTCGGCAGCGGCCAGCAGTTGGGCGGCCAGTTCGCGGTTCGCGGTCACCACCGAGTCGATGTCGGGCGCGTCGAGCAGCGCCAGCCCGGCGCCGAGCGACGAGGAGGTGACCACCCGCAGGGCACCCGCAGCCGATCCGGTGGCGCGCGACAGCCCGGGGAGCACGTTCTGGCCCATGAACCAGTCGCGGTCGGCCGGGCTCACCACCAGCGTCGGCACCAGCGTGGTGGGCCGCAGCACGCCCGGCTCGGCGACGTCGGCCCCGACCAGCGAGTTGACCAGGGTCGACTTGCCCGCCCCGGTGGAGCCGCCGACCACGGCCAGCAGCGGCGCGTCGATGGCCCGCAGCCTGGGCAGCAGGTAGTCGTCGAGCTGGCCGGTCAGCTCCTTGAGCGCGCGACGGTCGTCGGCGGCCGGGCCGATCTCGAGCGGGAACAGCTCGCGATCGAGCCGGTGGCGCAACCCCTCCAACGCGCCCAGCAGATCCATAGGACCACGCTAGCCCGCCGGGGGCTCCCGCAGCACATATCCGACGCTGCGCAGCGTGTGGATGAGCCTGGGCTCGACGTCGTCGACCTTGCGCCGCAGGTAGGAGACGTACGACTCGACCACGCCGGCGTCGCCGCCGAAGTCGTAGTTCCACACGTGGTCGAGGATCTGCGCCTTGGACAGCACCCGCCCGGCGTTGGACATGAAGTAGTGCAGCAGCTTGAACTCGGTCGGCGAGAGCCGTACCTGCCGCCCGTTGCGCCAGACCTCGCGGGCCTCCTCGTCCAGCTCCAGGTCGGCGACCTGGAGGCGGCTCGCGGGGGTGTTCTCCCCTCGGGTACGGCGGAGCACCGCGCGGATCCTGGCCTGGACCTCCTCCAGGCTGAACGGCTTGGTCACGTAGTCGTCGCCCACGCCCAGCCCGACGATCTTGTCCTCGGTGTTGTCGCGGGCGGTCAGGAAGAGCACCGGTACGCCGATCCGCCTGGCCACCTCGAACCCGTCGAGATCGGGCAGCATGACGTCGAGCACGACCAGGTCTGGGCTGGTCCGCTCGGCCACCTCCACGGCCTCGTAGCCGTCGGCGGCGGTCAGCACCTCGAAGCCGGAGAAGCGCAGACTCGCGGACAGCAGGTCTCGGATGCTGGGCTCGTCGTCCACCACCATGATCAGCGCCTCGGGTCTAGTCACCTACTCAGAGTGACTCAGGAGGCTGAGGAATAGCTGAACGCTCACTCCAAGGCGAGTGGGAGTTCGACCCGGAAGGTGGAGCCCGAGCCCGGCGCGCTGTCCAGCAGCACCGTGCCGCCGTGCGCCCGTACCAGCGCCTGCACGATGGCCAGGCCGAGCCCGCTGCCCCGGTCCTCGCCCGAGCGGTGCCGTGATCTGGCCGAGTCGGCCCGGTAGAACCGCTCGAACACCCGCTCGACCTGCTCGGGCGTGAGGCCGGGCCCCTTGTCGCCCACTTCCAGGAACGCCTTGTCGGACCCTGCCCCCACTCGTACCGTCACCGGGGTGCCCGGCTCGGTGTGGGTCAGGGCGTTGGTCATGAGGTTGGTGACCACCTGGCGCAGGCGTACCTCGTCACCGGAGACGATCAGGGCCGCGCCGCCGACGACGTCCAGGCTGATCACCCGGTCGGGCGCCAGGATGCGCGCGTCGTGCACCGCGTCGGCGGCCAGCGCCAGCATGTCGACCGGCCGCATGCGCAGCGGCCGCTGCTGGTCCACACGGGCGAGCAGCAGCAGGTCGTCCACGAGCAGGCTCATCCTGCCCGCGGCCTTCTCCACGCGCTGCATCAGCTCGGCGGCGTCGGCTTTCTGGTTCTGCCTGGCGTACTCGGCGAAGCCGCGGATCGAGGTGAGCGGGGTGCGCAGCTCGTGCGAGGCGTCGCCGATGAACTGGCGCATCCGGTCCTCGGAGCGGCGGGCCGCCGCCTCGGACGCGGACCGGGCGGTGAACGCGGCCTCGATCTGCGCGAGCATCCCGTTGAGGGACAGGGCCAGGCGGCCCACCTCCGTACGCGGGTCGCCGGCCGGCACCCGGCGGCCGAGCTCGCCCCCGGCGATGGCCTCGGCCGTGCTCTCGATCTCGGCCAGCGGACGCATGCTCCGCCGGACCATCGCGACGCCCACGACGGCGAGGATGAGCAGGATGCCACCGCCGCCCAGCAGCTCGATGAGGCCGAGCCGCCGGGTGATGTCCCTGACCTCCTCCAGGTCCGCGGCGATCACGTAGTCGCCCACCACGGTCGAGGTCTGTAGCACCCGCCATTCGCCGTCGCCGCTGACCGCCCGCGTCGTGTAGAGGTTCGCTCCCGGCGTGGGCGACAGCAGCGGCCTCGGCCGCGCGTCCACGTCGCGGTCGCCGAACACCGGCGCGAGCGCCCCGCCCGGCGGCTTCACCAGCACGATCGTGTCGGACTCGATCAGCGCCATCTTGTCGTTGGTCTCTTTGCCCCGATCGCGCTTCTCCTGGTCGTGCTTGAGCTTGTTCTCCACGCGGATGGACAGGAGCTGGATCTGGCTGTCGACCCGGTTCATCAGGTAGCCGTGCAGCACGGAGACGCTCACCACGCCGATGAAGGTCAGCCCGACGCCGAGCAGCGCCAGCATCGCGGCGATGAGCTTGATCCTGAGCGGCAGGCCGCGCATCACGGACTCGGCGGCAGCCGCAGGACGTATCCGACACCGCGCAGCGTGTGAATGAGCCGCGGGTTGCGGTTGTCGATCTTTCGGCGGAGCACCGACACGTAGGACTCGACAATCCCGACCTCACCCCTGAAGTCGTAGTCCCAGACGTGGTCGAGGATCTGCGGTTTCGACAGCACCCGGCCCGCGTTCGTCATGAAGTAACGCAGCAGCTTGAACTCGGTGGGCGACAGCGACACGGCGTTGCCGCCCCGCCACACCTCGTGGCTCTCCTCGTCCAGCTCGATGTCGGCGAACGTCAGCCTGGGCGGCGGCGCCTGCGACTCGCCACTGGTACGGCGGAGCACCGCGTGGATCCTGGCGACCACCTCTTCGAGGCTGAACGGCTTGGTGACGTAGTCGTCGCCGCCGATCGTCAGCCCGCGGATCTTGTCCTCGGTCTCGTCGCGCGCGGTCAGGAAGACCACGGGCACGTGCACACCCCCGCCGCGCAGCCGCCGGACGATCTCGAAGCCGTCGAGGTCGGGCAGCATGACGTCAAGGACGACCAGGTCAGGACGGTGCCGTTGGACGGCGGTGACGGCGTCCAGGCCGCTCTTAGCCGTACACACGTCGAAACCCGCGAACCTCAGGCTCGCGGCGAGGAGTTCGAGGATGTTGGGGTCGTCCTCGACGATCAGCAGTCGCGCTTCCATCATCTCCAAGGATGCCCTCACCGAACGAGTGCTGGGACAATTCCGGAGATGTGCCGAGCAATCGCCAGGCTGGAGGTGGCCGCGGGGGACGGCGCGTTGCGTACCAGAACGACCCTGCCTTCCACGTCCACGGCGAAGTCGTCGACCAGCCGGCCGTCCTTCGCCACGGCCTGGGCGCGTACCCCGCCCTCGGTTCGCCGCAGGTCGGAGGCGGTGAGCTCGGGCACGTAGCGGCGCGCGGCCCGGACGAAGGCCCCCTTGACCAGCGAGCCGTGAACCTCCTTGAGCCCGGTACGCCAGTGCTGCCGGGCCATGCGCAGCGTGCCCGGCCAGCGCAGAATCTGCCAGGAATTACGAAGGTTGTATCCCCGATAGCCCTCATAGGCGAGCGCGAGCACCGCGTTCGGCCCGACCAGCACCTCGCCGTCGATGTGCCTGGTCAGGTGGACGCCGAGGAACGGGTAACGCGGGTCGGGCACCGGGTAGATCAGGCCGCGCACCAGGTCCCTGGCCGCTCCGTCGAGCGCGTAGTACTCGCCTCTGAACGGCACGATCCTGATGTCGCCCGGCCGTCCCGCCATCCGGGCCGCCGCGTCGGTGCCCAGCCCGGCGCAGATCACCAGCCGGTCGAAGGCGAACCGCCGCCCGGCGGCCAGCACCTCGACGCTCCCGGCGGTCTCCCGGATCGCCCTGACCGGGTGTGCCAGTCGTACCGAACCGCCCAGCTCGGCCACGTCGAGCGCCAGCCGGCGCGCGACGGCGGGGAAGTCGGCGATCGCGGTGTGCGGCGAGTGGACCGCGCCGACGCCGACGGCGTGCGGCTCGATCTCGCGCAGGCCGAGCGCGTCCAGCTCGGTGATGCCGGGGACGCCGTTCGCCCTGGCCCGCTCCGCCAGCGCCGCGAGCCGCGGCCGCTCCGCGCTGGTGCAGGCCACGACCAGCTTCCCGACCTCCTCGTACGGCAGGTGGTGCTGGGCGCAGTACTCCTTGAGCAGCGCCACGCCCTCCCGGCAGAGCCTGGCCTTGAGCGAGCCCGGCGGGTAGTAGATGCCCGCGTGGACGACGCCGCTGTTGTGTCCGGTCTGGTGCGCGCCGACACGGTCCTCCTTCTCGAGGACCGTCACCTCGGCACCTCTCGTGGTGGCGAGCTCGCGGGCGACCGCCAGGCCGACGATGCCGGCCCCGATGACACCGATCTTCTCTGTCACAGCGCCAGTTTGCCGATTCTGCCGGGTTCCAGGTGGCCTTCAGCGGTCAACCACCGCAATGTATCCGAAACGGTGTCTTCCACCGGGCGCAGGGTGAGGCCGAGATCCTTGAGCGCGGGGCCGTCATCGGTGGGGACCAAGGTGAGCATGAAGTCGGCCGCGTCACGAGTGAGGGGGTAGTCGATGGGCACCAGCCGCTTGAGCCCGTCGAGCGTCGCGGCCATCCCGCGCAGCAGGCCGCCGGGCATCGGATAGGTCCGTCCCGCCCGTCCCGTCACCTCCGCACACATGTCGGCCAATTGCCTCCAGGTCAGGAAATTTCCCCCAAGCAGGTAGCGGCGATCCAGGCGGCCGGGCGTGAAGCAGCGGGCCAGCGCGACGGCCAGATCCCGGACGTCCAGCACGCCCACCCCGCCCGGCACGATCGGCCAGCCCCACCGCAGGCCCGCGCGGAGCCCCTCGTTGAGCGCGTCGAGCGTCGGCTGGCCCGGCCCGGCGATGCCGCCCGGATAGACGATGGTCACGCCGCCGAGCTCCCTGGCGTACCGCTCGCCCTCGACCTTGGACCTGCCGTAGGCGTTCCTGGGGCTGACCAGCGGGCTGTCGGCGGTGATGAGCGGCTCGGCGGGCGGCACGAACACCGCGATCGTGGAGACGTACACGATCGGATCCAGCCCCAGCTCGGCGGCCTGCCCGAGCACGTTGCGCAGCCCGACGACGTTGGACCCGCGCAGGTCCGCCCCGTGCCCGGTGACCCCCATGTCGGCGGCGGCGTGCAGCACCGCGTCACACCCCTCCAGAGCGGCCCGTACGGCCGGCGCGTCGCGGATGTCCCCCTGGCGGATCACCCAGTCCCCGGCCCCCAGCACCCGACGCACTTTTTCCGGATTTCTCGCCAGAAGGCATGGCTCATGACCGGCCGCGATCAGGGCCATGACCGCGTGCGAGCCGACGAACCCCGAGCCACCGCTGACCAGGACGCGCATGCCATGGAAGCTAGCGCTTACTTGGGTGATCTATCAACCTTCTGGTCAACGGATGGCAGCGTCCCGGCTCCGGGCTCAGCGGCCCGGGAGGCGGGTGGTGACCTCCTGGAGTATCCAGCCGTTGCCGTCAGGGTCGCTGAAGGAGGTGTAGGAGCCGTAGCTCTGGCGGTCCGGCTCCGGGCCCGACACCCGCCCCTCGGTCCCGGCGCGGTGGAAGACCCCGCCCGCGTCGTGGAACACCTCACCCACGTCGACCCCGCGCTCGGCGAGCTCGGACCGTGCCGCCTCGATGTCGTCGACAATCAGATGCAGGCCTTGCGTCGAGCCCGGCGCGGCCGAGGTGACCCCGCTGCCGAAGATGATCGAGCATGGCGATCCGGGCGGGGTCAGCTGCACCACCCGGAAGTCCGCGCCGGCGGCGACGTCGGCGTCCTCCCGCCACCCGAGCGCCTTGTAGAAGTCCTTGGTCCGGTCGACATCGGCGACCGGCACCACCACGACCTCAAGCTTCATGTCCACAGCGGCGGATCCTCCCCGTTCGACCCCCGGTGGCCCCGGGGCTGCTGTCTATGACATGGGGGGACGTTCTCTCCACATTCGCGCACGTCACGGGCTAAGTCCAGGAACGCCGGCTTCAACTATCGGTAAGCGGTCGTCGCTGCCTCCATACGGAACGGCTCAGCCCAGGTAGAAGTCCCTGCGCGCGGCCACGAACGCCTCGATCGTCTGAGCGGGGACGCCCGTGACGCGTTCCACGTCGTCGGACGCGCGGTCGTAGCGGTTCTCGCGGTGCAGCCGGGCCATGGTGGCGATGTGCTCCTCGGTGTGCGGCGGCAGGCCCGCCGTCGCCAGCACCTCGGCCCGCCACCGGTCCAGGGGCACGTCCACATAGGACACCGGACGCCCCAACGCCCGTGAGAACTCCGCCGCCATCTCCGTCATGTCGACCGTACGTGGCCCGGTCAGCTCGTAGACGTGCCCGACGTGCGGAGCCGGGTCGCGGAGCACGGTGGCGACCACCCGGGCGACGTCGTCCACGGCGACCGGCGACGTACGTCCGGTGCCGAACGGCAGCTCGATCGTGCCGTTCTCCCGGATCGAACGCGCCGCCAGCGTGGTGAACAGCGGATTGTCCAGGAACGCCGTCGGCCGGATGTGCACCACGGGCAGGCCCGACCAGTTCAGCACCTGCTCCGCCAGCCAGTGCAGCCGCTGCTGGTGCGACTGGGCGGTGCTGATGGCGGTCATCTGCGACACCGTCATCTGTGACATGTCGACCAGGCCGGTCAGGTCCCCGTACTCCCGCGCCACGGTGGCCACCACCGTCGCGGCCAGCAGATGGTCCGGCGACACGGGCATCCCGAAGTACATCGGCCCGACGCCCTCCAGCGCGGGCGCGACGGTCTCGGGCCGGGTCAGATCGCCGACGACCACCTCCGCGCCGAGCGCACGCAGCTCAGCCGCCCGATCATCGTCGTGGCGCACCATCGCCCGCACCGGTACGTCCTGCGCGCGCAACTGCTCGAGGACCGTACGACCCACTCCACCGACCCCGGCGACGAGAACAAGATTGCTGGCGACCATCGGCCGATCTCCTTCCTATCGCTGTGGCCTTACCCCAGGTAAAACTACCTCTTCGCCAACAAATCGAACGTGAGTACGATGGTGTCATGTATCTGCCGCCAGAGTGGCCGCCCGAGGTCCGGCCACCCAGCGTCCCCGACTGGGAGACCTCGGCAGTGGCCTGGCTGCTCGACGCCGTTCCCCCGGACTACAGGGCCTACGAAGTCTTGAAACGACATCCGATCGCCCTGGCGAGAATGGCTGTCCACCACGTGAATGCATCTGTCGAAGCAGCAAGGGCGGGATACCGAAGCGCAGCGGTAGATCTCAAAGGTCATCTCCCTCCTCATGCCGTCGAGGCGGTGCTCGACGTCTATCGCGAGGAGGGGCCGCGTCTGGTCCGCCTGGCCCGCTCCGTCACCGTCGTCGAGCAAGCCTTGCGCGGCGATATGTTCACCGCGACCATGCGCAACTTCCGATGACGTAGCGACGTGCCCATCTTGGGGCACCGATGTGATCAGCTAGAAGGCCTGGGCGGCCTGACGGACGAATTCCCCACGGCTCAGCCCGTGCACGTCGCCGAGTGTCCCAGCCACGCCACCCCCGCTATGCCTCGCGCGACTCCCTGTGGACTTCTGTGCGATGTCTCGCATACGTGTGACGTGGGGATTCCAAGGCCGGTCCGTGGGGCCGGTGAGCACGAGCCGACGGCCGAGTCTCGGTTCGAGCTCGACCATGGTGAGGGTGTCGGGGAGCATGGTGGCGGCAAGCGAAGGCATGATCGCGACGCCGAGGTGTGCTTCGACCATGGCGAGGAGGGTGCTGACGTCGTGGACCCTCTGCGCGGGGGCGTAGCCGGCGCCGGCCATGAGGTGCAGTTGCTTGATCTGGGGCTCGCAGCCGCTGGAGGTCACCAGGAGCGGATCCGCCAGAAGGTCCTCGAGTTCGATGCGCCCGCTGGCCGCGAGCGGGTGATCTTGTCGGAGCACAGCCCGGAAGTCGTCGCTGGCCAGCAGCAGACCGCCCGCTGGGAACGGGTCGGGATCGATGAGCACGGCGGCGTCGACGGCCCCGGTCGCCAGCCATTCCTCGAGCTCGGCATCGCTGCCTTCGAAGAGCCGGATGTCGACCCCGGGAATCTCCGTACGCCATAAGGCGAACAGTTCGGGAATGAGCCGGTGGGAGACGGTCGGCGGCGCCGCCACCCGGACGAGGCCGGTGGCGTCCTTTTCATTGTGGGTCTCGATGGCGGCTTCCATGGCGCGTGCCGCCGCGAGCACGCTGCGCGCGTGGGGGAGGAGGACCTCGCCGAGCATGGTCGCGGCAACGGCGGGGGAACGGCGCACCAGCGGGGCCCCAGTGGCGCGTTCGAACGCGGCGAGTGTGTGGGAGACGGCTGACTGGCTCATCCGGAGGTGGTCGGCTGCCGCACCGAAGCCACCGTGGTCGATCACGGCCGTGAACACTTCCAGCTGGCGCAGGGTAAAGCCCATGTAACTACCTCATGAGTAGATGAAGTGGATTTATTTGCTTCATCTCGCGAGCTTATCGAAACTGAGCGGGTGAGGGCCCGATCAGCGGCGGCATGCGTCCACAAGACGACTCGAAACGAGGAGAACAAGCGTGAACGGCACCGCCGGCAGAACCTGGGCATGGGCCCGTCTGGGCGTACTCGCCCTGCTGTGGGGATCGACATTCCTCTGGATCAAACTGGCCCTGACCGCGCTGTCTCCTGCCCAGCTCACCTTCGCTCGCTGCGTACTCGGGGCGCTCACCTTGTTGGCGTTGTGCCTTGGAGCGCGCCAGCGCCTCCCCCATGGGCGCAAGATCTGGGGACACCTTTTCGTTGCCGCCTTCTTCTGCAACGCTTTGCCCTTCTTCCTCTTCAGTATCGGTGAGCAGAGCGTTGACTCCGGGGTGGCCGGCGTGCTGAACGCGACGACTCCGCTGTGGTCGCTGCTGATCGGAATCGTCATCGGCACCGAACGCGGAGTCCATCCGGCCCGCCTGGGCGGGCTGCTTCTCGGGTTCGCGGGAGTCGTGGTGATCTTCGCTCCATGGCAGCATGCCGGCCCTGTCGGCTGGGGAGCGTTCGCCATCGTCGTCGCGGCGGCCAGCTATGCCATCGGCTTCGTCTACATGGGACGAAACCTCGTGGGGAAGGGTGCCGCCACGATCTCCCTCTCCACGGCTCAGCTCTTCGCGGCGGCGGCGCTGACGGCGCTGACCTTGCCGGCCGATGGCCTGGCGCCGGTCCAGGCCGACCAGCGAGGCTTGATCGCCGTCGTCATCCTGGGGGTCCTCGCCACCGGAATCACCTTCCACCTCACGTTCCGGATCATCGCGGACGAAGGCGCGACCAATGCCGCGACAGTCGGCTACCTGCTGCCGGTGGTCTCGGTGGTGCTGGGGGCCATTGTGCTGGACGAGGGTTTCAGCGTCCGGGTCGCGGCCGGAATGGTCGTCGTACTCATCGGTGTCGGCATGACGCGTCGACGGAATCCGGCCGTCGAAACCTCGCGGACTACGAAAGAAGAGGATGTCCTTCAGTGACGACAGTGACAGTGAGCACCTCCCCGGCAGCGTCGCTGCGAGCGGACGCCATCGTGATCGGTGTCGCCAAAGGCCCTCAGGGGCCGGTGCTCGCACCCGGAGCGGAGACAGTGGCCAAGGCCTTCGACGGTGCGTGGGCCGAGATCCTCGGCATGCTCGGGGTGACCGGTACTGAAGGCGAGGTGGTCAAGCTGCCGTCCCCCGACGGCGTCGAGGCCGACATGGTCCTCGTGGTCGGCCTCGGCGCCGCCGTCAGCAGCGGCGCGTACGACGCCGAGAACCTGCGCGAGGCCGCAGGTGCGGCCGCCCGGAGCTTGGCCGGCGTCAGGAAGGCCGCCCTGGCCCTTCCTGTCGAGACCGCCGAAGCCGCGGAGGCGGTAGCCCTGGGCGGTCTGCTCGGCGCGTACGCCTTCATCGCGTACCGCGCACCCGGCAACGCCAAGGCCCCTGTCGGTGAGCTGACAATCCTCACCGATCATCGGGGTTACCCGAGCGCGGAGGTCGCGGCACAGCGCGCCACTGTGATCGGCCGGGAGCTGAACCGTTGCCGGGACCTCGTCAACATGCCGGCGAACGACCTGTCCCCGGAGAGTTTCGCCGCCATCGTGCGGGCAGTCGGTGAGGAGTACCGGCTTGAGGTCGAGGTCCTCGACGACAAGGCGCTCACGCGAAGCTCGTTCGGCGGCATCCTCGGTGTCGGTCAGGGGTCAGCCAACCCACCGCGCCTGGTGAAGATCGCCTACAACCACCCGGAGGCGAAGACCAACCTGGCCTTCGTGGGCAAGGGCATCACCTACGACTCGGGCGGCATCTCGTTGAAGCCGGTCGGCTCCAACGAGATCATGAAACGCGACATGTCCGGCGCCGCCGCCGTGTTCGCAGCCGTGGCGGCCGTATCCCGGCTCGGCCTGCGGATCAACATCACCGGCTGGCTGGCGCTGGCCGAGAACATGCCGTCCGGGTCCGCCACCCGCCCCGGCGACGTGCTGCGGATGTACGGCGGCAAGACCGTCGAGGTGCTCAACACCGACGCCGAGGGACGGGTGGTGCTCGCCGACGCCCTGGTACGCGCGGGCGAGGACAAGCCTGACGCCATCGTGGACGTGGCCACCCTGACCGCGGCCATGAGGATGGCGCTGGGCAACCGCATCTTCGGCGTGATGTCCAACAACGACGCCTTCCGCGACCGAATCCTCGACGCCGCCAGGCGGGCCGGCGAGCAGGTCTGGCCGCTGCCGCTGCCTGCCCAGCTGCGCAAGAGTTTGGACTCCCGTGTGGCCGACATCGCCAACACCGGCGAGCGGATGGGAGGTGGCCTGGTGGCCGGCCTGTTCCTCAAGGAGTTCGTGCCGGACGACACCGCATGGGCTCACCTGGACATCGCCGGACCCGCCTTCCACGAGGGCGCCCCCTACGGCTACACCCCCGAGGGCGGTACCGGATCCGCAGTGCGAACCCTGGTTCAGCTGGCGGAGGACATCGCGGGCGATCGCAAGCCGGCTGGCAGATGACAATCCACGACGAATGGGGACCGAAGACCGTATGACCCTTGACGGCTCCACCGCACCCTTCGGCCACTACTCACTGGCCACGGTCACGCCGGACGGCACCATCTGGGTATCCGCGCAGCTTCCAGTGGGCAGCGACATCTCTTCCCATTCCCCCGTTTCACGGCAGGCACGACAGGCATTGTCGAATGTCCTGTCGATCGTCGAATCCTTCGGAGGCAGGATCGAGTCCGTTGCCAAGGTCAACCTCTACCTGACGGACATCTCTGACTGGGACGCGATCGACGCCGTCTTCGCTGAGGTGTTCGGCGAACATCGCCCAGCGCGGACCGTGCTCCAAGTCGCCGGGTTGCACCATGGCTTTCGCGTAGCGGCAGACGCTGTCTCCTGGCGAACACCATGACTCCCGATCGAAAGGGCAGCCGACTATGAGGATTCTCTACCAGATCGATGCCTTCACTCTCACCCCGTTCACCGGTAATGCGGCCGGTGTGGTGCTGACGGCACAGGGCATGACGGACGCCGAAATGCTGGCGATCGCGCGCGAGCTCAACAACTCCGAGACGGCGTTCGTGTTGCCCCCGGATGGTCCTGACCATGATGTGCGAGTCCGCTTCTTCACCCCGACGACAGAGGTTCCGACTTGTGGGCACGCCACCGTGGGGGCACATTTCGCCCGAGCCGTGGAGTATGACTTGCCGTCGTGCTCATTGGTGCAGAAGACGGGCACTGGGCTGCTCCAGCGGGTGGAAGTCCACCGGGACGACGACCGGGTGCGGATCGGGATGCACCAAGGTGCGGCCGACTTCGGCCCCGAGCTGGACCGCCACCAGGTGGACAGGCTCCTGCAAGGTCTGGGCGCCGGTGCTGGCGACCTCGCCGACAACGGTCCGGTCCAGGTCGTTTCGACCGGGCACTCCAAAGTGTTGATAGAACTGCGTGACCGCGCCGCGGTGGACGCCTTGAAGCCGGATCCCGCCGCGTTGACGGAGCTCAGCCATGAAGTGGGCAGCAACGGCTTCTTCGTTTTCTCCCGTGCCACCGGCGACGCCCGTCTGCTCACCTGGTCGAGGATGTTCGCACCCGCGATCGGCATCATCGAGGACCCGGTAACCGGCAATGGGCACGGCCCGCTCGGCGCCTATCTGGTGCGGCACGGCATCGTCGCGGCACCCGGCGGACGACTCACCTTCACCGGGAGACAGGGAGCAGCGATGGGACGGCCCGGCGATGTACGCGTTCATGTCGAAACCCAGTCCGACGGCAGACTCCTGGTATCCATCACAGGCGATGCGGCAACGGCATTCAGGGCCGAGCTGCACAGTCCCCTGCCGGACGGGGTCCAGCGGACACCGCGTTGAACCGCTGCCGGCACCGGGGATGCGGGAACGGCGTCAGAGGCGGCGCGTTTACTCCATGACACGGATGGCGCCGGACACCCCGGCGGCCGCCGTACCTACCGGGTGCGGCGGGCGATCGCCGCGATGATGCCGCCGGCGCCCGCGGCGGCGGCCAGCCAGATCAGGACGTCCCGCGCGCTGAGCCCCTTGGCCGCCGCCACCGGCCGGGCGGACGGCGACGCGGTCGTCTTCGGCCGGCGGGTCGGCGAGCTGGACGGGCCGGCGGCCGGTAGCGCGGCCGCGGGCAGCGCCACCTGGTAGACCGGGCTGCGGACGCCCTCCGAGCCGGTCAGCAGGCCCTTGCCATCGCGGGTGTAGGCGATGGACTCGGCCTGTTTCAGCTCCGGCATCGACACCCTGGCGATCGACTCCCCCGAGGGCCGGAAGACCGTGGCCGAGAAGTACGTACGGATCACGTACGAGCTGCCGTCGGGCGCGTACGCGGCGTCCGTCGCCATGATCGGGGCCGTCCCCACCTTGCGGAGCACGTTGACCCGGTCGCTCCTGAGCTTCTTGGGCGCCTGGTACACCGACCCGGAGAACTCCTTCGACACCACGAAGAGCCGCCCGGTCACGGGGTTGACCATGATGCCCTCGGCGTTCCTGGCGCCGTCCGCGTAGCGGAACCGGTAGCGGACCGCCGGAAGGGTGGCGTCCCGCAGCGTCTCCGGCTCCATGACCTTGTAGATGGAGACGTTCGGCCAGGCCCCGTCCAGGTTGTCGCCGATGTCGGCGAACCACAGCACCCCACGCCCCGTGGCGGGGTCCTTGCTCGCGGCCATCGCCTCCCAGTCACGGGCCTGCGCCCCCTGGAGTCGGTACGTCGCCCGGGTCCGTCCGTCGGAACCCACCGCGTAGAACGTCGGCGCCGCCGAGCTGTCATTGTGCGTGTAGAAGACGCCTTCCTTCGTCGGCGACACAGCCAGCCCGCTCGACTCGGTGATCCGCGCGTCCTTGAACGTGAACAGTTTCTTGTCGCCGTCATCGGCGAAGGCCGCATGTGCCGGAACGAACACCACGAAGACCGCGATAACCCCAGCGGCCGTACGAATCACAACATCCCCCACCCCGCCATCATGCCCCAACGGACGCCGCGCCCACGGTAGCGCTGTGCCGGTGAAATCCGGCGCCCTGCAGCGCGACCAGCACCCCGTTGGTCACCGCCATGAGCCACCACAGCCCGACGAGCCCCCAAACCGCGGCCACGGGTGCGGCCACGGCCACCATCGCCCCGTAGCCGACGGCGAAGTAGATCAAGCTCGCCCCCGACCGCTTGAGCGCGGTGAGCCCGATGCCCTGAACCGCCTGCGCCCCGTCGGCCGTCGAGGCCAGCAGCATCAACGGCAGCAGCGCCGCGACCCGCTCTCGTACGCTCGCGTCATCGCTGAACAGCACCAGCGCCGAGTCACCGAACCCGAGCAGCACAGCCGCGGCGACGGCCGTCCCCGCCAGAGCGAGCAGCGCCGCGGCCCGGTTGGCCTGGCGCGCCCGCGTCACGTCCCGGGCCCTGGCCACCTCGGGCACCGACGCCTGCGCCACGGAGATCGAGGCCAGCATGATGAACCCGGTGAGCGTGCTCAGCACCGCGTGGGCGGCCACGTCACGGGTGCCGGTCGTGCTCGCGGCGAAGGTGACGACCCCGAGGCCGCCGAACTTGATCAGTACCGTCCCGGCCAGCGGGATGCTCACCCGGCCGAGCCGGACGATCTCCCTGATCCGCGGCCGGCCCTGGCCGACGCGCGTCCCGAGGGCGCGGCGCAGGCAGAGGTTCGAGACGAGCACACCCGCGACGCCCGACAGCAGCCAGGCGACACCCACGCCGGTCAGGCCGAGCGGCGGCACCAGGGCGACCGTGCCGCCGATCATCGCGGCACTGGCCGCCAGGCTGGACCAGAGGACCTGGCGGCTGCGGCCGAGCGCCACGAGCACGGTGTTGGCCCCACCGCCCGAGGCGAACACCAGCAGATAGAGCGACAGGAGCCAGGGCAGCGGCCCCAGCTCGGCCACGACCTCGGCGGGCGCCCCCGTGGCGCGGGCCAGCAGGGGCACGCACAGCACCGCGAGCGCACCGGCCGCACCCACCAGCAGGGTGAGCCAGCGCGCGTCACGCAGGATCGGCACGGCCGCCGCGGGCGAGTCCTTGTACGGCGCGACGAAGGGCGCGAGCCCGCGCAGAGCGCCCACGACGGCGGCGGAGGCGGGGTTCAGGACGGCCGACATGACCGCGAAGGCGGCCAGCGTGACGGTGGCGTGCCTGCCGAGCACGGAAGTGACCACCAGCGTGCCGAGCGTAGTGGTGACCATGGAGAGGAACAGGGGCACCGCCGCACGAAGGAGGCCCGAGTTCACCCGGCCGATCTTAGTAGGCTGGAGCGAAGGCCAGGCATGCCGGCGGCTGGAGCGGACTCCAGGCATTCCCGCCACCCCTACTAGCCTGGAGTGCACTCCAGGTATTTAGGGTGGAGTTCATGGATTATGTGAACCTCGGACGCAGTGGCCTCCGGGTCAGTCCACTCTGCCTGGGCACCATGAACTTCGGCCCGCTGACCGCGGAGGAAGACTCCTTCGCGATCATGGACAGGGCTCATGAGCTGGGCATCAACTTCTTCGACACGGCCAACGTGTACGGCTGGAAGCAGGGCGAGGGGATCACCGAGCAGATCGTCGGACGTTGGTTCGCCAAGGGCGGAGGTCGCCGGGAGAAGACGGTCATCGCGACCAAGCTCTACGGCGCGATGGGCGACTGGCCCAACGAGAACCTGCTGTCCGCGCTGAACATCCGCCGGGCCTGCGACGCCTCGCTCAAGCGCATGCAGACCGACTACATCGACCTCTACCAGGCCCACCACGTCGACCGGAACACGCCGTTCGACGAGTTCTGGGAGGCCATGGACGTCCTGAAGCAGCAGGGCAAGATCCTGTACGTGGGATCGTCCAACTTCGCGGGCTGGCACATCGCCAAGGCCCAGGAGTCCGCGGCCCGGCGCAACTCGATCGGGCTCGTGAGCGAGCAGAGCCACTACAACCTGCTCACCCGCGCGGTCGAGCTGGAGGTGCTGCCCGCCAGCCAGGACTACGGCCTCGGCGTGATCCCGTGGAGCCCGCTGGCCGGCGGCCTGCTGGGCGGCGTGCTGCGCAAGATCGACAAGGGCCGGTCGGCCGCCGACCGCATGGTCACGGAGCTCGAGAAGCACCGCGACAAGATCGAGCAGTACGAGAAGTTCTGCGACGAACTCGGCGAGGACCCCGCGTACGTGGCGCTGGCCTGGCTCCTGAAGCAGCCCGCTGTCACCGCTCCGATCATCGGCCCGCGCACGCAGGAGCAGCTCGACGGCAGCCTGCGCACGCTGGAGATCGAACTGGACGAGCAGGCGCTGGCCCGCCTCGACGAGATCTTCCCCGGGCACCGTCCGGCGCCGGAGGACTACGCCTGGTAACTCAGGTCAGCAGGGCGCCGATCACGACGATCAGCAGCAGGAGGCCGAGCACGACGGGCAGCAGCCAAGGGCGAGGACGGTCCACAATCTGGAGCCTAATCGCGCCCGATGGGTGCCAGATCCCATTGTGCGAGTGACTCGTACCTCATCTGCGCTCCCTGATGGCTCCGTACGAGATGGACGGCTTTCGCCCGCCATGTCGAGCCGCTGAATTCCGACAGCGACTCGACGAGCGGGCGGAGGTCCATCTCCGCCTTCGCCCGCGCGAGCGTCAGATGCGGGTGGAAGTGCTTGTCGTCGGTCTGTACGGCCCCCGCCCGGCGGGCGCCCGCTCTGACCGACTCCGACAAGCGGATCATCGAGTCACCGGAGAGCCCGGCCCAGAACACCCTGGCCCGGCGGGCGGACGAGAACGCCCCGAACCCGGTGAATGCCAGGTCCAGGCTGGTATGCCGAGCGACGGCGCGGGCCAGCCGCACCTGCAGCTCCGGCAGGACGTGCTCGGGCACCTCGCCGAAGAAGCCCAGCGTGATGTGCCAGGTGGCGCGGTCCGGCCAGCGCAGGCCCGGCACCTGCCCGACGTGCGGCGCGATGGCGTGCTCGATCTCGTCGAGCACCTCATCGGGCGGCATCAGTGCCGCGAATAACCTCATGCCACCCGATTCTGCAACGTGCTCAGGCGATCGCCAGCACCGGCTCGCCCACAACACGGGCGCTGATCAGTCTCGTCAGCATCACCGCGACGCCCGTGCCGACCAGCACCAGCAGCCCGGAGAGCATGACGCCCGTCCTGGGTCCGCCCAGCTCCGACAGCCAGCCGACCAGCGGGGCGCCGACTGGCGCGCCACCGGTGAAGACGAGCATGTAGATGCCCATGACGCGGCCGCGCATGTCCGGCGCGGTGGCGAGCTGGACGCTCGCGTTCGCGGCCGTGTTGATCGTGATCAACGCGATGCCGGTGGGGATCAGCAGCAGCAGGTACACCGGGTAGACCGGGGCCAGCCCGGTGGCGATCTGGAACAGCCCGAACCCGATGGCTCCGGCGATCAGCATACGGCGTGACGGCCGGGCCCGGCGGGCGGCGAGCAGCGCCCCGCCCAGCGCGCCGACGGCGAACATGCTGGAGGCCAGGCCGAACGACGAGGCGCCGGCCTTGAAGACCTCGCGGGCCATGAGCGCGATCGACATCGAGAACGACTGGGAGAACATCGAGACGAACCCGATCAGCAGTACCGGCATCAGCAGCTCTTCGCGATGCAGCACATAGCGCAGCCCTTCGCGGAGCTGGCCCTTGGCTCTCGGCACCGGCACGGAGAGGTTCAGCTCCGACTTCCGCATGAAGATCAGGCTGGAGATCACGCCGGCGAACGTCACCGCGTTGATCAGGAAGAGCGGCCCCGTGCCCCCGAACAGGAAGATCAGCACACCGGCGATCGCCGGTCCCACGACGCGGGCCAGGTTGAAGATGGAGCTGTTGAGCGCGATCGCGTTGGACAGATCCCGGCGGCCCACCATCTCGACCACGAACGCCTGCCTGGTCGGCACCTCGACACAGGAGATCACACCCAGCGTGAACGCCATCACGTAGACGTGCCACACCTGGGCGCTGCCCGTCATCGTCAGTACGCCGATGACCAGGGCGAGCACGGCCATGAGCGACTGCGCCACGATGAGGATGGGGCGCTTGGGGTAGCGGTCGGCCAGCACGCCGCCGAAGAGCCCGAACAGCAGCATCGGCAGGAACTGCAGCGCGGTCGCCGTGCCGAGGGCCGCCGCGCTGCCATGGGTCAGATCGAGCACCAGCCAGTCTTGGGCGGTGCGTTGCAGCCAGCCGCCGACGTTGGACACCGCGCCACCGGCTGCGAACATGCGGTAGTTACGTACCTGGAGTGACCGGAACATCCCGGTCTTGGGTTCTTCAGGCTCTAGATCCTGCTGAGTTTCTCCAGAATCGGCGCCGCCTGCCTGAGGATCGACCGCTCCTCCGCGGTCAGCTCCCTCAAGCGCTGGCTCAGCCAGGCTTCCTTGAGACGTCGTTCCTCCTTCAGCAGTTTCTGGGCGGCCTCGGTCACGGTCACGGTCACCTGTCGCCGGTCGGTCGGGTGCGGTGTACGGGACACCAGACCGCGTTCCTCTAGCGCGGCGATCACGCGAGTCATCGAGGGGGGTTGCACCTTCTCGAGCTCGGCCAATTCGCCGGGGGTTATCGCGGAATGCCGTTCCACCGCGGCGAGCGTCGCGAACTGTGTGGGAGTCAGCGAGTGCGCCGCCGCTTGTCGTCGTAGCCGCCTGGTCAGCCGCGCCAGCGACACGCGCAGGGCTGTGGCCAGGCCTGCGTCGCTGCGCAGGTTTATCTGGGACTGGTTCTTGGTTAGCATGAGTCATTACCTTTGCTAACTATACGGCACTCCACGTTATTTCCCTACCTCATTTCTCGTCTCACTCTTTGATACCCCGAGGCCGCCTCCCATGCGAAGACGGCCTCACCAGGCATCAGACCCCGAAAAGTACCCTGATCGGGCCGAGCGCGAAGTAGATCACGAACAGGCCCATGACCACCCACAGCAGCGGGTGGATCTCCCGTACCTTGCCACGAACGATCTTGATCAGCACATAGCTGATGAAGCCCGCGCCGATGCCGTTCGAGATCGAGTAGGTGAACGGCATGACCACGATGGTGAGGAACGCCGGGATGGCGATCTCGTAGTCCGTGAAGTCGATCTCGCGGATCGAGGTCATCATCAGGAAGCCCACCACGACCAGCGCGGGCGCGGCCGCCTCATACGGCACGACCGTGACCAGCGGCGCGAAGAAGATCGCCACCAGGAAGAGCAGGCCGGTGACCACGCTGGCCAGACCGGTCCGCGCGCCCTCGCCGACCCCCGCGGCCGACTCGATGTAGGTGGTGTTCGACGAGACCGAGCCCGCACCACCGGCCGCCGCGCCCAGCGAGTCGACGAGCAGGATCTCCCGGGTGCGCGGCAGCATCCCGTTGGCGTCGACCAGACCGGCCTGGCGGCCGACCCCGACGACGGTGCCCATCGTGTCGAAGAAGTCGGTGATGAGCAGCGTGAAGACGAACAGCACCGCCAGGATCACCGAGACCCGGCTGAACGCGCCGAACGGGTCGAACTCCTTGAACAGCACCAGCGGGTTGTGGAAGCCGATGATCTGGTCCGGCAGGCTGGGCACGTTCAGCATCCAGCCGCCGGGGTTCTTGTCGGAGACCTGGCCGGCCTTCGCGATCGCCTCCACGATGATCGCCAGCACGGTGGTGCCGATGATGCCGATCAGGATCGCGCCCTTGACCTTGCGGGCCACCAGCGCCGCCGTCACGAGCAGCCCGACGACGAAGACGAAGATCGGCCAGGAGGTCAGGGTGTTGTGGATGCCCATCTCCAGCGGCGGCCCCGCGGGCACCCGGCGGACGAAGCCGGCGTCCACGAAGCCGATCAGCGCGATGAACAACCCGATGCCGACGCTGATGGCGGTCTTGAGCTGGGCCGGGATGGCGTTGAACACCGCCACCCGGAAACCGGTCAACACCAGGATGCCGATGATGACGCCCTCCAGGAAGACCAGCCCCATGGCCTCTTCCCAGCTCATCACCGAGGCGATGTTGAAGGTCACGAAGGCGTTGAGCCCCAACCCGGCCGCCATGGCGAAGGGCACCCGGCCGATCACCCCCATGAGGATGGTCAGCACACCCGCCACGAACGCCGTGCCCGCCGCCACGAGGGGCAGGTTGGGCGAGGAGCCGTCGCCGATGAACTGCTCCTGGACATCCTTGCCGTTGGCGATGATGATCGGGTTCAGCACGACGATGTAGGCCATCGTGAAGAACGTGGCCAGCCCGCCGCGGATCTCACGGGAGATCGTCGAGCCGCGTGCGGAGATTGCGAAGAACCTGTCGATACCACTACTTGTGTCACTCACGGGCGAACAGTGACAGTTTGCGTCATCTGCGAAAAGTGGCGGTGATCGGATCGAGACCCGATTGGAAGCTAGGCTGGATCCTGTGAAGCAGGAATGGCGTCCCGACCCGGAGCCGATCGAGACCAACGACGTCGCGGCGGTCGCCGTGGGCACGGTCGCGTGGGCGCTCGCGCTGGTCGCGCTACTGATCTTCCGCCCGGCCGCCGAACAGTCGTGGTGGATCTGGACCTGCGTCGCCGGGGTCGGGCTCGGGCTCCTCGGCCTCTGGTACGTGCACAGGCGGGCGTCCCGGAGCTGACATTCGTCACCTCCGGCCGATCCCCGAAGTCACTGGAAAGTGCTGTTTTACCCCACTACCTGGGAAAAAGCCGGCTGATCATGCTGGAGGCATGAAGAAGACGTCATTCCCCTCGCTCCTTTGCGCGGTGACCCTCGCGAGCGCCACCCTCGTCGGCTGCGGGTCAGCGGAGCAGCCCACCGCCAAGCCCACAGGCGGGTCGGCGGAGCAGCCCACGGCGAGCACCGGCGCCACGAAACCTGCCCAGACTGCGAAGGACTCCGGCGCCGTCGCCTGGAGCTCGTGCACCGGCCTGACCGGCCCCGACGGCAAGCCCGCCGCGCCCGACCCGGCCGTCGAGTGCGGCAAGCTCGCGGTGCCGCTCGACTACGCCAAGCAGGACGGCGAGCAGATCGATCTGGCGCTGATCCGTGTCAAAGCCTCCGGCGACCGGCTCGGCTCGTTGGTGTTCAACTTCGGCGGCCCCGGCGGCTCGGGGGTCGACCTGCTGTCCATGACCGCCAAGGTCTTCGCCGGTATGGGCACGAGCTATGACCTGGTCAGCTTCGACCCGCGCGGCGTCGAACGCAGCGCGCCCGTCAAGTGCGGCAGCGTCGAGAAGTGGATCTCCCTGGACCCAGCCAGCGACGAGATGGCCAAGGCCGCCAAGGAGTTCGGGGCCGCCTGCGCCAAGGACTCCGGCAAGCTCCTCCCCCACGTCGGCACCGTGAACGCCGCGCGCGACCTCGACCGCATCCGCGCCGCGCTGGGCGACGAGCGGCTCAACTACTTCGGCATGTCGTACGGCACGCACCTCGGCGCCGTGTACGCCACCCAGTACCCCAAGAACGTCGGCCGGTTCGTCCTCGACGGCGCCCTCGACCCGACCGTCAGCTTCGCCGAGCGCGCGAAGACGCAGACGGCCGGCTTCAAGCAGGCGTTCGAGGCGTTCGCCGCCGACTGCGTGAAGCAGGGCTGCGACCTCGGCGCCGACCCCGGGGCCGTGCGGAAGAGTGTCGAGACGCTGCTGAACGGCCTGCGGGACAAGCCGCTCAAGGTGGCCGGCCGGGAGCTCACCAAGGGCCTGGCGAGCACCGGCGTCCTGGCCGCTCTCTACTCCAAGCTCAGCTGGCCGGTGCTGGAGCAGGCGGCCGCCGCCGCGACCAAGGGAGACGGCACGCAGCTCCTCGCCCTGGCCGACTCCTACAACGGCCGCAAGGCCGACGGGACGTACTCGTCGCTGATGACCAGCGTCCTCGCGATCGACTGCGTGGACAGCGCCGAACGGCCGAGCCCCGCCGAGATCGACCAGGTCGAACGCGAAACCGCCAAGATCTTCCCGCTCATGAGCTCCGGGGGTCTCGGCTTGATCTGCGCGCACTGGCCGGCGGCCGGCAGCGACGAGTCCAAGAAGATCGACGCCACCGGCTCCGCCCCCATCCTCGTGATCGGCGGCAAGGGCGACCCCGCCACGCCGTACGCGTGGGCGCCCAAGCTCGCCGCCCAGCTCAAGACCGGGGTCCTGGTCACGTACGAGGGCGAGGGGCACGGCGCCTACCTGAGCGGCAGCTCCTGCGTCAGCCGCCTGGTAGACGCCTACTTCCTCACCGGCAAGACCCCCGGCCAGAACGCCACCTGCCCGGCGGCGTGAACCCTCACGACGCTACGGGCAGGTCGGCGCTACAGGACCCAGCGCTACGGGCCGGTCAGCGGTACGGGCCGGTCAGCGGTACGGGCCGGTCAGCGCTACGACAGGTCGGCCTCGGCCAGCAGGAGCGGGACGGCCGTGGGGTCGTGCAGCAGCGCGGCCACCGCGAGCCGGTCGTTCCACTGGCCCGTCGCCCAGGCCAGGCCGCGCGCCAGCCCGTCGAGCCCGGTGCAGTGCACCGAGCCCTCGAAGAAGCGCCACGTGCAGGCGAGGCCGTCGACCAGGAGCTTCTCGTGCTCGACGTAGGTCTCGGGAGCCGTCGGGAGCAGGGAGCGCACCTCTGGCGGCACCTGGCGGGTCTCACCCTCGGACGTGACCTCGCCCTGGGCCAGCTCGCCGGCCAGCGGCAGGTCGAGCAGCTCCGACAGCGACTCGGCCAGGTCGTAGGGGGCCAGCACCAGCGGCCGGTCGGTGACGAGCTGGAGCAGGTCGGGAGCCTCCACCACGACGGCGTCGTCGGCCGCGGCCACCACGATGTCGCCACCGAGCACGGCCCGCACCCGGGCGGGCGGCGCCACCCGCGCCGGCTCGACGGCCGCCAGCGCGATCCACAGGGCCCGCAACTGGGCCCGGTCGACCTCGATGGACTCGTCGGCCATCAGGTCGAGCAGCTCTTCGGGACCGCCGTGGCCGGCGAGCAGCTCGGCCAGCGTGGTGCGTACACCGAGCATCCCCAGCGCCACCGGGTCGAGCCCGCCGGGCGCGTCACCATAGAGGCCCTGGAGCAGCGGGTCGGCACCGGGCAGCCGCAGCTCCCGGGGCCGTCGCCCGTCCAGCACGGCGTGGTTGGCCAGCCACCATGCCGTGTAGGACGGCACCTCGACGCCCTCGACCCGCAGCGGATGCAGCGCGGCCCGCAGCGGCGGCCTGGTCAGCAGCGCCAGCGCGGCGGGCCAGTCGGCGACCAGCTCCAGGTCGCGTACCGCGAGGAACTCCGGCACCACGGGCGGCACGTCCAGCTCAGGCAGCAGGTCGAGCACGTGGTCGAGCCAGTCGTCCTCGCCGTCGAGGTCGTGGTCGCAGTCGTCGTGGTCGAGCAGCAGGTCGGAGTCGTGCGCCACGGCGAACCCGTCGAGCACGCCCGCGGCTTCGAGCACCCGGGAGCCGTAGGTCTCCACCAGCTCCGGCGCGACCACCCCGAGGTGCGTGTCGGGCTCCAGCAGCCCGGCCAGCGCGCCGTCGGCCAGCATCAGCTCGCCCGCCGCGTAGAGCTCGCCGTCACTGCCGCGCAGCGCCAGCTCGGCCAGCCACGGCGCCTCGCCCGGCACCAGCGAGGCGGCCTCCACCAGGGAGAGCACGGCCCGCGCCACAGGCTCGGAGTCCGCGCTGTCGAGGGACTGGGCGACGGCGGCCTTGGTGATGGGGTCTTCGAGGATCGTGCGTGGCGTGGCCTCGGCGGCGCCGAGCCGCAGCAGCGCCGCGTGGGCCGCGTCCGGGTGCACGATCCGCAGCCCCAGAGGCGTCAGATCGAGCCCGTCGTGGGCCGAGGCCAGGCGGGTGCCGCCCAGGTCGAGGATGAGGGTGCCGCGCGGGCCACGGACCAGACGGCCGTCGGCCAGCGGCACCGGCAGCGCGCCCAGCGACTCGGGATCGTCGGCCGGCAGCACCTCGTACAGCGAGCGCCACCACGACGGCTCCCGCGCCTCGACCGCCTCACCGGACAGCAGGTCGACGACCTCGGCCAGCTCGACCCGGCGCACACCGAGCGAGCCCATCGCCGGGTGCCGGGCGGGCCACCCGGCGGGCAGCAGGCCGGGAACGAAGTCAGCGATCGCGGCCAGCAAGTCACCCGACCCGGCGACCACGGCCGCCTCCTGGCCGGCCACGATCCAGCCGTCCTCGTGCGGCTCCCTGGCCGGGTGCTCGACCTGCCACTCGGCGTCGGGCTCGTAGACCTCGGCCTCGGCGAACGACGGCGTCTGCACGGCCGGAGCGGGCGCGGACAGGGCCGGGAGCAGCGGGGTGGCGGGCAGGCGCCGCAGGATGGCCCGCCGGATGCGGGCGTCGAGCTCGCCCTTGCCCATCAGGGCGGGAACGAGGTCGAGGAGCTTGGGGGTACGCGGCAGCTCTCCGAGCAGCCGGATGTAGGCGTCGGCGGCCCGCTCGACCAGGAAGTCGGTCAGCGGCCCCTTGGCCACGTGCCGCCGGTCGGTGGCCATCGGGAACGAGGCGATGAGCAGGGCCGGCAGGTCGAGCGGCTCGTCGCTGGGCGTCGGCGCGTGCACCACCGGCGGCACCCCTGAGGGCAGCGGGGCGGGCTCCGTGTCGGCGACGGACACGGCCCAGCGCAGTGACCAGTAGGGGCGGGCGCGCTCTTCGGTGGGCCGGTCGGCGAACAGGGCCGCCACCTCGTCGGGCGCGAACTCGCCCGACTCCGACACCAGGTGCCACCCGTCGGCCGTCACCCGGCGCTCCGAGCCGTCGAGGTCGATCTCGATGCTCGTCAGGGCGGGCATGCCGAGCAGCAGCGCCGGGCTGGTCTCGGCCAGCATGCGCCGGACCGCCGCGACCGACGCGGCGTCGCGCAGCGGCAGGCGTACGAGTGTGTCGAAGCCCTGCGGCACGTCGAGCGGCTCGGCCTCGAACGGCAGGCGCAGCAGCGGGACATGGCCGCCGCGCGAACCGAGCTCGGCGGCGAGCTCCGGCACCGAGGCCACCACGGCGGCCGTCTCCGCGCGCGACCAGCGGGCGGCGCCCGTCTCGCGCGAGCCGATCGACGGCTCATCGCAGACCGACACGACCGCGGCGAACCCGACGCCGAACCGGCCGGCGGCGCCCGCTTCGTCCCGCTTGCCGGAGACACGCAGCGTCGACAGGCCCTCGACACCGGTCGCGTCGAGGGGGGCGCCCGTGTTGGCGGCGGTCAGGACGTCGTCGCGCAACGTCAGCCGGAGCACCCCTGGCACGCCCGCGCGCAGCGCCGCGTCGGCGGCGTTCTGGGCGAGCTCCACGATGAGCCGGTCGCGGTAGCCGCCGAGGGCGAAATCCTCCTCGGCGTTGGCGTCCTCGCGGAATCGGGCGGTCGAGGCCGTCCACGCGGCGAGCACGGCGGCCCGCGTCCGGTCAGTGCCAAAGGTGTCGGTCATCTGTCACGATCCTGGTCGCTGGTGGGGCGGGCTCCGGCACGTGTCCGGGGTCCGCCGATGGGGGGCCACCGTAGGCTAGCGGCCCTCACCGACATTCGCGGTCAGGAGTGGCCGAGCTCCTCGGTGGCCGTTCCGTCGACGGATCCGGCCTCCTCTTCCATCAGGTCGAAGCCCATGTCGTCGAGGATGGGCATGGCCTGCTCGACGGACGGCGGCATGACCGCGGCCTCCGAGTGGGCCCCGCAGCCGTGGTCGGCGGCGACCACCTTGCCGTCGTCGGGGGCGTACTCATTGGCGCAGACCCCGAACACCTGCCGGAGCCCACCCGCGAGTGGCCAGTAGAAACCACAGGTGGAGCACTGCGCGGGAGCGGCGTGTGCGATCGGCGTATGCGGCCCGTGCTCGCCCGAGTGCCAGCGTCTGGCAGCGCGGTCCTTGCCGATGGCCGAGAGCACACGGGCCCGGCCCAGGCCGTACTCGAAAATCGTCTGATGGTCGGTCTCGTCGTCGGTCTTGACGAAACCTGGCTCCAGCCGGTCGTCGTCCTCCGAGGTCGGCAGCAGATCGCCGACGCCCAGGTCGCCGGGGCGCAGGCGCTCGCTCCAGGGCAGCCACTCGGGCGCGAGCAACGCCCCCGAGCCGGGCAGCAGGACGGCTTCGCTCACTGTGACGTTCTTCGCCCGTGAGGCGCGGGTCACGGTGACGGCCCAGCGCCAGCCGCGGTAGGCCCGGTCGAGACAGGCGAAGTAATGGGTGACGATGCGGTCGCCCTCGCCCTCGTAACCGAGGTGCTCGCCCGGCTCGCCCGGCCGCGCGAGCTCCTCCGCGGCGGCGCGCGCCAGGTCCACCGCGGCGACGCACGCCTGGTCGGGCGGGGAGACGCGGGTCCGGGTGCGGGTCATCTGTCCGCCTCCGCCGCAAGGTGCTGTTCGCTCACACTTCATTCTCACCCATGACCAGACCCGAAGGTGCCCACACCGCCCATCCCGCCCCCACTGACAGCACATCAACAGACCCGTCCCCCGCTATAGGCGGGCGACGATCGAGGAGGACCGGTGCCGGGTCTGAAGGTGGCCACACCGCTCATCCCGGATCATCGGTGGGCCCGTCCCAGGGCGATCCGTCGCCGTTTGTGAGCGGCGATCGGGTAAGACTGGTAAGCGTGCAAGGAGGCTGGGACACGGCTCGCGAGGTCACGCGGCGCGTGGGGCGAGGCGTCGCCGACGCGGGCCGCGCCACCGCGCGTGCGGGCCGCGCCACCCTGCGGGCGGGAAAGGCGACCGCCGGCGGCACCGCGCGGGCGGGCAAGGCCACGGCCAGAGGGGCGCAGAAGGTCGGGAAGGCGACCCGCCGTCTCACCCACGCCAACGGCGCCGACCGCACCGGGCTGGGCCGGCTGATCGAGCTCACCGCCGGCCACAGCGGCGGCGACGCGCTGGTCACGGTCGCGCTGGCGAGCACCGTCTTCTTCGGCGTGCCCGTCGGCGAGGCTCGCGGGCCCGTGGCGCTCTACCTGGTCATCACGATGCTGCCGTTCGCCCTGCTGGCGCCGTTCGTGGGGCCGATTCTCGACCGGTTCAGGTCGGGCCGCCGCTATGTCATGGCGGGCACGCTGTTCGGCCGCGGCCTGCTGTGCTTCGCGATGGCCGCCGCCGTGGGGCCCGGTGATCTGCCGACGCTGTTCGTCGGGGCGTTGGGCGTGCTGGTGCTGTCGAAGGCGTACAACGTGTCACGTGCGGCGATCATGCCGAGCGTGCTGCCCGCCGACATCACGCTGGTCTCGGCCAACGCGAGGGTGGCGCTGTTCTCGCTGATCTCGGCGGGCGTGATGGTGCCGGTCGCCGCGGGCCTGACCGCGTGGCTGGGCAGCGCCGCGGTCCTGCGTACGGCGATGGTCGCCTTCCTCCTGATCGGCGTCCTAGCCGTACGGCTGCCGCGACACGTCGACTCGCCCGAGCTGGAAGAGGAGGAGGGCAGGCCGCTCCGCTGGCGGACCCTCCTGAACGTGGGCCCGGCGGTGGCCGAGGCGGTCTGGGCGAACGTGGCCATCCGCCTGTTCTCCGGCTTCCTGCTGTTCTTCCTGCTGTTCCTCGTACAGGACAAGGGTGTGCCGTGGCTGGCCACGCCCGACCCGTTCTTCGACATCCCGAAGACCATCGCGCTGCTCGCGGCCGCGGCCGGGCTGGGCGGCCTGGTCGGCGCGGTGGTCGCGAACTGGACCCGCAACCACTCGCCGCACCTCATCACGCTGCTGACGCTGGCCGTGACCGGCGCGACCACGATCGCCACCGCGGTGTTCTTCGGCCTCTGGACCGCGGTCGCGATCTCGCTCGTCACCGCGTTCGCGCAGGAGCTCGGCAAGCTCGCGCTCGACGCGATCGTGCAGCGGGAGATCGGCGAGGAGGTGCGCTCGTCCACGTTCGGGGTGGTCGAGGCGGTGTTGCAGCTCGCCTGGGTGTTCGGCGGGCTGATCGGGCTGCTGCTGTCGCTGGCCGAGAGCAGCGCGGCGGGGCTGGTCACGCTGGCCGTGGCGCTGACCGGCACGTTCGGCTGGCTGATCGTGCGCCGCCGCAAGCGGATCCGCGCCACCGCACGCGGACCCAAGGCCGCGACCCAAACGGACCAGGAAGACCAAACGGATCAAGGTGCGTGGGACGACGAGGATCGACGCGCCGACCGGCGGGATCAGCGCGTCGACACCACTCTCGACACGACCAAGCCGCTGACGAACCCCAACGGCTAGGCGTCGAGGTCGTCCGCCACCGCTCTGAGCACCTGCGCGATCTTCTTCGCGTGCGCCGCGTCAGGGTGCTTGCCCCGCTGGTAGGAGGTCGAGACGTCGTCGAGGAGCTTGATCAGGTCCTCCACGATGACGACCAGTTCGTCCGGCTTCTTGCGCTTGGCCTTGGGCTTGGGCTTGGCCAGCGTCGGCGGCTGCTCGAGGATCCGCACCGACAGGGCCTGCTGGCCGCGCCGTCCCTCGGCCACGCCGAACTCGACCTTCTGGCCGGGCTTGAGCGGGCCGGCACCTGTGGGTAGCGCGGAGGAATGCACGAAGACCTCACCACCGTCGTCGCGGGTGAGGAAGCCGAAACCCTTGTCGGCGTCGTACCACTTGACCTTGCCACTCGGCACAGGAGGAACCTCGTTCAAACAGTCGTAAAAGGCGAATGGATGTAGGTTATGCCCCGCGAGGCTCCGGGGCGACCAGGAAAATTCCCGGCATTTACCGGAGTTGCCCACTCGAACGCCATCCGGCGAACCAGTCGGCGAATTCCGTCAGGTCCCCAAGTGCCACATCGGCTCCGTGATCACGTAGTTCGCCCAGTGTGTACGGGCCGGTCGCGACCGTCACGCTGACGGCTCCCCCGGCCCGCGCGGCCTCGATGTCCGCGACATGGTCACCAACATAGGCTCCGGCGCCGAAGCGCGCGAGGGCCGTACCCTTGGCCGCCCCGAAGAGCGACCCGACCACCTCGTCCACGGCGAGGCCGAGCGCCTTCACGGTGCTGCTCGCGTCGCGCGGGTTCTTGCCGGTCACGACGATGATCCTGCCCCCCTGCGCGCGTACGGCCTCGACGGCCTCCACCGCTCCGGCCATGGCGGTGTGCACGGGCACTCCCAACTCCGGATAGATCTCCCTGAACAGGATCACGGCTTCCGGGATCGCCTCCAGCGGCAGCCAGTTCGCCAACTCCTGTTCGAGTGGCGGGCCGAGCCTCGTGATGATCGCCTTGCTGTCGATGACCACGCCAAGGCGCGCCGAAAGCTCGTCGTAGACGGCCGCGATGCCCGACCGTGTGTCCGCCAATGTCATGTCCAGGTCGAAACCCACCGATGTCCGCACAAGGTGAAGGATGCCAAACGCGTCCGCATTACGGGTAACAGCCCCTGTTGTGGGAGCGTGGGAGTGGGAAGAAAGGAATTACTTATCAGGAGGAGTGGCCGTGACCGAGCCCCCCAAACCGCCGGAAGCGGGAGATCGGCTGGTCGCCGCCGACCGGCCGAGCCCACCCGAACAGCCCGCCCGGAACGTCTCGCCCCGGCCGCACCGGCCCGCGCTGCCCCAGTCGGTGACCGGACCGGTCAGGGTGTGGCAAGGCGTGGTGGTGTTCCTGGCCGCCGCCGTCCGGCTGGCGTCCAGGCTGGCCGCGCTGATCCTGGTGCTGTACGCGATCTTCACGGTGTTCCGGGCCAACCCGGCCAACATTTGGTACCAGTTCGTCGAATCGCTCGCCTCGCCGCTGTCGGTGGGCCTGGCCAACCTGTTCCAGCTCGCCGACGTACGGTGGACGACGCTGGTCAACTACGGGCTCGCGGCGCTGGTGTGGCTGATCGTCGGCTCGGTCGTCGCGGGGTTGATCCGGCGCGCCGCGCCGTGACGGCTACGCTCCATCACGGAGGTATCAGGAAAGAGTCAACGACCCCCTCCTGAAGGAGGGGGCTTGAGGTGCCGTCAGGTGCTTTGAAGCCCCGCGTTGACCAGCCCTAGTCATCACCGTTGGAGGTGTGATCCAGATGGCTACCTTTCACGCAGGACCGCAGACCCACCAGCGAATGCTTCCTCAGTTCGCTGCTCTGGAATCCGTGGGAGCAGACACGCCCGAGGGTGGGCACGAAACGGCTCACGGACGCGCGGCAGGCCGCGCACCCGGCGTGGAAGCTGGGCGAGGGGAGATCCGCCGCACCGCACCGGGCGGCGGGCGTCACCCCGACCCGGAGCAGTCCGGGAAGGGCGGAAGGGTCCTTACAGACCCACACGTTTTCGTGCTCGATCGCGAGGGGAAACCGTTGCAGCCCTGCCGACCTGGCCGGGCCCGGCAGTTCCTCAAGGCGGGCCGGGCGGTGGTGGTCCGGCACACCCCGTTCGTCATCCGCCTGATCGACCGCACGCTGGCCGACTCCACGGTGCACGGCGTCGAGGTCGGCCTCGACCCCGGCTCCAGGCACACCGGCATCGCCGTCTTCACCGCACGCGACGCAACCCGTACCGGGAAGTACAGCATTCAACTCGACCACCGGGGCGCGGCGATCCGCGACAAGCTCACCGCCCGCTCCACCTACCGGCGCGGCAGGAGGTCGCGCAACCTGCGCTACCGCGCTCCTCGATTCCTCAACCGCACCAGGCCCCAGGGCTGGCTCGCGCCATCCCTACGGCACCGCCTGGACACCACCATGTCGTGGGTGGCCCGGCTGAGGCGATGGGCACCCGTGCGCGCCATCCACATCGAACGCGTCGCCTTCGACACCCACGCCATCTCAGCGGGCAAACCGCTAGAAGGCATCGAATACCAGCAAGGGACACTGGCCGGATACGAGATCCGCCAATACCTCCTAGAGAAATGGGGCCGGACCTGCGCGTACTGCGGCATGGCGGGTACACCGTTGCAGATCGAGCACATCCACCCCAAAGCGCGCGGCGGCTCTGACCGGATCTCCAACCTGACGTTGGCGTGCGAGCCGTGCAACCAGGCAAAGAACACCACGCCCGCCGAAGAGTTCCTGCGAAGCAAGCCCACACTGCTGGCGCGCATCCTCCAGCAGGCTAAGGCCACGCTCCGGGACGCCGCGGCGGTCAACGCCACCCGCTGGGCGCTGTGGCGGGCGCTCACAGAGACGACTCTGCCCGTGACCACCAGTTCGGGCGGGCGTACCAAATGGAACCGCTCCCGCACGAACGCGCCGAAGTCCCACACCCTGGACGCCCTGCACGTCGGCGAACTCGCGCAGGTGACCGGGTGGCCGGGACGCGTCCTGGTGGTCCGGGCCACCGGACGCGGCAGCTACTGCCGAACCCGCACCGACCGGTACGGGTTCCCCCGCCTGCGACTTCCCCGCATCAAGCACATCCACGGGTTCGCCACCGGCGACCTCGTTCGCGCCACCGTCGCCAAAGGCAAGAACATCGGAGTCCACACCGGACGTGTCGCCGTCCGCACCACAGGCTCCTTCAACATCACCACCGCGACCGGCACCCGCCAAGGCATCAACCACAAACACATCCGCCTGCTCCAAAGAGCCGACGGTTGCAGCTACACCATGAGTGAGGAGAGCACCATTGAACGATGAACGTCAGGGCACGCTCAGGCCCTTTGCGGCCTTCCCGCTCCCGATTCCTCCCCGGCGTGAACGCCAAAGTATCCACGGAAGGTTCTGATGACCTTTTCCGTGCGCATCGCCGTACGCGGCTATGAGCTCGACACGCAGGGCCACGTCAACAGTGCCGTCTACCACCAGTACGGCGACCACGCTCGCTGGGAGTGCCTGCGCGCGGCGGGCATCTCGGTCGACGACATGCTGGGCTCGGGCATCGGCCCGGTGACCTTGGAGAACACCATCCGCTATCTCGGCGAGCTGCGTGGCGGCGATGAGGTGGAGGTGACGTGCGCGTTCCTGTGGGGTGAGGGGAAGACGTTCAGGATCGCGCAGGAGTTCAGGCACTCCGACGGGCGACTGGCGGCCGAGATGACCAGCGTGGGCGGGCTGCTCGATCTGGAGGCCCGCCGCCTGGTGGATGACCCGGCGGCCCACTGGCGCGCCCTGGCCGGCACCCCGGACGTGCTCGGGCTGTAGACGCTCAAGCTCTCTAGAAACGGTAGTGGAGTACGACGTTGCCCCGGCGGGAAAGGGCCGTGCTCGGTGCGCCCAGGCGGGTCCACCAGCGAAGGACCGGCGGGAACCGGGCGACCTCGGGCTCCCGGGTGCACAGGATCTCCCTGACCAGCTTCAGCTTGGGGTGCCAGCGTTCGGCGTCCCGGGGATCGTCGAGGCCGGGGAATTTGGTGACGCCCCTGACGGCTTTGGTGGCGGCCATGGGAATGTGCTGCTGGGCCCAGACGTGGAAGCTGCCGTAGCCGTTGAAGGCTATCTCCCCGCTGGGGAAGTGGCCGATGAGGCGGTTCACCAAGGAGATCATCTCCTCCATGGAGAGGAACGCGATCACGCCGTCGGCGACGATCACCGCGGGCCGGTCGGTGGGCAGGGTGTCCAGCCACGCGGGGTCGGTCAGGTCGGCAGCGATGCCATGAGGGGTGGCGCGGGCGGGCAGGAGTTGCCGCCGGGCGGCCATGACCTCGGGGAAGTCGATGTCGTACCAGTCGGCGGTGGGTGGCGGGGAGATGCGCAGCACCCGGCTGTCCAGGCCGGCTCCGAGGTCGAGGCCGACCCCGTCGGGGTGGCGGGCGAAGAACCGTTCGGCCACCTCGTCCAGTTTCTTGGCCCGGTGCGCGATGTTGATCGCGGCGCTCGGAATGAGGCCGAACCTCTTGTAGTCATAGCCGACCTCGCGGACGATCTCGTCGGCCATCTCGTCGCCGAGGATGGGGCGGGGCAAGCGGTTGTCGAGGGCCCGGCCGCACAGCGTCAGCCACAGGGTCTCCTGTAGCGGTGTGAGAGCCGGAAGGGTATCTGGGGGCATGGGTCGTCAGTCCTCTTCTCATCGAGTATCGGTCGGTGCGTCTTCTGATCGGTTGTCGGCCAGACCGTCTTTCAAGGTGTCGGCCGGACTGTCTTCCAAGGTGTCCGCCGGGCCCTCTTCCAAGGTGTCGTTCGGTGCGCCTGCCCAGCGGGGGTCGGTCAGTGCGTCACGGGCCGCCATCAGCAGGGAGTCGTCGGCGTACAAGCCGTGCGTGTACACCTCGAGCGTCGGCAACGCGAGCCGCCGCAGGGCCTCCGGGCCGAAGGCCGCGTAGCCGAGGGCGCGCGCCAGCGACGGCGCCATCGTGAGCGTGGCGAGGCTGGTCAGCACGCTGAACACGGCCAGCGCCCGCACGTCCGACGACGGGCGCATGGAGCCGTCGGCGATCCCGGATCGCAGGGTCGCCTCCGTCTCCTCCACCATCGTGGTCACGAACGTGGCACCGGCGGGCGAGTCGTCCTCGATGGCGCGGCCCATGTACTGCACGTACAGGTGGTACTCCGCCGGGTCTGCCAGGTATTCGTTCGCCAAATCCCGCAGGCCGGCGCGTCCCTTGCGGGCCAGCGTCCGCAGCACGTGCTCGTCGCAGAGGGCACGCAGCTTGTCCTTGCTGCCGTAGTGGTGGATGACCAGCGCGGCGCTCACTCCCGCCGTGGCGGCGACGGCCCGCAAATTGGTCTTCTGGAAGCCGTCGCGGGCGAAATGGGCGATGGCCGCGTTGCGGATCTTGGCCTGGGCGGTCAGATCAGAAGACGCTGAACACATGTTTAGTAATATAAACAGCCGTTCAGCCAGCGCGCAAGCGGACATGCGAAAGCCCCGCACCTACAAACGACACTGTCGGCGAAGTAGACCAAACAGAAACGGCCCCGTGATCACAGAAGCGATCACGGGGCCTTTCCCGAGTCCGCGCAGTCCGCCGCTCTAGTCGGGAGGGGTGGGCTTGGCGTTGCTCCAGCCCGAGTCCAAGACCGCCCGGTAGTACAGCGTCCTGCCGGGAACCTGCCACTTCTGGCTTTTGGGGCCTGGTTCAAGCTGGATGTCACGGCTGCCCAGGACCTTGCCGGTCTTCTGGTCGAAGAGCACCTCCCGCTGGATCTTCCCACGATCATCGGTGCCGTCGAGCGGGGCCGCGAGGCCGACCGCCGAGCGGCCGAGCGGATCCGTGACAGCGCCTAGCTGCCGCACGCCCGGATAGTCGGTGATCAGGCGCATGAGACCGGCTCGCACCTTGGGCGGCACGGGCGTATCTACGAGGGCGAAGAAGACCCGGACGAGCACCCCTGTAGGGCCGTTGCAGCGCCTCGGCGCTCCAGACCCGCCCGCTATGAACTTGACCGAGCCTTCGCACAGCAGCTTGCGCAGCTCTCCGGGGTCGGTAGGCAGCTCTTGGAGCTCCTGATAGGTGAACTGGCCGACGCCGCTGATGAGGAATGTGCCGCCGCCCTGGTCGTTCGGATGTTCCTCCTGCCAGGCACCCGATTTCGTCCTGACGGTCCTCCTCGCGCCCGACGAGCCCACCGTCCAGCTCGAAGGGGAACCCGCCGCGCGCCAGGCATCGGCGTCGGCGCTGGTCTGGGGCTTACCCGCGAAGTCGCGGCCGTAGAAGGACTCGCCGTCGCCACGGGCGCGACCCGTCCATCTGAGGATCTCGCGGCGCTCCTCCACGACGTACCCGCCGGTCCTGCCGAGCGCGAGCGTCACGAAGGCGGAGCGCTGGTGGGTGTACCAGTAGCGGCCCTGCTGTTGCAGCTCCGCCTGAGAGGCGGCGGCCAGCATCATGTCGCGAGGCGACAGAGCATGAGGCATAGCCTGCACGCCTGTCCGCGGTCGTGCGGGATCGTCGTGGGCGAGTGTCATACCCGCTGCCACGGCCGCGGCCGTGGCAGCGGCTACCAAGCCGAGCGGCATACGCCACGTACGGCGAGAGCGCGGCCGTACGGTGTCGCCCTGGCTGAGCATCTGGCGACGGGCGGCCGCCGCGGCCTCTGCGGAAGGCGGGGCCGGATCGTCGTACACCCCACGTACGAGATGCAGCTCGTTCATCGACGTGTCTCCTCCTCGTCAAACAGTGGATTCGTTCCGCCCAACGCCTTGCGTAGCTTCTTGCGAGCCCGGTTGAGCCGCGAGGAGACCGTGCCGAAGGGCACGTCCAGAGCCTGCGCCACCTCGTCGTAGCTCAGCCCCGAGAGCGCCACCAGCAGCAGCACGTCACGCTGGTCCGCGGGCAGGGCGGCGATGGCCCTGGCCAGCGTGCCTTTGACGGCTTGCGCGCTCACCTTCGCCGTCACCTCGTCCTCGTGACCTCGGGCCGAGTTCGCCTCCGGATGCAGCCGATCCACGGCACGAAGGAGGCGCACCTCGTCGCGGCGGTGCCGGCTGATGAGGTTGGTCGCGATGCCATAGAGCCAGGGGCGGGCGCTGCGGCGGCTCATGTCGTAGCGGCGACGCTGCCGGAAGGCGAGGGCGAACGTCTCAGCGCAGACGTCGTCGGCGGCGTGCGGGCCGAGTCGGCGGGAGACGTACCGGTGGAGCTCCCCGTAGTGCGCGTCGAAGACGGCGCCGAAACGCTCTGGCTCGTCCCAGGACCGTTCGATCACCACGGCGTCGTCCTGCGACGGTGAGGCAACGTCCCGAGGATCGGCCAGGTGTGGCTCATTCATGCATGTGACTCATTCATTCAAAGCCTTAAGGTCGGCGGGACATCGGTCACCCGTTGTTGTCCGAAGGCCGCCTTCGCCTTCCCCTGAATTTCGGCGCGCCAGCTGGGGAGCAGTCCCAGCGTGGACCCGTCCCATAGGCCGCAGCGCGTGGGTGCTCCGTTGGAAGGCTCTCCGGCTATTTGGCCGGAACAGACCGCCGATGACCTCGCCAGCCGCGTACCAGCGCCTCGCCGGCTCCCAAGCCATGATCTACCAACACATCCTGGCGAGCGCCTGGGCTTTCCTGGAGCCTCACCGCCTACTCGGCGATCTTGCCGCCAAGGTCAGTCCAATCAGCCGACCCGGCGAAGCGTTCTTGGGAAGGCGGTCCGAGCGCAGCGAGGCCCTTCAGGGGGCGGGCGTCAGCCCGCCTGGGAAGACGTCCGGAGCGAAGCGGAGGGCCTTTGTGGGCGGGCGGGCATCAGACGGCCAACCACCGAATCGGGTAACGGGCGGGAGCAAGAACGCCCGGAGCCAAGCGAAGGCCCGTTGTGGAGCGCTCAGGCCGTACATGGGAAAGCCCCGCACCTACGAACGGGTGCGGGGCTTCCGAAAGGCTACTTCTTGGCCTTGTCGGCGCTCGAGTCGGTCGACAGCGCCGCGACGAACGCCTCCTGCGGCACCTCGACCCGCCCGACCATCTTCATCCGCTTCTTGCCTTCCTTCTGCTTCTCCAGCAGCTTGCGCTTACGCGTGATGTCGCCGCCGTAGCACTTGGCGAGGACGTCCTTGCGGATGGCGCGGATGTTCTCGCGGGCGATGACGCGGGCGCCGATGGCCGCCTGGATCGGCACCTCGAACTGCTGCCTGGGGATCAGCTCGCGCAGCTTCTTGGCCATGTCGACGCCATAGGCGTAGGCCTTGTCCTTGTGCACGATGGCGCTGAAGGCGTCGACGGCCTCGCCCTGGAGCAGGATGTCGACCTTGACCAGCTCCGACTCCTGCTCCCCGTCGGGCTCGTAGTCGAGCGAGGCATAGCCTCGGGTGCGCGACTTGAGCTGGTCGAAGAAGTCGAAGATGATCTCGCCGAGCGGCAGCGTGTAGCGGATCTCGACCCGGTCTTCCGACAGGTAGTCCATGCCGCGGAGCTGGCCGCGCCGTCCCTGGCAGATCTCCATGATCACGCCGATGAACTCGGCGGGGGCCAGGATGGTCGACTTGGTCACCGGCTCGAAGACCTGCGAGATCTTGCCGCCGGTGGGGAACTCCGACGGGTTGGTGACGGTCAGCTCGGAGCCGTCCTCCATGACCACCCGGTAGACGACGTTGGGCGCGGTGGAGATCAGCGACAGGCCGAACTCGCGCTCCAGCCGTTCGCGGACGATCTCCATGTGGAGCAGGCCGAGGAAGCCGACGCGGAAGCCGAAGCCGAGCGCGGCCGAGGTCTCCGGCTCGTAGATCAGCGCGGCGTCGTTGAGCTGGAGCTTGTCGAGGGCTTCGCGCAGCTCGGGATATTGGTCGCCGTCGATGGGGTAGAGGCCGGAGAACACCATCGGCTTGGGGTGGTCGTAGCCGGCCAGCATCTCGGTGGCGCCCTTGGCGACCGAGGTGACGGTGTCACCGACGCGCGACTGGCGCACGTCCTTGACGCCGGTGATCAGGTAGCCCACCTCGCCGACGCCCAGCCCCAGCTCCGACACCTTGGGCTCGGGCGAGATGACGCCGATCTCCAGGGTCTCGTGGGCGGCCTGGGTCGACATCATCAGGATGCGCTCGCGCTTGCCCAGGTGGCCGTCGAAGACCCGGACATAGGTGACGACGCCCCGGTAGGTGTCGTAGACCGAGTCGAAGATCAGCGCGCGGGCGGGCTCGTCGGCCTCGCCCACCGGCGCGGGGACGGTCTGCACCACGTGGTCGAGCAGCTCGCGTACGCCCACGCCGGTCTTCCCCGAGACCTTGAGCACGTCGGACGGGTCGCAGCCGATCAGGCCCGCGAGCTCCTCGGCGAACTTCTCCGGCTGCGCGGCGGGCAGGTCGATCTTGTTGAGCACCGGAATGATGTGCAGGTCGTTGTTCATGGCCAGGTAGAGGTTGGCCAGCGTCTGCGCCTCGATGCCCTGGGCGGCGTCGACCAGCAGGATCGCGCCCTCGCACGCCTGCAGCGACCGGGACACCTCGTAGGTGAAGTCGACGTGGCCCGGTGTGTCGATCATGTTGAGGACGTGGCCGTCCCAGGGCAGCCGCACGGCCTGCGACTTGATCGTGATGCCGCGCTCCCGCTCGATGTCCATCCTGTCGAGGTATTGGGCGCGCATGGAGCGGTCGTCGACCACGCCGGTGATCTGCAGCATCCGATCGGCAAGGGTCGACTTGCCGTGGTCGATATGCGCGATGATGCAGAAGTTGCGGATCAACGCGGGGTCGGTCTGGCCAGGCTGAGTGCGCACCGAAGTCCGTTTCGACAGGGTTGAGGTCAAGCGTCTTTCATGGTGACATGCCCGGGTGATTGCCCGAACCGCCATTCGCCGTGGCCTGCGCCTTGTCGCGCTGGCCCTGGCCATCGTCGTCGCGCTGCTCGGCCTCCTCGCCGGCGCGCTCCGCCTTCAGTTTACCGGTGCCCCGGCGGCCTGGGCGAAGAGCACGGGTAACGACGCTCTCTGGCTCGGCCACGCCTGGGTCGACGGCCGCCGTACGGAGAAGGATGTGGAGCGGCTGGCGGTACGCCTGCGCGCCACGGGCATCAAGGATCTGTACGTCCACGCGGGCCCGTTCGACAAGGACGGCCAGCTAAATACCGATAAATACCCCAACGCCAGAAATTTCGTTCAATGGGGGCGGCAGTACCTCCCCGGCGTCCGCATCTCCGCCTGGCTCGGCCAGAAGGTCGACGGCTTCCTCGACCTCGACGACGCCAAGTCCCGTGAGAACGTCCTGGCCGGAGTCGCCGCCATCATGCAGACCGGCTTCGACGGCATCCACTACAACTTCGAGCCGATCGGTGACGGCGACCGCGAGTTCCTCGACCTCCTCGACAGAACCCGCCAGTACACCAAGCTGCTGTCGATCTCGACACCCCAGATCGAGCCGTACCCCCTCATCCGCCTGCCCGCCCGCGCGGTCCTCGGCCACGACAAGTACTGGTCGAGCGGCTACTTCAAGGAGGCCGCCGCCCGCGTCGACCAGGTGGCCATCATGACGTACGACTCCTTGACCCCCCTGCAGTCCCTTTACGGGGGCTATGTCGTACGGCAGGCCACGCTCGCCCTCGACCTGGTCCCGGACACCAAGCTCGTCCTCGTGGGCGCCCCCGCCTACCACGACCACGGCGTCGGGTGGAGCGACGCCGCCGAGAGCGTCGCCATGGCCGCCCAGGGCGCCAAGCTGGCCCTGACGGAGCATGGCAGGCGGGAGCGGTTCGGCCTGGCCCTGTACGTCGATTTCGCCGCGACGGAGGAGGATTGGCGCGAATACACCACCGAGTGGCTCTCCTGAGGCCGTACACTGGTCTGAGACTCCAATTCCCAGGGTGTTGATTTGAGCTGCCCTCTGGGTTATTGGTAACCTGTTCAACTGCGTGTGGCGCGCCCCTCTCACGAGCCCGCGCGCCCCATCCATCACTCAGACTTTACCGAGGCTTCTTCGTGGCGAACATCAAGTCCCAGATCAAGCGCAACAAGCAGAACGAGAAGGCTCGCCTGCGCAACAAGGCGGTCAAGTCCTCGCTGAAGACGGCCGTGCGCAAGTTCCGCGAGGCCGCCGAGCAGGGCGACGCCCAGCAGGCCGCCGAGCTGCAGCGGGCCGCCGCCCGTCAGCTCGACAAGGCCGTCAGCAAGGGCGTCATCCACAAGAACCAGGCCGCCAACCGCAAGTCGGCGATCGCCAAGCAGGCCGCCAGCCTGGCAGCCAAGTAAGGCCCAGCCCGGCTCGACCAAAGAGCAGGGCGCCAGAGCGCCGCACCGCCGTCAAGGGGTGCGGCGTTTTTTGTGTCACGATTTCGATATCACACCGCCGCATCAGGTCTGTCACCGTTGCGAAGATCACCTTGCCCTCCCCCAGCGGAATGCCCAAAGGTTCACTAAACGGGGCAAGGGGGGCACATGCGGGGGCCGTTGGTCGTCAAACGGGCGTTCAGCGAGCCGCTGCTGTTGCTGGCCGCGTTCGGGTCGATCCTGCTGGCCACCACGACTCTGGTCGCGCTGACCATGTACGCCTCCACCATCGCCGAGGTGGGTGTGCGCCGCACGATGGAGACCGCGCCGCTGGGCCAGGTGGCCGCGACCATCGCCGCGCCGGTCACCGGCGAGACGTTCCCGGCGCTCGACCGGGCGATCCGCGCCGAGCTCGCCAGGGCCTACGCGGGCGCGCCCGCCGCCATCACGACCGCCTTCCGCTCCGACTCCTACGTCCGGCCGGGCCAGGAGAGCCGTAAGACGCCCGAACTGCTCAGGTTCGGCAGCTATGACGGCCTCGACACCCACGCCAAGCTGGTCTCCGGCACCTGGCCGAGCGCCACCGAATCCACGATGGTCGAGGCCGCGATCTCCCTGTCGGCGGCCTCGGCGACCGGTGTCAAAGCGGGTCAGGAGATCACCACCGAGGGCCGCCTCGACCACAAGGCGGTCACCGTCCGCATCACCGGCGTCTTCCAGCTCAACGACCCGTTCGGCGACCGCTGGACCGGTGAGCAGCTGCTCACCAGGGGCGTCGAGACCGGCGAGTTCACCACCTACGGCCCGCTGATGGTCTCCCGCGAGACGTTCCTGAGCCGCTTCGCCACGAACGTCAACGCCACCTGGACCGCCGTCCCCGACCTGCGCGCGCTGTCGCCGGAGCAGCTGCGGCCGTTCGCCGGCCGGGTGGCCGAGCTGCGCGACCGGCTCCGCGCGAACGGCTGCCCGAGCTGCACCGCCACCAGCCGCCTGCCGGAGATGCTCGCCCAGCTCGGCACCGCCGCCCTGGTCGCCCGCTCCACCATGCTGATCCCGGTCCTGCAGTTGCTGCTGCTGGCCGCGTACGCGCTCATGCTCACCGCCCGCCTGCTCGCCGACCACCGCCGCATGGAGGTGGCGCTGCTGCGCTCGCGCGGCGCGGGCACGCTGCGGCTGACCGCGCTGGCGGGCGGCGAGGCGCTGCTGGTGGCCGTCCCGTGCGCGATCATCGCGCCCTTCCTCGGCCCGCCGCTGTTGACCCTGGTCAACGCGCTGCCCTGGATCAGGGCATCCGGGGTACAGCTGACGCCCTCGCCCGACCTGGGCACCTTCGCGGTCTCGATCGGCGTGGCCCTGGCCTCGGCCGTACTCCTCATGCTCCCGGCCTTCGCGGGCGCCCGGCGTACCTACGTGGAGGAGCAGTCGGCGCGCGGCCGCGGCGGCGGGCGCGGGCTGATCGAGCGGGCCGGAGCGGACCTGGCGCTGCTGGTGGTCGCGGGGCTGGCCATCTGGCAGCTGCGGCGCTACGGCGCGCCCGTCACCGCGACCGCCGCCGGTGACCTCGGCATCGACCCGCTCATCGTCTCGGGCCCGGCCCTGGCGCTGCTCACCGGCGGCATGCTGGGCCTGCGCCTGGTGCCCCGCGTCTCGAAGCTGGCCGAGCGGATCACCACCAGGCGGCCCACGCTCGCCCCGGCGCTCGGCGTCTGGCAGGTCAGCCGGCGGCCCCTCAAGTACGCGGGGCCCGCGCTGCTGCTGACCATGGCCATCGCGATCGGCATCGTGTCCATGGCCACGGCCGCCACCTGGCGCGGTTCCCAGCAGGACCAGGCCCGTCATCAGGCCGGGGCTGACCTGCGGATCTCCGGGCCGCCGGACGGTCCCGAGCTGGGCACGTTCGGGCGCGGCACCGCGTTCGCCGCGCTGCCGGGCGTCACGACGGCCTCGCCCGCCTTCCGCGGCCCGGTCCAGCTCAGCGGCGAGGGCGCGGTCCTGCTCGGACTCGACGCCGGCAAGCTCGACCGGCTCTTCCATCTGCGGCCCGACCTGTCGGCGCGATCGATCGCGGAGATGGCGCGGGCGCTCGGCTCGGGCCGGCCGCGAGGCGCCCCGATGGAGCTGCCGGGCCGGCCCACGACGCTCACGTTGCGGGCCCGCGCCGACGCCGCGGTGGCGCTGCGGATCATGGTCTCGGACGCGCTCGGCGTCTGGCGCGAGCTGTCCCTGGGCCTGCTCCATCCGGGCGACAACCAGATCGACCTCGACCTCTCGGAGATCGCCGGGCGGACCGGGAAGATCGCCTACCCGCTGTCGGTCCGCGGCCTGGTCGCCAGTCCGCCCGAGAGCGGCAGCGCGCAGGTCACGGTGACCGGCCTGAGCGCGAATCGCCCGATCTCCCTCAAGGCGAGCGGATCACAGCCGGTCGCGGTCGCCTTCGGCGAGTTGTCCGGCCCGCTGCCGGTGGTGCTCACCACCGATCTGGCCGCCTCGCTCAAGCTCTCGGCGGGCCAGGTGGGCCGGGTCAACCTGGATCGGCGGATCGTCGAGGTCAAGGTCGCGGGCCTGGTCGACCGGATGCCGACGACCGCCGCGGACCAGCCCGCCGTACTGGCCGACTGGGCCACCCTGCAGGCGTACGGCCTGGCGGCGGGAGAGATCCCCAGACCGGCCACCGAATGGTGGCTCGCCGCCGAGGGCGGTGACACCGGGCCCGCGCTCGCGGCGCTGAAGAAGCGGCCGGAGTGGGACGCCACCGCGGTCGACCAACGCGAGCTCACCGAGCGGCTGCGAGACGACCCACTGGCCAGCGGGCTGCAGGGGGCGCTGATCCTGGGCTTCGCGGCGGCGCTGGCGTTCGCGGCGCTCGGCTTCGTGGTGAACGCCACCGTCGCGGCGCGGGAGCGGATGGCCGAGTTCACGATCCTGCGGGCGCTCGGGGTGAGCCACCGGCAGGTGTTCGGGCTGCTTGCGGTCGAACAGGCGTTCGTCATCGGGCTGTCGCTGGTGGCGGGCACGGCGCTGGCGGTTGTCGTGGGCGTCCTGGTCGTGCCGCACATCGTGCTCACCGGGCAGGCCGCGGCCGTCACGCCGGACGTGCTGCTCGACATCCCGTGGGCGGCGACCGCGGCCATGCTGGCGCTGGTGGCCGCGGTGCTGCTCGGCATCGTCGCCGCACTGGCCCGTAACCTGCGTGGTCAGCGTCAGGAGGACTTGTGAGGATCCTGCGCCTGGCCCAGGTGTATCTGGGCGCGATGGCCATGCTGTCCCTGCTGACGTTGAGCGCCTGCCTGCTCGTGGCGGGGCTGCCGCGGGTGCTGCAGGGCTCGTACGACGAAGCGCTTCACCGGGCTCTCCAGGACGCGCCCGCGCAGCAGGCCGACCTGACCGTACAGACCAGGACGCGCGGAGGGCCGGACGACCTGCACGAGCCCGGCCAGTTCGCCTCCAGGGACGCCCGGCTCCGCTCGCTCGTGCCGCCGCAGTTGCGACCGCTCGTCTCGGCCTCCGGCCAGATGAGTGCCAAGACGTACGACACGCCGGTCCACCTGTCGGGCGGGCAGACCTACATCAACCTCGCCTGGCTGTCGGACAGCGAGCGGCGGGTCGAGTGGGTCGACGGCCGGGCGCCGGGCAAGCCGACGACCATGCGCTGGAGCGGGACGGAGATCCCGCTGTTCGAGGTGGGCATCGTGGAGGAGGCCCGCACCACGATGCCGCTGAAGATCGGCGACGTGCGGATCCTCGGTGAGAGCGACTACGCCGCCGTCAAGATCGTGGGCGTGTTCAGGGCGAAGGACCCCGGCGCCCGCTACTGGAGCCACGACACCGACGTCCTGCACGTCACGCAGGTCCAGCCGCCCGGCAAGCTGGAGCTGGAGCGGCGCACGACCGCGCTGATCCCGGCCGCCGGCCTGGCCGCCCTGAGCGGCGCCGACCGCAACCTGATCTACAGCTGGGTCCTGCCGGTCGATCCCACCGCGGCCGCCTCTCTCGACCTGCCCGACCTGCGTGCCGCCATCGAGGACTACGGGCACGTGGTCACCCTGCAACCGGCGGGCGCCGACAGCCAGTACCGGCTGGAGACGGAGCTGCCGGGGCTGCTGGACACGTTCGGGACCGCGCTGGGCACCGCGCAGACGGTGATGTTCCTGGTGCTCGGTGGCCTGCTGGTCGTGGCGCTGGGCGTGCTCGTGCTGGCCGTGCAACTGCTGGCCGAGCGGATCGATCACCCGCTCGCGCTGGCGCGGGCGCGTGGCGGATCGCTGCGGCAGGTGGCGGGTACCGGTGCGGCGCTCGTGGCGCTCGCGGTGGTGCCCGCCGCGCTGGCCGGGTGGGGGCTGGCCTTCCTGGTGCCGGGGCCGGTGCCGTGGATCGTCCACGCGGGGCCCGCCCTCGTGCCCCTCACCGCCGTCGGCTACGCGGCCGCGCGGCCGGCCGTGACGCACCGCACGCCCCTGCACGAGCGCCGCGACGACGTGGTCGCCACCCGCCCGTCGGCCCGGCGGATCACCCTGGAGGTGCTGGTCGTCGCTCTGGCGCTGGCCGGCGCGTACCTGCTGCGCACCCGCGGTCTGACGACCGGCGGCCAGGACCCGTTCCTGCTGCTCGTACCGGTCGCGCTGACGGTCGCCGCCGCGCTGATCACCATCCGCTGCTATCCCCTCCCCCTCAAGCTGCTCGTACGCCTGACAGCGCGCGGCCGCCTCGCCGTGCCCTTCCTGGGCCTGACCAGGGCGGCCCGGGCCAGATCCGCCAGCGTGCTGCCGGTGCTGATCCTGCTGCCCGCGCTGGCCGTGTCGGTGTTCGGGGCGGTGATCTCCGGCGGGCTGTCCACCACGCAGCGCCTGGCGTCCTGGCAGAGCGTCGGCGCGCCGATCAAGCTGACCTCACCCGTGGAGCTGCCGCCCGACGCCATCGAGCGGGTGCGCAAGGTGCCCGGCGTACGGCTGCTCGTACCCGCGCAGACCGCCACCGCGCAGATCGGCTACGGCGGCGAGCGGGCCGAGGTCATCGCCGTCGACGTGGCCCAATGGCGGCGGCTGCTGGACGGCGCGCCGATCAACGTGCCCCTCACCGCCTCGGGAGCCTCAGGGATCCCGGTGCTGGTCTCCCAGGAGTTGCGCGGACGCGGCACGTTCGAGATCGCCTGGTACGAGCGGATGAAGGTCACCACGGCCGGCGAGATCGCCTCACTGCCCGGCTTCTACCCCCGTGGCAAGTTCATCGTGCTGCCCTTCGCGACGAACAAGCGGCCCGGCGTCAACACCCTGCTGATCAAGGGCGAGGCGGATCACGCGGCGCTGCTGGCGGCCACCGGACAGCCCAAGGCCGAGCTGACCTCGCAGGAACAGGCCCTCGCCGCGATCGAGGACGATCCGATGACCGGCACCGTCCAGAACATCCTGCTCATCACCACCGTCGCCCTGGCGATTTACGCGCTCATCGCCGTGCTGGTGACGCTGGTGATCGGCGCGGCCGACCGGGCCAGGGCGCTGTCGTTCCTGCGCACGCTGGGGCTGTCGGACCGGCAGGCGCGGGGCCTGACCGTGCTGGAGATCCTCCCGCTGATCCTCATCACCTCACTCGCCGGGCTCGCGCTCGGCCTCGGCCTGCCCGCGGCGCTCGGGCCCGGCATCGACCTGTCCGCCTACGCCGGTGACCTGGCCGTCGGCGACTACTCCGCCGATCCGGTCATGCCGGTCGTCCTGGCGACCGGGCTGGCCGCCGTCGCCGTGCTCGGCACCTACGCGCACACCGCCATCAGCCGCCGCCGCAGCCTCGGCGCCGTACTCCGAGTGGGTGACCTCACATGAGTCCAACGTTGTCCGAGCTGGAAGCCAAGGCCGCCGAGAAGAAGGCCGCGTTCGGCGGGGACACGCACATCGTGTGCGACAACCTGGTGCGCATCTACAAGACCGAGGGCGTCGAGGTGGTCGCCCTGCAGGGCCTCGACCTGCTCATCCAGGAGGGCGAACTGGTCGCCGTCGTCGGCGCCTCCGGGTCGGGCAAGTCGACGCTCCTGAACGTGCTGTCCGGCCTGGACGTGCCCACGGCGGGCGTGGCCAGGGTGGCGGGCATGGACCTGCTGTCGATGACCGCGAAGGACCGGCTGCGCTACCGGCGCGACATCGTCGGGTTCGTCTGGCAGCAGACCGCGCGCAACCTGCTCCCCTACCTCACCGCGCGTGAGAACGTCGAGCTGCCGATGAAGCTGGCCGGTAAGGCCCGCCGGGGACGCGCCGCCGAACTGCTGGACCTGATGGGCGTCGCCTCCTGCGCGGACCGCAAGGTGCCCGAGATGTCCGGCGGCGAGCAGCAGCGGGTCGCCATCGCCGTCGCCCTGGCCAACTCCCCGCAGCTCGTCCTGGCCGACGAACCCACCGGTGAGCTGGACAGCGAGACCTCGGAGGAGGTGTTCGGGGCGCTGCGCAAGGCCAACGGCGAGCTGGGCGTGACCGTGGTCATCGTGACCCACGACCCGCTGGTGTCGGAGCGCGTCGATCGTACGATCGGCATCCGCGACGGGCGGACCAGCAGCGAGACGCTCCGCCGCGAGGGCGTCGCCGAGGAGTACGCCGTGCTCGACCGCGTGGGACGGCTGCAGTTGCCCCGCGACTTCATGAACGCCCTGGACATGGAACGCCGGGTGCGCCTCGAGCTCGAATCCGACCACATCGGCGTGTGGCCGGCCCGAGAGGAGCCCTCCAATGAGCAGTGAGCCCCTGGTCGTCGTCGAGGGGGTGCGCAAGACCTATCGCACCGGGCCGAAGGAGGTCGTGGCGCTGCGCGAGGTGTCGTTCTCGGCCTACCCCGGCGAGCTGATCGCCATCCGCGGCCGGTCGGGGTCCGGCAAGACGACCCTGCTGAACCAGATCGGGGGGCTCGACCGGCCCGACGCCGGGCGCGTCGTCGTGGCGGGGGCCGAGGTGACCTCGATGTCCGAGGACGACCTGCTGGCGCTGCGCCGCGACGTGGTGGGGTTCGTGTTCCAGTCGTTCGGGCTGATCCCGGTGCTGTCGGCGGCCGAGAACGTCGGCGTGCCGATGCGGCTGGCCCGCACCCCGGTCGCGGAGCGGGAGGCGCGCGTGCGCGTGCTGCTGTCCCTCGTCGGGCTGGAACAGCACGTCAACCAGCGGCCGTACGAGCTGTCGGGCGGCCAGCGGCAGCGGGTGGCGATCGCCAGGTCGCTGGCCAACCGGCCCCGGCTGCTGGTCGCCGACGAGCCCACCGGGCAGCTCGACTCGCAGACCGGGCGGCAGATCATGGAGCTGCTGCGCGCCCTGGTCCGCAGCGAGGGCGTCACCGCGCTCGTCGCCACCCACGACCCGAGCCTCATCACGCTGGCCGACCGGGTGCTGGAGATCAGCGACGGAGTTTTGCGGGAGGCCGCTCCCCTGGGGAGCCGGTCGCTGGAGGCTTGACGGACGAGATCGCGATCAGGTTCGCCACGGCCACGGCGACCGCTCCCGTCAGCAGCAGCCCGGTCATGCCCACGAGGCCCGCGAGCGGCGCCGCCACGGCCAGCCCGAACGGCCGCGACGCGAACGAGATGAGCTGATCGAAGGCCCGTACCCGGCCCAGCGCGCCCTCGGGGATCTCCTCGGCGACGACGGTCTCCCACAACGGGCTGAGCAGCCCGAGCCCGAACATCGCCACGAAGTACGCCGCCGCGATCACCACCACGTTCGCCGACACCGCCAGCGCCACCAACGGCAGCAGGTACAGCGCGGCGGCCACCTGGACGACGACCAGCGGCCGGCGGACGGGCAGCCTCGGCACCAGGAACACCCCCGCGACCAGGCCGACCGTGCCGCACTGCACGATGAGCACCCAGCTGGCCTCGCCGCCGAGGTGCTTGACCGCGGTCAGCGGGCCGAGGGTGAGGAACAACCCGGCCATGAAATGCCATACGCCGTGGCCGAGCACCGACTTGAGGAACCACGGCCGCGTCCTGACCTCGCGCCACCCCTCGGCCAGGTCCTTGGCGAAGGTGTTCCGGGCTGTCTCGGCCTGCTTGGCCGTACGGACTCCGCCGAGGGTCAGCGCCGAGCAGGCGAACAGCGCGGCGGTCAGCAGCGCCGCCCACCCCGGACCCGCCACCAGCACCACGCCGCCCGACAGGGCTGGCGCGAGCACGCTGGACGTGCTGGTGGCCACGCCGATGCGCGAGTTCACGCGCAGCCGCTCCGGGCCCGGCACCACGGCCGCGACCAGCCTCGGTACGGCCGGCATGCCGAACGCGATCGCCACCCCCGCCACCGCGGACAACACGGCCAGGTCGAGCACGCGGCCGACGCCCATCAGCAGCTCGATCCCGATGGCGGCCTGGGAGAGGCCGCGGACCAGGTCGGCCACCAGCGCCACCCGCTCGGGCCGGAACCGGTCGGCCAGCACCCCGCCGACCGGGAGGAGCAACAGGAGGGGGATCAATTCGCAGGCCAGTACGACGCCGAGGGCCTCGGCCGAGCCTGTGGTGCGGAGGACGGCCAGGGTGAGGGTGGTGGGGATCAAGGCGGTGGCCAAGGCGGAGATGGCTCGCCCGAGCAGAAGTCTCATGGGACGGGAGATTAATTCGCTGGCTAATGTTTCGTCAACTAAATACTTGCTGGCTTAGGATTAGGGGGTGGATTCGATGAGCTCCGGAGACTCTGTTGATCGGCATCTGGCGCGGTGGCGGGGCAAGGCGCCGTACGACGAGCGGGTGGAGGCGGTCGTGACGCGCATGCAGCTCCTCGTCAAGCACCTGCGCCAGACGAAGGAGGCGGCGCTGGCGGAGGTGGGGATGCAGGACTTCGAGTTCGAGACGCTGCATCGGCTGGCGGCCAGGTCGGGCTCCGCGACGCCTTCGGAGCTGGCAGCGGAGCTGATGCTGTCGCCCGCCGGGATGACCGGCCGCCTCGACACACTGGAGAAGTCGGGCCTGGTACGCCGCCTGCGCAGCACGGACGACCGCCGCCGGGTCGACGTGGAGCTGACGGACCGGGGGCACGAGCTGTGGACGGAGGCCATGCGGATCCGGGGGGAGGTGGAGGCCGCGATGGTCTACGTGCTGGATCCGGCGGAGCAGGCGACCCTGGACGGCCTGCTCAAACGCCTCCTGGTGAACGTGGAATCCACCCGCTGACGCTGAGCCGCGTCCGATCAGGTGCGCCGGTGTCTCTCAGCCGCAGCCGGTCAGGTGCGGCGGAGTTCGCGGAAGAAGCTCGTCAGCTCGTCCTGGAGAAGGGCCGGCTCCTCCAGGGGCAGGAAGTGGCCGCCTCTGCCGGGCTCGCTCCAGTGCCGGATGTCCGTGAGGGCCCGCTCGGCGAGCGTGCGCGGGAAGTCGGCCATCACCGGCTCATGGCTCAGTGTGACGGCCGCGGGCACGGTGATGGCCGGCCGCGCGGAGTTGTGCTCGAAGTCGAAGTATTGCCTGAACGAGGTGCCGATCGAGCCCGTCGCCCAGTAGAGGGTGAAGATCGTCAGCAGGGTGTCCCGGTCGAAGCGCGTCTCCACCTCGCCGTGACAGTCGCTCCAGTCGCGGTACTTGTCCACGATCCACGCGGCCAGCCCGACCGGCGAGTCCAGCAGCGCGGCGGCGATGGTGTCAGGCCGCGTGCCCATGATGGAGCTGTAGCCGGCGTCACCCTCGTCATAGACGGCTTCCGCGTCGAGGAACGCCTGCTCCTCCGCCGACAGCGGCGGAACCTCCAGCGAGGCCGGGAACGGCGGGTGGATCAGGTGAATCCCGATCACCTGCTCCGGATAGAGCGCCCCCAGCCACCCGGTCGCCGCGCCTCCGATGTCACCGCCGAACGCGCCGTAACGCTCGTAGCCCAGCACCTCGGTCATCAGCGCGTGCAACGTCCGCGCCATCGCCGCCCTGGTCAGCGGCTCAGCGGGCAGCTCCGAATAGAGGAAGCCGGGCATGGAGGGGATCACCACGTCGAACGCGTCCTCCGGATCGCCCCCGAACCGTCCCGGGTCGGCCAGCCGGGCCGCCAGCGGCAGCATCTCCATGAAGCTGCTCGGCCACCCGTGGCTCAGCAGCAACGGCATGGGCGCGGGCCCGTTGCCGGGGATCTTCAGGAAATGCGTGCGGGTGCCGTCGATGTGCGCCATGCCGTGTGGCAGAGCGTTCAGCTCGGCCTCACGGGCCCGGAAGTCGAATCCCTCGGCCCAGTAGCCGACCAGGTCACGTAGGTAGCCGGGATCCGCGCCACCCTGCCACGCCTGCTCCCCTGGCCGCGTGGGGTCGCCGAACCGCGTATTACGCAGCCGGTTCCGCAGGTCGTCCAGCACGTCGTCCGGCACCTCGATACGAAACGGCGACCAGCTCACATATCCTCCGCCAACCGACAGGAGGCGCCCATCGCCCTCCGACGCTTCGCGACCTTACCGGGGCGCCGGCTACCGGACTATTGGTTATCGGGGCGGGTTTTCAGTTATCGACCCGTGTCAGCTACCGGCCCGTACGGTTGGCGACGATCACTTGCACCGTATGTTCGAGTGCGTACGCCGGGTCGGCGCCGCCGCCCTTGACCTGCTCGTCGGCGTCGGCCACCGCCTGGATGGCGCGGGACAGGCCCTCCGGGCCCCAGCCGTTCAGCTGCCGCTTGACGCGGTCGATCTTCCACGGCGGCATGCCCAGGTGGCTCGCCAACTGCCCGCCTCTGAGGTTGCGCGGCGCTCCGCCGACCTTGGCCAGGCCCCTCAGCCCGCCCGCCAGCGCGCTCACCAGCAGCACGGGGGCCACCCCGGTGCCGAGCGCCCAGCGGAGCTGCTCCAGCGCCTCGGCCAGCCGCCCCTCGAGCGCCGAGTCGGCCACATTGAACCCGGTGACCTCGGCCCGCCCCTTGTGATAGCGGGCCACGGCCGCCGCGTTGATCGTCTTGTCTTCCGTGTCGAACACCAGCTGGTTGCAGGCCGCGGCCAGCTCCCGCAGATCGTTGCCCACCGCCTCGAGCAGTGCCTGCGCGGCGTCGCTCGATATGCCGCGACCCGCCCGCTTGATCTCGCCCTTGACGAAGTCGAGCCGCTCCCCGGCCTTGGTGACCTTGTTGACGGTGACGACCCGCGCCCCCGCCTTCTTGACCCCGTCGACCAGCGCCTTGCCCTTCACCCCGCCCGGGTGGACCAGGATGAGCACGGTGTCGTCGGAGGGCTGCGCCACGTACTTCACGACCTCGGCGATGACGTCCTTGACGAGATCCTGCGCGGACCGGATCACCACCACGGAACGATCACCGAAGAGCGACGGCGAGGTCAGCTGGGTCAGCTCCCCCAGCGCCACCTTCCCGCCGATCAGATCGTGCACCTCCGCACCGCCCTCGGCCGCCCGCGCCGCCGCGACCACCTCGCTGACCGCCCGCTCGGCCAGCAGCTCCTCGTCGCCGACGACCAAGGTCACGAGTGCTGGGTCTGTTGCCGCCATGTCGTGCAGCATGCCATGCGACACCGACAAGCGGGTACTCGACGGCGGCGGTGCCGATCACGTCGTACTGGACTCTTCTCCCAGGCTTCGCAGGTACGCCGCCGCGCGGTGCATGCCGCCGTGCTCGGCCCAGCCGAGCGGGGTCGCGTCGTACGTGGTGTCCTTGATCGCCGGGTCGGCGCCGAGCTCGATCAGTGTCCTGGCCGTCTCGACATCGTCGTTCCAGGCCGCCGCGTGCAGCGGGGTGGACTGATGCAGGTGGTTCACGCCGAAGCCGAGACCGGCGAGCAGCCGTACCGCCGCGGGCTTGCGCTGCTCGGCAGCCCTGATGATCAGCCCAGGGAATCGTTCGAGCGCCCGCGCCAGCGGTTCCGGGCCGAACCCGGCCACCGCGTCGGCGTCGGCGCGCATGCAGGCGGCGGTGAACGCCTCCATCTCGTCCAGTACCGCCGAGGCGCCGGCCGCGGCGAGCTGCTCGGCGATCTCGGTGTGCCCGTTCAGCAGGGCGAGCTCGTAGGGGGTGCGCCCGCCGTACGCCGGATGCCCGCCCAGGCCGTCCATCTCCGCGCCGTGTGCCAGGAGCAGCCGGGCCCGCCGCGGGCCGCCGCGCAGCGCGGCGGTGGCCAGTTCGTCGCGCAGCATCTGCTGCGGGGACTGCAGCGTCGGACCCAGCCGGGCATGCCACGGGCCGCCCGCGCCCCGGCCCAAGCCGAACTCCAGCAGCAGCTCAAGGTGGGCGGTGTCGTCGGAGCGGGCGCCGCCGAGCCCGAGGTTGTAGAGCGTCTGGCTGTCGTTGGGGTCCGCCCCGGCCTCCAGCAGCAGCCTGGCCAGCGCCAGGCCCTGCGGATGCGGTGGCTGGTGGCCCTCTCCTCCGCCGAATGCGCCCGTGAGCACGGTGAACGGGGAGGTCAGCCCGTCCCACAGGAATCCGGCGTTCGGATCGGCGCCATGGTCGAGGAGGAGCCGGGCCGCTGCCACGTACCGGCCGGGAGCCTTGAGCCGCGCGTAGGCCAGGTACAGCAGCGGCTCCCACCCGAACGGTCCGCCCTGCGCCCGGGCGAGCCCCGGATTTCCGGCCAGCACGTCGGCCAGCGCATCGGCCGAGCCGGTGGCCGCCATGGTGAAGACGTTCGCGGTGGACAACTGCGGATGCTGGCCGAGCAGCAGGTCGGCGTCCTCGGTCCGGCCCGGGTAGTCCGTGCCATAGGTGAGGCAGGCGAGCCGCAGGAACTCCTCCGGCAACTCCTGGCTCGGCGCGACCCGGTGCGGCGAGCGGGAGTAGCGCTCGACGGTGCCGAGGTGTTCTTTGAGCTTGGGCCAGCTCGCGAAGCCGTACATGCGGGCGGTGACGAGTTGCGCGTCGGCCAGCTTGAGCGTCTCCGGCGTCCGGGGATGGAACTCGGCGACGAGCCCGAGCGCCTCGGGAACTCCCGCCTTCGCATACTGGAGGAGCGTCTTGGCCTGCTTGCGGAGCCGTTCGAGGCTGGGGTTGTCGGGCAGGCGATGGATGGGCACGAGGGCCTCCTTTCCGTCTGGCCTGGCGTCCGCATGATCAGGCCGGAAAAGAGGTCGGGCCGGGTCGTTCGATGAGCATCAGGTGGGCTTAGCCCTGTCCGCGGACCGGTGGCGCCCTGAGCGCGCACACCTACCCTACGCCGTTGCTCAGGTCAGATCGAGGACGAGCTCGGCGACGACATTCGGCTGGGCCAGGAAGGGGTGGTGACCCGTGGCCACCTCGACCACGCGCGTGGCCCGCTTGGCCTGGGCGCGCTGCAAGGCTGGAGGGGTGCCGTTGTCCTGCGCGCACACGACGTAGGTGGAGGGGATCTGTTTCCAAGCGGCGGCCTGGACCGGCGCGGTGGTGACGGCAGCGCTCTGCCGTACCAAGCGCGCGTGCGCCTGCTCCACCGCCTCCTGGTCGCAGTCTTGCAGGAAGGTCCGCGTGGCGAGCTCGGCGTGGACGCCGAAGGTGCCGTCAGGACCGAAGTCCAGGTACGGCGCGGGCGTCCCGTCACCGAACGATGCCAGGCTCTCGCCCACCTCAGGGAGGAAACTGGCGATGTACACCAGATGCCGCACCTGGGGCAGCCCCATCGCCGCGGCGCCGGCCACCACACCGCCATAACTGTGGCTGACCACGATCGTCGGCTCCTTGTCCGCCGCCAGCCATTCGCGCACGGCCGCCACATCGTCCGCCAACGTCAGCCCTTTCCCGCTGGGCACGCGCCCCGTCTCCCCGCAACTCGGCAGCGGCGGAGCGGAGCTGCGGACGCCGCGCGCCTCCAGCTCGCCGGCGGCCCGGTGCCACCACCATGCCCCGTCACGTACACACGCCCCGTGGACGAACACCACCCGCACCGTGACCTCCCGGATCTTCCCTATCGGTTGGGCACGATAATATGCGTAACGAGCATTACGTCAAAGGAAGGTCATGGGACGCAAGCCACAGCCCGACATCAGAAGGTCGCTCCTCGACGCCTGCACCGACCACGTGCTGGCGCGCGGCTTGCCCACCAGTCTGACCCCGCTCGCCGAAGCCGCCGGCACCACGGCGCGCATGCTCATCTACCACTTCGGCACTCGCGAACGGCTCCTACGTGAGGTGCTCGACGAGGCCCGGCGACGACAGCTCGACTTCTTCGGAAAAGCGCTCGCGCCAAGGGACGAACCGTACGAGGAGACCCTCGCCCGAGCCTGGCGGGTGCTGAGCGGCCCTGAGGGCGCGCCCTACCTGCGCCTGTTCGGCACCGTCCACAACACGCCCGACGGGCAGGCCTTGTGGCCCGACTTCCGCAGGGCCGCCACCACCGACTGGCTCGCGGTCCTGGAACAGGGGCTGCGCGCCCGCCATGGCGCGGCCGCACCCGCACTGGCCACCACCGCGCTCGCCGTTGTCCGCGGGCTCCTCATGGACACCGACGCCACCGGCGACACCGCCCGCACCGATGCGGCCTTCACCGCCTTCCTCGACCTGCTCCGCGCGCGGTGAGACCTGCGGGCCGCCGACTTGGCCCGACCTGAGTCGCTGCTGTTTCGCCGAAAGCAACGGTCACATCTGTCCGAAACGTACTCAATGGTTTCTCCATGATTTTCAAGAAACCCTACAGACGGAGGGCCGAACCCGGGCGTAGCTTCGAAGCAAACTCCATCACCCGAGCTGAGGTGGCCCATGACAAGTCACAGCACAATCATGGAAGCGCGAATGTCGCTCGCCATCAGGCTAAAGGATTTGCGCACCGCCCACACCGATGGCGGCCGGCGAATGACCGGCGACCGCCTGGCCGAGGCCATGGGATGGCGCGGACGTAAGTCCCGCATCTCGAAGATCGAGAACGGCCAGCAGGTCCCGAGCGACGACGATATCCGCGCCTGGGCCACCGCCTGCGGAGCCGAACACGAAATACCCGACCTGCTCGCCGCCGCCCGCCATATCGACACGCTCTACACCGAATGGCGCCGCCTGGAGCGGAACGGACTGGGCCAGGTCCAGGAGGCGTTCATCCCGCTGTACGAGCGCACGACCCGATTACGCGTGTGGCAGCACTCCACGGTCCCCGGCCTGCTGCAGACCGAGGCGTACGCCCGCGCCCATCTGTCCACGATCATCTCCTTCCGCGGCATAACCGATGACCTGGACCGAGCGGTGGCGGCGCGCATGGCGCAGCAGCAGTCGCTCGGTGGCGTACGGCGCTTCGTGTTCGTCCTCGGCGAGCAGACGCTGCGCACCCCCATGGTGAACCCAGCCGGGATGAACGCCCAACTCGACCGGCTGGCCACCTATACCCGGGACAATCCCTACGTCAGCCTCGGCATCCTGCCGTACAGCCGAAAACCACCCGTCATGCCGCCGGAGAACTTCTGGCTGTACGACGCCACCGAGGTTCGGGTGGACGGTGTGGCCGCGCAGTTCCGGATCAAGAAACCGGACGATGTCGCCGTCTACGAGAAAGCGTTTACCGCACTGGCTGAAGTGGCCGTCTACGGGCCGCTCGCGCTGTCTTGTATCGACGCGGCTCGCCCAGATCTTTAAGAAACTTTTCGAAACTTACTTGAGCGGCCACAACGCGGATTCGTACCTTCGAGGCGGACCACTTCGCGGCGGCCGGAAGGCTCCGGACTTCCAACCCCCGGCCGCCGCAAGCAAGCACCACCTCCGTGAGGAAGTCGCTGTGTCCCCCACTGCTTTACCTGCGGACCCCTCCGCACACCGGCCCGCATTACCTGTGAACATCTCCGCACATCCGATCGCGCGACCCGCGGACACCACCACCAGACGCCCATCCGCACTTATCGCGGACGCCTCCGCACGTCCGCCGCACAGCTGGAGCACGGCAATGATCCCCCTGCTGGACCCGTCGGCCCTGAGCCACCCGTGCGACCTCATCAACCAGGGCCCGCTCGATCGGTCGGTCGAGCGAGTCGCACGCGACCATGGCGCCGACGACCTGGCCGGGGAGGCGCTCCGCCCCACGGCCGAGCCAGTCGGCGCCACCGCACAAACCATGCGCACCCCCGCTCTCCCGCCCGACGCCGAACTGCGGATCGCAGACGGCGGACGCGGTCAGTGGTACTCGGGCTGCGCCGACGACTCCGGAAATGGAGGATTACGATGACCCGGCAGCAGTGGGAAGACCTCCCGGCGAGCGTGCGCGAAACGGTAGAACTCGAATGCGGCGGCCCGGTCATCAAGGCGGAGCCCGCCGGCGAAAGCACCATGCCCGGTGTCTCAGCTCGGCTCCAGACCGAGAACCACAGCGTGTTCATCAAGGCCGTCGAGGCGTCCGGACCCGCTGCCAAGGCACACCGTACGGAGTCATGGACGGCGAACGTGCTGCCCGACGAGACTCCCGCACCCCACCTGCTGTGGCGAGGGCAGCAGGACGGGTGGCTGGTGACCGTGTTCGAGTACATCAACGACAACAGCCGCCACGTCGACCTGACACCCGGCTCCCCCGACCTGCCCGCCGTCCTGGACACGGTCTCCCTGCTCGGCGCCCTGCTCACGCCCTGTCCCAGGGGAGCGGCGCCGGTCATCGACAACATCCTGCCGCTCCTGGCCAAGCACTCCCACCTGCGCGACAAGGGCATCCCGGCGGACCGTGACCTGTACGACACCGCCATCGAACGCTTCGAACCACGCGACCTCCGCGGCAACACACTGCTCCACTACGACCTCGGCTCGAACAACATGCTCATTTCGCAGGGACGCGTGTACGCGATCGACTGGTCGTTCTCCGCTCGGGGCGCGGCCTGGATCGACGCGGCCATGCTCGCCCCCCATCTCGTCGAAGCCGGACACACTCCAGCAGAGGTGGACGAGCTGCTGTCCCGCGTACCGTCATGGTCGTCCGCGCCGCCGGACGCGGTGATCGGGCTGGCCGCCCTGTGGACGCGATTTCGCACCTACAAGGCTCGGTACGGGCCGGAGGAGAGGCGCGAGTTCCGGGCCAGGACGGCGGACGCGGGGAGGACGTGGCTCGCGTATCGGCAATCACTGTGACGGTGCTGAGCCACTCACCGGCCGAGCCGCTGACGTACCGATCCACTGACGTGCCAAGCCACCGACGTACCGAACCACTGACGTGCTGAGCCCTGTATGCGCTGAGCTGCAAATGCGCTGAGCCGTGTTACCTGCTGAGCCCGCGCCGGAGGCGCCCGCCCAGACAAGGGGCGCCCGCCGGGAGGGGGGCGAGCGCCCTTCGCCTGGGCGGGCGCCTTTGCTTTGGCAGGCGTCATTTCCTCCCTCGGTAGACGCAGCCCTGGCAGACGCACCCTCCGTGGACGCACCCTCGGTGGACGCACCCCTCCGTGGACACAGCCTTGGCGGAGGCAACCTTGGCGGACGCAGCCTCCATGGACACCCCGGCCGCCGCCTTCTCAGCCGGTGCTGGTCCGCGAGATCCGATCCCGCCAGGCTGTGCATGGCCCTGTAGGCTCCAGCGGCTGCACGGGACGGGCGGTCGGCCAGGTGACCGCCACTGCGGCGGCGCCTGCCGCGCCGCCGGCCGCGCTAGTGCCCGCTGGAGACCACGGAAAGGCACCGTCCAACCCGTCTTCGCCCACAGATCAATCAGTCACTACGGAAGAGCTACACCCATCACGGTTCCAGCGCCCCCAGAACGGCAGGCTGGAACGGACCGGTGCCGACTACGGGCCGCGAGCGACCACTGCCAGTTGTCCGTCCTGGTCGATGACCGCGATGTCGCCTGAGCGGTCGGTTCGGTAGACGCGGGCGCCGAGGCGGTGCAGCAGCGCGATCGTGGACGGAGCCGGATGGCCGTAGTCGTTGTCGGCTCCTACGCTGATCAGCGCCGCGCGAGCGCCTACGGACGCGAAGAAGGCCGGGTCCAGTCGCCGCGAGCCGTGGTGCGGGACCTTGAGTACGTCCGCTCGCGGGGCGAGGCGCCGCAGCAGCGCGTTTTGGGCCTCGGTTTCGATGTCGCCGCTCAGGAGGGCCGAGCCAGCTCGCCAGCGTACGCGGGCCACGACGCTGGAGTTGTTGATCAAGCTACCCTCGCCTTGGCCCTCGGTGTCACCCTGGGCCGGGTCGGGGGCGAGGATGGTCATCTCGGACGGGCCCAGTTGCCAGCGACTGCCCGAGGGAGGTGTCCATTCGGGGATCCGGTGGCGGGCGAGGATGGTCGCGATGCGATTGCTCTCCTGCGGGGCGACACGTTGCGGGCTGACGATGACCGCGCCGACGCGCCTGTTCCTGAGTACGCCGGGGAGCCCGTCCACGTGGTCGGCGTGCGGGTGGGTGAGGAGCAGCAGGGGTACGTCGCGTACGTCCAGCCTGCGCAGGCAGCGATCCATGACGACGGGGTCCGGGCCGGTGTCGACGACGATGCCACGACCGGGACCGGCCGCCAGCACCATGCCGTCGCCCTGACCGACATCGCAGACCACCATCAGCCAGTTCGGAGGCGGCCACGGCTTGGCCATGGGGCGAACCACGAGCGCGACCACGAGAGCCGCACCGGCCATCGTGAGGGCCGCCGTTCTCCAGGTACGACGTCTGAGCACCAGGATCACCACGGCCATGGCGACCATCAGAAGCCCGAGTCCCAGAAGACCGCCCGGCCACGGGAGCATGGCGAGTGGCATGCTCACGGCCCATTGGGCGACCATGATGATCCAGCCCACGGCGTACCCTGCCGGGATGACCAGCCACTGAGCTGCCTGCGGCCATATGGGAGCTACCAGCGCGGCGACGAACCCGAGGATGGTCGCCGGCGCCACTGCCGGGCCCGCCAGGAGGTTGGCGGGTATGGCCACCAGGGTCAGCTGGCCGGACATCAGCACGAGAACCGGTGTCACAGCGACCTGCGCCGCCGCGGACACGGCCACCGCCTCCGCCGCCCACCGAGGCAGCCGCAGACGGCGCCGACCTCGTCCTGGCGATGAGCGAATCGGAGCAGAGGGCGGCGGCTCCTCGGACTCGAGGACGACATCGGGTGTGTCGGCATTGGCACTGTGCGGTGCCGAGTCGGAGGCGAAGGCACCAAACGCGGCCGAATCAGCGGCCGAGTGAACGGCTGAACCAGACGCGACGCCATCGCGAGGTACCGAGTCTGACCTGACGGCGCCGCATGGTGCCGAACCGGACCCGACGGCACCACGACCCGCCGAACCAGACGTGGCCGCGCCACCAATGACCCAATCGGATGCGACAGCACCACGACCTGCCGAACCGGACTCGACCACACCACGGCCCGCTGGATCGGACGCGACAGCACCGTATGGTGTCGAGTCGCTGTGACGGCTGGCATCGTCGGCCCGGGTGGGGGTGGGGTTCTCGGCGGCGAAGTCGTCGTGGGTGTCGGCGCTTGCGGGGGTTTCCTCCGGGTCTGCGCCAGTGAGATGGGCTCGCCAGCGGGGAGCCAGGAGGAGGATGCCGGCGGTCGCGAACACGGACAGGGCGAAGCCGTACGAATGGGCTAGTTCGGGGTCGAACAGGATGAGCAGCAGGATCGACGCCGACAGGGCCGCCACGCCGTCCTTGGCCCGGCCGGTGCCCAGGGCTATGGCGGCGGTCAGGCCCATGAGCAGGGCTCGGAGGACGCTGGGCGACGGTCTGGCCACCACGGCGAAGGCGATCATCGCGATGGCGGCGAGGACGGCTCTCAGGGCGAGCGGGAAACCGGCCAGGCGGGAGAGGGCCAGGACGACGCTTGCCACGATCGCGAGGTTCGCGCCGCTTACCGCGTTCAGATGGCTCAGGCCTGCTTCGTTGAGGTCGGCGGTGAGTTGTGGGTCCATGCGGGAGACGTCGCCCACGACCAAGCCTGGGAGGAGGCCGCGCTGGTCTGCCGGGAGTACGTCTGCGGCCGTCCGTAGGCCTGCTCTGAGGGTGCCTGCCGCGGCTTGGATCCATGACGGGGCGGTGAGGACGCGTGGTGGCCCTCGTACGAGGAGGACGGCGCCGATCAGATCGCCTGGGGTTGCCTGGGCCAGACGAGCGGTTACTTCCAGGCTCTGGCTCGGGAGGAGGCTGCTCCACTCGGGGCCTTGGGCGAAGACGATGACAGGGGTGTTCACCGCGATTGCTCTACCGGCCGCACCTCGCCGAAGCGGCGATTGAAGGCCGGACGGGGTCTGAAGGCTGGACGGGGTCTGAAGGCTGGACGGGGTCTGAAGGACGGTCAGGGTGGCGGGGACGACTATGCGGTCCTGGGTGAAGCGTCCGCCTCGGTGGCGTCTGATCTTTGGGTCGTCGGTGAGGGTGATCTGGGCGGTGACCTCTGCTCCGCGAGTCGCCAGGGCTGCCACCGGGCCTGTGCTCACGGCGTGGACGCGCAGGGCCACTGAGGCTGAGGTCGCGGCGACGCAGGTGAGAGTCGCGATGACCACGTTGCGCCAGAGCCGCCGGGCGGACCCCTGAACCGCTCCCGAGGAAGTGCGACCGGACACGATCCATCTGGGTGAGCCCACTTGGAGGAGGCGGGAAAGTCTGGGGAGGGTCAGGAGCGCGGACACGGTGGCCATTGCGGAGACGATCAGACTTGTGGTCCGGGAGAAGTTCAGGAGGGTGAGGGTGGCCGACACGGTGGCCACTGCGGAGACGATCAGGCTTGTGGTCGGGGAGAAGTTCAGGAGGGTGAGAGTTGTGGCCCAGGCGGCGAGGGCGGGCAGGGCCAGGGACCAGGAGTGAGATGAGGGGGAAAGATCCTGGGGCATGTCAGATGCGGACCTTTCCCTTGATCTCCTCGTATTTCTTCGCGCCGATGCCACTGACCTCGCGCAACTGGTCGACGCTGGTGAAGCCGCCGTGTGCGGTGCGGAAGTCGGCGATGCGAGCCGCCAGGACCTCGCCCACGCCGGGGAGTTGTTCGAGTTGGTCGGGGGTGGCCGTATTGAGGTCGAGGGTTGTGGTGGCGGGGTCGGCTGAGGTGAGGCCAGGTGGGAAGCCCGGCGGAGCGCCTACGACGATCTGTTCGCCGTCTACAAGGCGTCTGGCGAGGTTGACCGAGGACATGGCGGTGCTGCGGACGGGGCCTCCTGCGGCTGTCACCGCGTCGGCCACCCTGGCTCCCGTCGCGAGGGTGTAGAGGCCCGGCTTGCGGACCTTGCCGGTGATGTGGACGGTCACTTTGGCCGTGGGAGATGGGGCGGCGGATACCGGCGGGCTGGGGGGTGGGGCGGGGAGGGGTTCTGGGGTGGGTTGGGAGCGCCACGCGATCACGCCTGCCACCACTGCGGTCAGGACGGCCAGGACGATCAGGATGCGCAGCCCCGGTCGGCCGGGGTCGAGCGAGGCAGGCGGCTTGGCGGTAACGGCCTGGCGAAAGGCCTCGAACGAAGGCGGGATCGGAGCCGCCACTCGGCCAGGCCTCTGAGTCGGGTCGTGAGGGACCGCCCCACGGCCAGATCTCTGAATCGGCTCGTGCGGGGTAGGAGCGCGGCCTGACCTCACGGGCGCCCCATGCGAGGCTCGACCTGGCCTCACGGGTGCCTCGGGCAGGGCTCGGTCTGGCCAGACGGGCGCCTCGGGCAGGGCTGGGCCCGGCCAGAGCTCGGGCAGGGCTTGGCCGGGCTGCGGAGGCGGGTCGTGTGGGTGTTGGAGTGCGCCGCCGGGCAGGCTGGGGTTGGTGAGCGACCGTAGGCGGGACTCGGCGATGGTCCGCTCGGCTGTCGCATCGTGGTTGCGCACGCCAGCGAACGTACGAGACCAGCAGGGGGCCGCAGGCGGGCGAACGAGGTTCTGGGGATAAGCGAGCCACGGTCAAGCGGTCCTGTGGACGAAGAAGTTGGGCCGTCAGACGACGGTCTCAATCCCTGTGACGGTCCGTCGTGGCTGATGTCCCAATGGAGGGAAACCCCTTACGGGGGAGCGAATGAAGACCGCCCGTTGTGGCAAAGGCCCCCATGGACGGACACCCCCAGCGGGGGAACGAGATACCCGGCGAACGTTCGGAGACACCGCCCTAGTCGGCCGACGACACCGTCAGTCCCAGCATCCCGGGACCCACATGGACTCCGACAACCGCCCCGACCTCCACCACCCGCATCTCCACCACCCCAGGCAGCCGCTTGGCCAGCCGTTCGGCCAGCCCCTCCGCCCGTCCCAGCGCCCCCAGGTGCTGCACGGCGACCCTCACCTCCGTCTCCCCCGCCGCGGCGGCCACCGCCAGGTCCTCCAACCGGGCGATGGCCCTGGTCGCGGTCCGTACCTTCTCCAGCAGTGAGACCCGTCCATCCACCAGGTGCAGTAACGGCTTGATCAGCAGCGCCGAGCCCACCAGCGAGGCCGCCGTCCCAACTCGGCCGCCTCGCCGCAGGTATTCCAGCGTGTCGGCGTAGAAGTACGTCCGGGTCCGTAACGCGCACCGCCGGGCCGCCGCCGCCACCTCCGCCGGCGTGCCCCCGTCCGCGGCCGTACGGGCGGCGGCGAGCACCGGGTAGCCGAGGCCCATGGCGATCGAGCGGCTGTCTATGACCTCCACCGGTATCGGCGACTCCTTGGCGGCCAGCAGGGCGGCGGTGGCTGTGCCGGAAAAATCGCCGGAAAGGTGTATTGAGACCACGGCCGAAGCGCCGTCGGCCGCCAGCGATGAGTAGCACGAGGCGAAGTGCGCGGGTGCGGGTCTGGACGTGGTCGCCGACGACAGATCACCGGTGAAGGAGTCCTCGTCGTACGAAAGGCCGCCGGAAGTCACCTGTACGGGTACGACAGCGACACCAGGCACCGGAGGCAGGTAAGCAGTTGAATCCGTGACCACGAACACCGATGACGGCATTACTACTGGACCGGAGTGCCACCCCGCCAGACCCGGCGCGGCTTGAGGCCGAAGGACCAGGCGAAGGCGCCCTCGTGGTCGGCGTCCCACTGGACGATGTCGGCGAGGCGGCCGGGAGCCAGCACGCCGCGGTCGGGCGCGCCCAGCACGGTGGCGCCGCCGAGCGTGGCCGCCCGCAGCGCGTCGTTGACGCTCATCCCGAACGCCGACACCGCCATCGCGATGACCAGGGACATCGAGGTGATGCCGCAGTAGCCGGGGTTGTGGTCGCTGCCGAGCGCGATCTGCACACCGTGCTTGATCATCTGGCGGACCGGCGGCAGGTGGCCGCGCTGGAGCGCCGTCGCGGGGCAGACCACGGCGGGCACGCCGTAGCGGGACATGATCGCGATGTCCTCTTCGGACATGTGGTGCAGCCCGTCGGCGGAGGCACAGCCGAGCTCGGCGGCCAGCTGAACGGCGCCGCGGCGGCTGTAGAGGCCGGCGTGGATGCGCGGCAGCAGGCCGACGTTGCGGCCAGAGGCGAGGACCCAGCGGGATTCCTCGGTGGTGAAGTGGCCCTCGTCGCAGTAGACGTCCACGCTGTCAGCGCCGGCGGCGGCCGCGTCGGCGCACCAGGCGCCCACGGCTTCGACGTATTCGCGCTGCCGGCCGAAGTATTCCGGCGGCACCACCTGCGCCGCGAGGAAGGTGACGTGCACCCGCGGCATCATCGGCTCCTTCTCCAGCTCGCGCAGGAGCCGCACGTCGGCGAGCTCGCCGTCGCGGGTGAGGTGGTAGCCGGTCTTGGCCTCGACGGTCGTGGTGCCGCTGAGCAGCCAGCCACGAAGCCGCTCGCGTACGCCGTTGCACAGGGTCCACGGGTCGGTGCCGCGGGTCACGGTGACGGTCGAGCCCACACCGCCGCCCGCCGCGGTGATCGCCGAGGAGGTGGAGCCGCCGGTGCGGATCGCCAGCTCGGCGTAGCGGTTGCCCGCGTAGACGGGGTGGGTGTGCGCGTCGATGAGACCGGGCGTGACGAGCGCGCCGCCCAGGTTTTCGACGTGGTCCACGTCGACGATGTCGTCGACGACGCCGGGCACGCTCTGCGGCAGGTCGGGCGCCCGCCCGACCCACGCGATCCGGTCGTTGTGTACGAGGATGGCCGCGTTGCTGAGGACCTCGTTGCCGGTCCAGAGGCGGCCGATGTTGGTCAGGAGCCGAACGGTCACCGCATCACCGCCCCGCGGGATCCCCCAGCTGAGCGCGGTGCCCAGCAGCGCACGGCTGCCGCCGCGCCCACTGAGTCGGCTCCGGGTCCGGACGACATGGGGGGTCTCCTGATCTCATCCGCGTATGGCTGTGCGGTGACCGTATCGCCAGACTCATGATCCGGCGATTTCAGTTCAGTTACGTTATTTCACAGGTGGGCTTGCTGTACAGGGTTATTCGGAAAGAAGCCCACTCATCCCAACCGCCACTCAGCCCCATCGATCCCCTGTGGCCCCCGCACGCGACCTGACTCGCAGCAGCGATCATCTGAAACCCGTGCCATTAGTGTCGTAAGACTCGGCTTATCCTAGCAATCCCAGCGTTCAGGGACCACTGCCGCCTTTGGGCAGCTCCGCAGTGATTTTAGGGGTTCTGGCCCCCAAGAGACCGCTAAGAGCTGCCCGCCAAGGGACGCTAGGAGACGCGTTCGACCGGCTTGCCGGCCCGCTCCAGCTCCTGGAACAGACTCGGGAGCACGCGCGCGTGCAGGACCGTGCCCTCCGCGACGTGGTCCACCGAGAGCACCTCGCCCTCCTTGTGGGCCCGCGAGATCAGGTCACCCCTGTCGTACGGCACGAGCAGCACCACCTCGTGGTCGAGCCTGGGCAGCTCACGCTCGATGAGCGCCATCAGCTCGGCGATGCCGGCACCGGTGCGCGCCGAGACCACGATGCTGTCGCGCTCGCGCCTGGCGATGCGGTCCAGCACCTCCTGATCGGCGGCGTCGGCCTTGTTGATCACCACGATCTCGGGGATGTCGGAGGCGCCCTCGATGTCGGCGAAGACCTCGCGTACGGCGGCGAGCTGACCCTCGGGGTCGGGGTGAGCGCCGTCGACCACGTGCAGGATCAGGTCGGCGTCGGCCACCTCCTCCAGCGTGGAGCGGAACGCCTCGACCAGCTGGTGCGGCAGGTGGCGCACGAAGCCGACCGTGTCGGCGATCGTGAACAGCCTGCCGTCAGGCGTGTGCGCCCGGCGTACGGTCGGATCCAGAGTGGCGAACAGGGCGTCCTCCACCAGCACACCGGCGCCGGTGACGCGGTTGAGCAGCGAGGACTTGCCGGCGTTGGTGTAACCCGCGATCGCGACGGCCGGGACCTCCCGGCGACTGCGCCGGTGGCGCATGGTGTCGCGCGAGGTGGACATGCCGCTGATCTGGCGGCGCAGCTTGGCCATGCGCTCGCGGATGCGGCGCCGGTCGAGCTCGATCTTGGTCTCACCGGGGCCACGGCCGCCGATGCCGACGCCGCCCGCGGCGCGTCCGCCGACCTGCCGGGACAGGTTGCCACCCCAGCCACGCAGGCGGGGCAGCAGGTAGCTGAGCTGGGCCAGCTCGACCTGTGCCTTGCCCTCACGGCTCTTGGCGTGCTGCGCGAAGATGTCGAGGATCAGCGCGGTGCGGTCGATGACCTTCACCTTGACCGTCTCCTCCAGCTGGCGGAGCTGGCCGGGGGCCAGCTCGCCGTCGCAGATCACGGTGTCGGCGCCGGTCGACTCGACCACGTCGCGGAGCTCGAGCGCCTTGCCCGATCCGATGTACGTGGCGGGGTCGGGCTTCTGGCGGCGCTGGATGAGGCCCTCCAGGACCTCCGAACCGGCCGTTTCGGCCAGGAGCTTCAGCTCCAGCAGGGAGTTTTCGGCGTCCTCCGCCGTGCCTGAGGTCCAGACGCCGACCAGGACGACCCGTTCGAGCCGCAGCTGCCGGTATTCGACCTCGGAGACATCCTGGAGTTCGGTGGAGAGGCCCGCCACGCGGCGCAGTGCCTGGCGCTCCTCGAGGTCCATACCGTCGGTGTCGAACTCGTCAAGCGCGGAGTATTCGTGCATTCGTGTCATCTCTAATAGGCAACGTCTGAACACCGGAGTGTCTTCCCCGATGGTGACATGACATCCCTCATGCCATCACCTGGTTATCCCGGCAACACGCTTACGTCTCCCGAGCCCGTGGTCAGCGACACCTTGTGCGGAGAGGCCGGGTCCTTGTCGACCGAGACCTGCACGTCGCCCGATCCAACCTGGGTCTTCACATCATAGGCACCGGCCGGAACCCGCAGGGTGGCGTCGCCGGAGCCGCTCTTCAGCTCGACGCTGTCGGGCACGACGGCGAACTTCAGGTCGATGCTGCCGGAGCCGGCCTCAGCGAAGATCTTCTTGGTCCCGAGACCGCTGGCGTCCACGTCCCCCGAGCCGGCGTTGGCCTCGATCTGCCCGGTCAGCTGCCGCATGGCGATGTCACCCGAACCCGCCTCGGCGTCGACCTGAAGACCCTTGGGGACCTCGATCTTGTAGTCGACGCTGCAGCTGTCCCAGCCCTTGGGGCAGCTGTAGAACACGGAGAGCGTGTCGCCGTCGACCTTGTGCTCGGCCTTCGGCTTGTCGTTACGCCAATGGAGGGTCTCGGTGACCCGCACCGCGGCGCCGTCGTACTCGGTGAGCACGGTGTCGCCGGAGCCGCTCTTGAGCTGCAGCTTGGCGACCTTGTCCGTGACCTGGTACGTGACGGTGTCCTGGTTGGTCGGGCCGGCCAGGTCCTTCAACCCGCAGCCCGTCAGCAGTAATGCCGAGGCGAGGAGGCCACCCGCGATCACGATCGTCTTCATGAGACAGATCCTCGCGTCCACAGGGCATGCCGTACATCGGGGTTTCCCCCTGACCCTCCCCCAGGGGACCCCCACCTTGAACCGGGGACCACCCATGAAGTAGCTTCACTTCCATAATCCAGAACCAATTTTCCACATCATGGAAGAAGGGGCATATGGAGATCACCGGCCCGATGCTCGACCGCTTCGACGAGGTCCTCACACCGGAGGCGCTCGCCTTCGTGGAGAGCCTGCAGCGGGAGTTCGACGCGACCCGCCAGGAGCTGCTGGAAGCCCGGCGCGTACGGCAGGCGGAGCTGTCGGCGGGCGGCCGGCTCGACTTCCTGCCGGAGACCAAGGAGGTCAGGGAGAGCGACTGGAGTGTCGCGCCGCCGGCTCCCGGGCTGGAGGACCGCCGGGTCGAGATCACCGGCCCGGTCGACCGCAAGATGACGATCAACGCGCTCAACTCGGGGGCCAAGGTCTGGCTCGCCGACTTCGAGGACGCCAACTCCCCCCTCTGGGCCAACTGCGTCGGCGGCCACCTCAACCTGCGCGCCGCGCTCGACCGGACGATCGACTTCGAGACCGGCGGCAAGACGTACGCGCTCAAGCCCGACACCGAGCTGGCCACGATCGTGGTCCGGCCGCGCGGCTGGCACCTCGACGAGAAGCACGCCCTGGTGGACGGGCGGCCGGTGTCGGCCTCGCTGTTCGACTTCGGGCTCTACTTCTTCCACTGCGCCCAGCGGCAGCTGGACAAGGGGCGCGGCCCGTACTTCTACCTGCCGAAGATGGAGTCGCACCTGGAGGCGCGGCTCTGGAACGAGGTGTTCGTCCGCGCCCAGGAGCTGCTGGGCATCCCGCAGGGGACGATCAGGGCGACCGTGCTGATCGAGACGTACCCGGCGGCGTTCGAGATGGAGGAGATCCTGTACGAGCTGCGCGAGCACTCGGCGGGGCTCAACGCGGGCCGCTGGGACTACCTGTTCAGCGTGATCAAGAAGTTCCGCACCCGGGGCCGGGAGTTCCTGCTGCCCGAGCGCAACGCGGTCACCATGACCGCGCCGTTCATGCGCGCGTACACCGAACTGCTCGTGCGGACCTGCCACAAGCGGGGCGCGCACGCGATCGGGGGGATGGCGGCGTTCATCCCCTCGCGGCGCGACGCCGAGGTCAACGCGACGGCGCTGGAGAAGGTGCGCGCCGACAAGACGCGCGAGTCGGGCGACGGCTTCGACGGCTCCTGGGTCGCGCACCCCGACCTGGTGCCGATCTGCCGCGAGGTGTTCGACGGCGTGCTCGGCTCGCGGCCCAACCAGCTCGACCGCACGCGCGAGGAGGTCTCGGTCTCGGCCGCCGACCTGCTGGCGGTCTCCGAGACGCCGGGTGACATCACCGAGGCCGGACTGCGCGGCAACGTGGACGTGGCGCTGCGCTACCTGGCCGCCTGGATGGGCGGGCTCGGCGCGGTGGCGATCCACAACCTCATGGAGGACGCGGCCACGGCGGAGATCTCCCGCTCGCAGATCTGGCAGTGGATCCACAACGACATCACGCTCGCCGACACGGGCGCGACGGTGACGAAGGAGCTGGTCGAGCGGATCATCGCGGAGGAGCTGGCGAAGATCGCGGCCGAGCCGGGCTACGACGAGCTGCTGTACGCGCAGGCCACGGCGCTGTTCAAGGAAGTCGCGCTGGACGACGACTTCGCCGAGTTCCTGACGCTGCCCGCGTATGCCCGCATGCCGTAGTCATGAAATTTCGGGATATATCCGGCGTGTAAGCGCCGGATATATCCCGAAAGGTAGTGCGATCGACCGGGTATGACCAAGGATGGGCCGGGAGAAGGGGGGCGCCATGGTCGACAAGCCGCTCGACGAGCTGACGGCCGCGCTGCGCGCGCTGCTGCCCGCCGACTCGGTGATCACGGACCCGGTACGCCTGCGCACCTACGAGTGCGACGGCCTGACCTACCACCGGGCCACGCCGGGCGTCGTCGTCCTGCCCGAGACGGCCGAGCAGATCTCCGGGGTGGTCCGCGCCTGCAACGACTTCGGGGTCCCGTTCGTGGCCCGCGGCTCCGGCACCGGTCTGTCCGGTGGGGCGCTCCCCCGCCAGGACGGCGTGCTGATCGTCACCTCCAAGATGCGCCGCGTCCTGGAGATCGATCTGCCCAACCGCCGGGCCGTCGTCGAGCCGGGCGTCACCAACCTGGCGATCACCGAGGCGGTCCGCGACCAGGGCTATTACTACGCCCCCGATCCGTCCAGCCAGCAGGTCTGCTCGATCGGCGGCAACGTGGCGGAGAACTCCGGCGGCGCCCACTGCCTCAAGTACGGCTTCACGGTCAACCACATCGAAGCCTGCGAGATCGTCACCCCCGACGGCGACCTGGTGACCCTCGACCGGATGGATCCGGGCTACGACCTGCTCGGGGCGTTCATCGGCTCGGAGGGCACGCTGGGCATCGCCACCAAGATCACGGTACGGCTGAGCCGCGCCCCCGAAGCCGTCACGACGGTGCTGGCCGCCTTCGAGAGCATCGAGCAGGGCGGGCAGGCGGTGTCGGCCATCGTCGGCGCCGGCATCGTGCCGGCGGCGATCGAGATGATGGACGCGCTGGCCATCGAGGCGGCCGAGGCGGCGGTGGCCTGTTCCTATCCCGAGGGCGCGGGCGCGGTGCTGATCGTGGAGCTCGACGGGCCGGAGCGGGAGGTCGTCCGGCAGTTCGCCCGGCTTCAGGAGATCTGCTCGGGGGCGTTCGAGCTGCGTACGGCCGACGATCCGGCCGAGCGGGCGGCGATCTGGAAGGGCCGCAAGTCGGCGTTCGCGGCCGTCGGCCGCATCAGCCCCGCCTACATCGTGCAGGACGGCGTGGTGCCCCGCACCTCGCTGCCGAAGGTGCTGGCCGCCATCGACCGCCTGTCGGAGGAGTACGGGATCAGGGTCGCCAACGTCTTCCACGCGGGCGACGGCAACCTGCACCCGCTGGTGCTGTTCGACGACACGGAGCCGGGGGCGGGCGAACGGGCCGAGACGGTCTCGGGCGCCATCCTCGACCTGTGCATCGAGCACGGCGGGTCGATCACCGGGGAGCACGGGGTGGGCGTGGACAAGGCGAAGTACATGCCGAGGATGTTCTCCGCGGCCGATCTCGACACCATGCAGCTCGTCCGCTGCGCCTTCGATCCGAAGGGCCTGTCGAACCCGGGCAAGGTGTTCCCCACGCCGCGCCTGTGCGGGGAGGTGCCGGGGGTGCGCAAGGGCGTCCATCCGCTGGTCGCCTCGGGGCAGGCGGAGCAGTTCTGATGAAGATGGACGGGCTGGAGCGGACCGGCGTGACGGTCAGGGAGGCCGGGCCGGACGACGTCGTGGGCGGCGTGCGACCGGGTGTGGTGGCCCTGCCCGAGTCGGTCGAGGAGATCTCGGCCGTGCTGCGTGCCTGCGCCGGGGCCGGCCTGGCGGTCGTGCCCGTGGGCGGCGGCACCAAGCTGCACTGGGGCCACCCGCCCGAGCGGTGTGACGTCCTGCTCGACCTGTGCTGCCTGAACGAGGTCGTCGAGCACGCCGCGGGCGACCTCGTGGTGAAGACCCAGGCCGGGGTGATGATGGACGCGCTGGCGGACGCGCTCGCCGAGCAGGGGCAGGAGCTGGCGCTGGACGTGCCGTTCGCCGAGGGCGCCACGGTCGGCGGCACGCTGGCCGCCGCGACGGCCGGGCCGCGCGCCTTCCGCTACGGTACGGCCCGCGACCTGCTCATCGGCATCACCGTCGTGCTGCCGGACGGGACCGTGGCCAAGTCGGGCGGCCGGGTGGTCAAGAACGTCGCGGGCTACGACCTGGGCAAGCTGTTCACCGGCTCATACGGCACCCTGGGCGTCATCGCCGAGGCCACGTTCCGGCTGCACCCGCTGCCCGCCGACCGCCGCTATGTCGTGACCGAGCTCGCCCAGCGGCACGTTCAGGAGGTGACCGCGATGCTGGCCGCCGCGCAGGCCGAGCCGAGCGCGGTCGAGCTCGACTGGCCCGGCGGCGACGCGCCGATCACACTGGCCGTGCTGGTCGAGGGCTCGGCCGCCGGGCAACGGGCCGAGGCGCTGCGCGAGGCCATCGGCGCGGGCGCCGTCACGGAGGAGGCACCCGCCTGGTGGGGGCTGATCAGCGACGACGAGCTCCTGATCGAGTTGCGGTTCCCGCCCGCGCGGACGGGCGACGTCCTGGCGGAGGTACGCGACACCGGGCTCTCCCTGCGCGGCTCGCCCGTCGCGGGCCGGGCCTGGCTCCAGCCCACGGCTGAACCGCCTGCGGACTTCGCGGGTCTCGTGTCCGGCCTGCGGGAGCGCTTGACGCCGGTGGGCGGCCGGGTGACCGTGCTGGCCGCGCCGTACGAGAGCGTGGACCGCTGGGGACCGGTGAGCGCGCTGCCGCTGATGCGGCGGGTCAAGGAGCGGTTCGACCCGGATCGCCGGATGTCTCCCGGCCGGTTCATCGGCGGCATCTGAGTGAGCGGTAACCAGGAGGCATCTGGCATGACGTCCGGCGGCATCGACCCCAAGCTGATCAACGACTGCGTGCACTGCGGGTTCTGCCTGCCCACCTGCCCGACGTACACGCTGTGGGGCGAGGAGATGGACTCGCCGCGCGGCCGGATCCACCTGATGAAGCAGCACGTCGAGGGCACCCCGGTGACACCGGAGATGGCCGGGCACTTCGACGCCTGCCTCGGCTGCATGGCGTGCGTCACCGCCTGCCCGTCGGGCGTCCAGTACGACCGGCTGATCGAGCAGACGCGGGCCGAGGTCGAGCGGGTCCACGTGCGCGAGCCGCGCGAGCGGGCGGTCAGGGAGATCGTGTTCAGCCTGTTCCCCTACCCGCGCAGGCTGCGGCTGCTGCGCCCCGGGCTGGGGCTGGCCGAGCGGATGGCGCCGTTCCTGGAGCGGGTGCATCCCAGCCTCGGGGCGATGGCGGGGCTGGCACCCCGGGTCGGGCGCAGGCAGCGGATACCGCGATTGGTCCGGGCCAGGGGGCCGCGCCGGGCCGTGGTCGGCATGCTGACCGGGTGCGTGCAGGGCGAGTTCTTCCCGCAGGTCAACGCGGCCACCGCGCGGGTGCTCGCGCTGGAGGGCTGCGACGTCGTCATCCCGCCCGGCCAGGGGTGCTGCGGGGCGCTCAGCGTGCACTCGGGGCGCGAGGACCAGGCCAGGCGGCTCGCGCGGCGCACGGTCAGGACGTTCACCCGGGCCGGGGTGGACACGGTCGTGGTCAACGCGGCCGGGTGCGGGTCGTCGATGAAGGAGTACGGGCAGCTGCTGGGCAGCGAGCCGGGGTTCCGCGTGCTGGACCTGTCGGAATACCTCGTCGAGCTGGGACCGGTGGCGAAGCGGCATCCCCTGCCCGTCACGGTGGCCTATCACGACGCCTGCCACCTGGCCCACGCGCAGGGGATCCGGGCCCAGCCGCGCGAGCTGCTGAAGGCGATCCCGGGGCTGGACCTGCGCGAGGTGCCGGAGTCGGCCATCTGCTGCGGCTCGGCCGGGACGTACAACATCTTCCAGCCTGAGGCGGCCCGCGACCTGGGCGACCGGAAGGCCAAGTCGGTAGCCTCGACGGGCGCGGAGCTGCTGGTGTCGGCGAATCCTGGCTGCACGATGCAGATCGCCGCCGCGATGCGGCGCGGCGGCGCCAGGATCAGGGTGGCGCACACGGCCGAGGTGCTGGACGCGTCGCTGCGCGGGGTGTCTCTTTGACCGGACGGGGGTTGGGCGGGTGAGCGTGCAGTCTGTCGAGCGGGCGCTCGACGTGCTGGAGGCGCTGGCCGAGCACGGTGGCGAGGCGGGGCTGTCGGAGATCGCGGCCAAGACCGGGCTGCCGTTCGGCACGATCCACCGGCTGCTGCAGACGCTCCTGGCCCGCGGCTACGTACGCCAGGAGTCGGACCGGCGCTACGCGCTGGGCGGCGGGCTGGTGCGGCTGGGCGGCATCGCCGAGAGCATGGTCGGGGTGTGGGCGCGGCCGTACCTGTCCAAGCTGGTGTCGCTGTCGGGAGAGACGGCGAACCTGGCGGTGCTGGAGGGCGACTTCATCGTCTACGTGGCGCAGGTGCCGTCGCCGCGCAGGCTGCGGATGTTCGCGGAGGTCGGGCGGCGGGTGCTGCCGCACAGCACGGCCGTGGGCAAGGTGCTGCTGGCCGGGCGGCCGGCGGAGGAGGCGGTCGCGGTGTTCGTACGGACCGGCATGCCGCGCCGCACCCCCAACACGATCACCGACACCGACGGCATGCTCACGGAGCTCGGCCTGGTCAGGGACCGCGGTTACGCCATGGACCTGGGCGAGGAGGAGCTCGGCGTGCACTGCCTGGCCGTGCCCGTGCACGACGGGAACCGGGTGGTGGCCGCCATGTCGGTCTCGGGCCCGGCGGAGCGGATCGACGCCCTCGACCGGGAGGAGCTGGCCGGGGCCATGCGAAAGCTCGCGCTGGACTTCGGCGCCGAGCTCAGCCCCGTGGCTGGCGCAGGCTGAAGAAGCCGCCCCCGCCCGCGTGGTGGATGACCGCGATGCGCCCGAAGGGCGAATCGAACGGCGGCACCGGCACCTCCCCGCCGAGCTCGGAGACCTTCGCGGTGGCCGCGTCGAGGTCGGTCACGTCGAAGTAGACCATCCAGTGCGGCGGCACGCCCGCCCAGTGCTCGTCCATCTGGAGCCGGCCGCAGACGGGCTCGCCGCCCGCCTGGTAGACGGTGTAGTCGAGGCCCCCTTCGACCCGCCGCGGGTCGTAGGGGAAGAGCGCGCCGTAGAACGCGTCGGCCGCCGCGCCGTCGGGGGCGTTGACCTCGGCCCAGCTCATCGCGCCCGGCTCGGCCTGAACGCCGGCGCCGATGAACGCGCCCGGCTGGTAGAGCGCGAACCTGGCGCCGAACGGGTCGGTGACCAGGGCGTAACCCTCGGCGGGACCCTCGAGGATCTTGCCGCCGGCCGCCTCGACCTTCGCCATCGAGGCGGCGAGGTCGGAAGTGGACAGGTAGACGGTCCAGGCCGCCGGGTCGGCCGCCTCGGGGTCGGGGGTGATCGCCGCCACGGGCTTGCCGTCGACGTGGCACATGCTCCAGCCGCCCTGGTCGCGGCAGTCCCAGCCGAGGAGCCGGCCGTAGAAGCGCTGGGCCGCGACGGCGTCGCGGGTGAGAAGCTGGGCCCAGCAGGGCGCGCCGTCGGGATAAGCGGTTCTGTCTGCCATGACCGCAGCGTGTCACAGCCCACCGACAGATTAGTGTGTTGCGCTATGAGCAACACGTCCGTTCAGTCGGTCGATCGGGCCATCGCCATCCTGGAGATCCTGGCGCGCGAGGGCGCGACGCGGGTGACGGACCTCGCCGTCCAGCTCGACGTGCACAAGTCCACGGCCTTCCGGCTGCTGGCCGCGCTGGAGCAGGGCGGGCTGGTGGAGCAGAGCGGTGACCGCGGCCGTTACCGCCTGGGATTCGGCGTCGTCCGACTGGCGGGCGCGGCCACCGCGCAGCTGGACCTGTCGAAGGAGAGCCGGCCGGTGTGCCTGCGCCTGGCCGAGACCGTCGGCGAGACCGTCAACATCGCGGTGCCCCAGGACGGCGACGCGGTGAACATCAGCCAGGTCCGCGGCCCCGCCGCCATCAGCGGGCACAACTGGGTGGGCCAGCGCACCCCCTCGCACGCCACCTCCAGCGGCAAGGTGCTGCTGGCGTTCGGGGCGCTGCGGCTGCCCGCCGAACCGGCGCGTTACACGCCCTCGACCCTCACCGAGGCCGGGCGGCTGGGGCTGGCCGAGATCAGGGAGCGCGGCTGGGCCACCACGGTGGAAGAGCTGGAGGTGGGCCTGAACGCGGTGGCCGCGCCGATCAGGGGCAGCGACGGTTCGGTGGTGGCCGCGGTGAGCGTCTCGGGGCCGTCCTACCGGCTCACGCCCGAGCGGCTGCCCGAAGTCGGGGCGCTCCTGGCCGAGGGCGCGAGGGAGATAAGCCAGCGCATCGGCTATTACCGTTGACCACATGTGTAGAAGCATCAAGACCCTGCGCCCGCCGTACACCGAGGACGTGACGGAAGACGACGTACGGGCGGCGGCGCTCCAGTACGTACGCAAGATCTCCGGGTTCCGCGCGCCCGCCGCGCACAACGCCGAGGCGTTCGACCGGGCGGTCGAGACGATCACCAAGGCGTCGGAGGAGTTGCTCGCGGCGCTGCGGGTGCGCGGAGGGCGTTGACACGATCCCCGGGTGGGAGAAGTGTCCCCTGTAACCGCATCCATCTCGCCAGGGGGCACCCCGTGATCAGTGGGCTGTATCAGGGTCAGGACGGAGACTCGCGCCTCGAACTCCGGGTGGACGTGGACGGGGCGCGGCCCACCGGGCGGGTGAGCGGGGACCTGTTCACCACGGCCGGCGCGACCACGTCCTACGCCGGCTCGTTCGTGGTGAACACGGCCGCGGCGACGGCCGAGGGCGCGGGGACGAAGATCACCGGGCGCGGGGTGTTCTCGTTCGACACCCCGGCCAAGGACGTGACGGTCACGATCAGCGGCACGGTGGGCACCGCCCAGGTCGCCGGTCAGAGCTATCAGCTGACGTTCTCCGCCCGCCATTTCCGGACCGTGCTGCTGGAACAGGACTCGGTGGCGGGCACCGAACCGTTCGAGAAGTACGACACCGGGACCCTGCCCGGCCCGACCGGCTCGCCGGCCAGGGAGCTGAGCGTGGCCGCCGCCTACGACGAGGCGGGGATCCGCCTGACCGTCAACCCGCCCGGGGTGATCCCGGTAGACGGGTCGGGCGCGGACCTGGCGTGGGACGACGCCGAGCTGCATCACGCGATGACGCAGCAGTTCAGCGCGTTCGGGGACGTACCGGCCTGGCGGGTGTGGCTGCTGGTGGCCAGCAAGCACGTGGGCGGCTACCGGGGCATCATGTTCGACTACGACGACGCGCACCAGCGGCAGGGGTCCGCGGTCTTCTACGACGCGATCAAGGGCAGGACCCCGCAGGCGCAGCGCGCGCAGCTGCGCACGTATGTGCACGAGCTCGGCCACGCCTTCAACCTGCTGCACTCGTGGCAGAAGAACCTGGGCAACCCACCCCAGCCACTCGGCCCGAACGGCGGTTTCGGCGACCTGTCCTGGATGAACTACGTCCAGAACTACCAACCCGGCGGCGAGCAGGGCTACTGGGCCGCCTTCCCCTTCCAGTTCACCGACCCCGAGCTCGTCCACCTTCGCCACGGCTTCTACCGGGACGTGGCCATGGGCGCGAACGCCTTCGGCACAGGCGCCGCCGACATCGCGCCCTTCGAGCAGCCGGTCGTGGATCGGTCCGGGCTGCGGCTCGAACTGCGGGCCAAGGAGTCGTTCGGCTTCGGCGAGCCCGTCGTGGTGGAGCTGAAGCTGTCCACGACCGGGGAGCCGCGCACCACGCACGGCCACCTCCACCCCGACACCGAGTTCACCCAGGTCACCATCACCCAGCCGACCGGCAGGACCGTGCTCTACCGGCCGATGATGCGGCACTGCGTCGACGCCTCACCCGACATCCGGCTCGACGCGGGCAACCCGGCCATGTACCGGAGTGCCTACATCGGGCACGGCCGCGACGGGCACTACTTCCAGCAGCCCGGCGAGTACCAGGTGCGCGGCCAGTACATCGCCGCCGACGGATCCCGCATCGTCTCCCCCGCCTGCCTGGTCAAGGTGCGCTACCCGGTCGGCGCGGACGACCACCGGGTGGCCGAGCTGATGCTCGGCGACGAGCAGGGCAAGCTGTTCTCGCTGCTCGGCTCCGACTCGCCGACGCTGAGCTCGGGCAACCGGGCGCTGGACGAGGTGATCGACCGGTACGGCGGCCACCCGCTGGCCGTCTACGCCCGGATGGTCAAGGGGCTCAACGCCGAGCGGGAGTTCAAGGCGATCACCGCCGCCAAGCAGGTACGGATCCGGCCGCCGGATCTCAAGCAGGGCATCGAGCAGCTCACCGCGGTCGCCCGTGACGCCAGCGTCGACAACATCACCCTGAACATGGTGCTGCGCCGCCTGGCCAGGGCCGAAGCCCGGCAGGGCGACCTCGATCGGGCGAACGCGGTGATGGACAAGATGGTCGCGCTGTTCCAGGCCAAGGGGGTCAACCCCATCGTCATGGGACAGATCAGGCGGCAGGCCGAGCTCACGAAGGCCGCGCTCAGCGCGGAAGCGTGACCGGCTGGTCGCCCGAGCAGCCGATCCGCACGTCGACGTCGGCGCCTTCGTCCTCGTCGGCGTCGAACTCGACCATGGCCTCCTGCCGGGGGCCCGGGTCGACGTCGTCGACGGAGTAGCCCTGGGCGGGGCTCCACGAGCGCAGCGTCACCCGGCCGCCCACGCAGGAGGCGATCACGGTGCCGCCGGCCGTACGGATGACCTTGCCGCCACGCGAACCCGCGGACGTCTTCGGGGCGGCGGTCCCGGGCGCCCGCACAGTAGCGGTGGCGAGGGCGGCTCGGATCTCGCTCTGGCTCAGCACCCGCCCGGACGTGCCGGTGAACACTCCGCCGAGCAGCCCGAGCACCGCCACGGCCGCACCCGTCGCGGCGAGCGCGGTGGCGGCCCAGGCCAGTACGAGTCGCTTCACCACGCCAGCTTCCCCCCTCTCCGGATAAGGCCGGGTTAACGCCACGATAAGGCGGCCCTGCCCGTGTCCTGGCATCCTCTACCGTTGCCATATATGGCTGACATCCTGCTCATCGAGGACGACGTGGCGATCCGCACGGCGCTGAGCCGCGGTCTGCGGGAGCTCGGCCATGCCGTCTCCTCCTCCCCCACGGCCCTGGACGGGTTGCGGCTGGCCGTCGAGGACCGGCCCGACCTGATCGTGCTCGATCTGGGGCTGCCCGACCTCGACGGCGTGGACCTGCTGCGCATGCTGCGGGCGGTGAGCCGGGTGCCGGTGATCGTCGCCACCGCCCGTGACGGGGATGCCGAGATGGTGCCGGTGCTCGACGCGGGTGCCGACGACTACGTGGTCAAGCCGTACAGCTCCGCGCAGCTCGACGCCCGGATCAGGGCCGTGCTGCGCCGCGCGGGCGACTCCGCGCCCGAGCCGCTGGAGGTCGGCGGGCTGTGCGTCGACCCGCGTGCGCGGGTCGCCACGCTCGGCGGCGAGGAACTGGACCTGACGCCGCGCGAGTTCGACGTGCTGCGCTATCTCGCCGCCCGGCCCGGTGAGGTGGTCACCAAGCGGGAACTGCTGACCGAGGTGTGGCAGCTCCCATACGGCGGGGCGGACAAGACCGTCGACGTGCACCTGTCATGGCTGCGCAGGAAGCTCGGCGAGACCGCCGCGGAACCGCGTTACCTGCACACGGTGCGGGGCGTCGGGGTCAAGCTGGTCGAACCGTCGTGAGGCGCTGGCTGGCGCTGCTGGTGGCCGCGACCACCTCGGTCGCGCTGATCGCGCTGCTGGTGCCGATGGCGCTGCTGATCCGCTCCGTGGCCGAGAACGGCGCCATGAACCGCGCCACCGCCGCCGCCGAGTCGGTCGCCGTCGCGGTCGGCACGCCCGACCTGGAGCTCGCGGTGGCGCAGGTCTCCCGCCCCGTGACGGTGTTCATGCCCGACCGGAGGACGCTCGGCCCGGCCGCGCCCCGCTCTGACGCGGTACGGCTGGCCACGACCGGCCGTAGCGTCACCGCCGAGGCCCCGGGCGGCAGGGAGGTGCTCGTCTCGGTGCGCTCGCCGGAGGGAACGGTGGTGATCAGGGCGTTCGCGGACGACGCGGAACTGCTGCGCGGGGTCCGCGAGGCGTGGCTGGCGCTGCTGGTGATCGGCCTGGCGCTGATGGTGCTGGGCATCGTCCTGGCCGACCGGCTGGCGCTCGCCGTCACCAGGCCGATCGACGGGCTGGCCAAGGTCTCGCACCGGCTGGCGGGTGGCGACCTGGCCGCGCGGGCGGAGCCGGGCGGCCCGCCGGAGGTGCGCTCGGTGGCGCTCGCGCTGAACCACCTGGCCGGGCGGATCGACGAGCTGCTGGCTGCCGAGCGGGAGTCGGTGGCAGACCTGTCGCACCGGCTGCGCACCCCCCTGACCGGTCTCAGGCTGGACGTGGAATCGATGCGCGACCCTGAGGAGGCGGAACGCGTCGGGGCCCGCGTGGATGCCCTGGAGCGGGCCGTCAGCGCGGTCATCACCGACGCCCGCCGCCGCGCGGCCGACCGGGCGGGGTGCGACGCGGCGGCGGTGGTGCGGGAGCGGGTGCGGTTCTGGTCGGTGCTCGCGGAGGACCAGGGACGGGCCGTCGAGGTGGATCTGCCGCCCGGCCCGCTCCCCGTGGTGGTCCGCGCGGAGGAACTCGCCGCCTGTGTGGACGCGCTGCTCGGCAACGTGTTCGCGCACACTCCCGAAGGAGCCGCCCTGTCCGTACGGCTGGCGGCCCGCCCTCCCGGAGCCGTGCTGACGGTCGCCGACGAGGGCCCCGGCTTCGACCAGGCGCTCCTCGAACGGGGCAACAGCGCAGGCGGATCCACCGGGCTCGGCCTGGACATCGCCCGGCGCACGGCCGAGGACGCGGGCGGGCGGCTGTCGGTCTCGGCTCCGTCCAGGGGCGGGGCGGTGGTGGAGGTGACGTTAACCGGGGCTTAGCGCGGCCTTACCGGCGATCACGATTGCGTTGGGGCATGAACACAATCACCAAGTTCGTCGCAGCAGGTGCCGGAGCCGTCGTCCTCGTCGCGGGTGGCGGTGCCGCCTACGCCGCCGCCACGACCACCGCCGCGGCTCCCAAGGTCACGGCCGAGCGGGCCATCGAGATCGCGCACCAGCAGGTTCCCGGCGCGTGGGTCAAGGAGGTCTCCTACGACGGCCGCGGGAACCGGCCGGACGTGTGGGAGGTGGAGGTGGTCAAGGGCAACGTGGACCACGAACTCGACGTCGACGCGGCCACGGGGAAGGTCCTGAGCCAGAGCACCGACCGTACGGACGACGACGACTGACGCGCCGGCCGGGCGCGCCTCCTCTTCGAGGCGGCGCGCCCGGATCGTCAGCAGGAGTCGAGGATGCCGGTCATCGCGTCCTTCTCACCGGTGGTGAGCCACAGGTCGTACTTCGCCTTCACGTCGATCTGCTTGGCGATGTAGGTGCAGCGGTACGCCTTGCGCGGCGGCAGCCAGGTCGCGGCGTCGGAGTCGCTCTTCTGGCCGTTGAGCGGCCCGTCCACGGCCATCAGGTTCATCGGGTCGTTGGCGAACTCCTTGCGCTTGTCCGCCGTCCACTGCTGCGCGCCCTTCTGCCAGGCGTCGGAGAGCGGGATCAGGTGGTCGATCTGCACGGCGGTGCTGGTGTCCTGGCCGCGCTTGAACGTGATGGTCTTGCCGCTGTAGGGGTCGTCCAGCACGCCGGTCAGGACGATGCAGTCGTGCGTGCCCGACTTGAACGTCTCGTCCTTCAGGTCGCGCTTCAAGATGTCGTTACGCGTGTCGCAGCCATTGTGGTCGACGTCCGACCAGGCCGGGCCGAACTTCTCGCGCTCGAAACCGGTACGCGGCGCGCGGCCTTTGACGGCGAGCTTGGCCAGCTTCTTGCGAGCGTCCCCCACGTCGGCCGACGAAGCCTTGCCCGTGTCGGCTTTAGGTGTCTGCGCATCCAGTTGCCCGCACCCCGCGAGCACTCCCACTGTGGCCAAACCGGCCAAAACCACCCGAAGCCGCACGCTCTACCCCCAGACTCAAGTTTTCGTAAAGTCTAGGTAGAGCAATTACCCCTAAGCGCCTATTTATCCCTCAAGTGCGTCAAGCAACCATTCGGCGAGGTAAGTGGCGAAGGACGAACGCACGTAGATCCGGTAACCGCCCTCCGGGTCGGAGAACCGTTCGAGCAGGACGGCCGCCTTGCCCAGCAGCGTCTGGGCGTGTCCCGGGAACACCGCCGGGTGCAGGTCGATCGGGCAGCCGGTGATCAGGACGTCCAGCGCGCCCGGCCCCGTGAGCTCCAGCACGGTCCGCTGCCCCGACACATCCACCCACCCGGGCCGCTCCTCCGCACCACCCGACGCGTCCACCCTCCCGGGCCGCTCTTCGGTGTCCTCTGTCACGAGCCACCAGTCGGGTCCCAATCGCAGCCCCACTCCCGGATCAACCCCGTGAACCTCCCACATCCGCACGAAGGGCACCTCACGCAGGCGTACCCGCTCGGAACCGGCCGCCTCGAAGCGACCGGCGAACGCCGCCGCCGGACTCTCCCTGCGGCAGCCCTCCACCCGCCCGGCGACCGCCCGCGCATCCGGATCACCGTCGCGCCGGGTGTTGCCGGGGTCGTAGAAGACCGGCTCGACCACCGTCACGGGCACGGCCGCCTCCCCCGACACCGCCGAGAGCCGGTCGCCGACGGCCACGCCACGGACCATGGCCAGGCTGAAGCTCCGTCCGAGCGCCGCGCTCAGGTAGCTGGAGGTCACATGCCCCAGCATCGGCCCGGTCGGGCCCACGATCTGGGCGCCCTCCCGCACGAACGCGGCCGGATCGTCGGCCAGCAGCCCCACCAGCCGCTTGCGCCCGTCGCGCGCGGTGTCGGGCCGCGCGTGCGAGCGCTTGCCCACGAAATCGGGCTTGCGCTTCGACACCAGCCACGACATGCCGAGGTCCTGCGGGGTGACCGTGCCGTCGGTCTCCTGGCCGACGATGGCGAACCCCTTCTCGGCCCGCAGCACGTGCATGGTCTCGGTCCCGTACGGCACCGCGCCCAGGTCCAGCACGGTCTCCCAGAGCGCTCTGCCGTACCACCAGGGCACATTTACCTCGTAGGCCAGCTCGCCGGAGAAGCTGATCCTGAACACCCGCCCGTCGACGCCCAGCACACTCGTGGCCGCGTACGTCATGAACGCCAGCTCCTCGGCCCCCGGCGCGATCAGCCCGATGATCTCCCGCGCCCTCGGTCCCGCCACCGCGACCATCGCCCAGTGGTCCGTCACGGACGTGAACGACACCTCGAGCCCCGGCCACTCGGTCTGCCGCCACTCCTCCAGCCAGTCGAGCACGGCCGCCGCGTTGCCGGTGGTCGTGGTCATCAGGTAGTGATCGTCGGCCAGCCGCGTGGTCGTGCCGTCGTCGAACACCATCCCGTCGGCGGTGCACATCACCCCATAGCGGCACGAGCCAACGCGCAGCGTGGAGTACATGTTCGTGTAGATCCGGTCGAGGAACTCCCCCGCGTCGGCGCCCCTGACGTCGATCTTCCCGAGCGTGGAGGCGTCCATGGCGGCGACACCCGTACGGGCCTCCCGGCACTCGCGCAGCACCGCCTGCTCCATCGTCTCGCCGTCCAGCGGGAAGTAGCGGGGCCGCTTCCACTGCCCGACGTCCTCGAACACCGCGCCCCGCGCGACGTGCGAGGCGTGCGGCGCGGTCGTCCTGACCGGGTCGGAGAGCGCGCCCCGGTCACGTCCGGCGAGCGTGGCGAAGGAGACGGGTGTGTACGGCGGGCGGAAGGTGGTCGTACCCACCTGCCCGGGGGCGGCGCCGAGCAGCGCGGACATCACCCCCGCCACCACGGCGCCCGATGTCTTGCCCTGGTCGGCGCCGGTTCCGGCGGTGGTGTAGCGCTTGACGTGCTCCACGGACCGCATGCCGGTCCCCGCGGCCCTGGCGAGATCGGCCACGGTGACATCTCGATGCAGATCGGCGAAGGCGTCGGTGGACAGCGGGTCCACCACCCAGAGCGCCGCCGGGGGCCGCAGGGGGAGCTCGTCGGTCTCCGGTACGCGGAAGCCACCCCCCTGCCTCTTGCCCGTCGGCTGGGCCGCCTGGCAGCCCGCCGCGTAGCCGTCCTGGATCGCCTCCGCCGTGCCGTACCGGCCTCGGCAGGCACCGGCGGAGCGTTCGGCCTGGGCGGAGACGCCCGGCACGAACGCCTGCGCCTCCTCGTCGAACACGGTCCGGCCCTGCGACTGGCTGAACAGGTGGACGACCGGGTTCCAGCCGCCGGCGACGGCCAGCAGGTCGGCCTCGAAGCGCCGGTCGCCGACCAGGACCTCGGTGAGCAACCCGTCGGCATCCGCCACGGTCCCTGTGACGGTCCCGGTGACGATCTCGGCGCCGGTCCCTGTGACGGTCCCGGTGACGATCTCGGCGCCGGTCCCCGTGGCGGCCCCGGTGACGACCTGCCCGGCGAGCTCTTCGGCACCGGCTCGTGGGCGCGGGTCGACGATTGCGGCGATCTCGACGCCCGCCGCCCGCAGGTCGCGCGCCGCCTCGTAGCCCGAGTCCGTACAGGCGAAGACGACCGCCCGGCGGCCGGGCCGTACGCCGTACCGGTTGACGTAGGCGCGGGCGGCCGAGGCGAGCATCACGCCGGGCCGGTCGTTGCCGGGGAAGGCGAGCGACCGCTCCTGCGCGCCGGTCGCCAGGACGACCTGGGCCGCGCGCAGATGCCACAGCCGCTCGCCCCGGGGGCGGCGCTCGACGGCCACCACGTAGTTGTGGTCGTAGTAGCCGATCGCCGTGGTCCTGGTGAGCACCCGGACGTCGGGCATGGAGGCCAGCCGGGCGCTTACCAGGGCCACCCAGTCGAGCGCGCGGGCGCCGTCCAGGCGGACCCGGCTGTTGAGCAGGTCGCCGCCGAGCCGGGGCTGGTCGTCGACGAGGATCACCCGGGCGCCCGCCACTCCGGCGCTGAGCGCGGCGGCCAGCCCGGCCGGGCCGCCACCGACCACCAGGACGTCACAGTGCAGGTAGCCCTTGTCGCGGCGGCGATCGTCGGTCGCGTGCGGGTCCACCCGGCCCTTGCCGCGCAGGCTCCACGCCGCCAGTCCCTCGTACAGCTCGACGGTGGTGGCCGCCAGCATCGGGTCGGCGCCCACGCGGACCAGGGCGTTCGGCTCCTCGGGACCGGCGGAGAAGACGCCGCGCGGGCGGCCCAGCTCGACGCTGTGGCCGACCACGCGCACGCCGTTGGCCAGCAGCGCGGAGGCGAGCGTGTCGCCGGGATGCCCCTCCATGCGGCGACCGTCGAAGCTGAACGACAGCACGACGGAGCGATCCACCAGACCGCCTCTGTCCAGACGGGTCATGGCGCCTTCCAGAACTCGTGGGTGACGGTGTGCCGCCGGAGCGTGAACCAGGTCCGGCAGCCGTGCACGTGGAACCAGCGCTCGTCGAACCACCCCTTGGGGTTGTCCCGCAGGAACACGTACTCGGCCCACTCCGCGTCCGTGGCGGTGGCTGGCGTTTCGGGGTAGGCGATGCCGGCCTGCCCGCCGTAGTGGAACTCGTTCTCGTCGCGGGGGCCGCAGTGGGGGCAGTCGATGAGCAGCATCAGTGCGCCACCGCCACCGCCGCCGCGCCGTGCTCGTCGATGAGCGCCCCGGTGGTGAACCGCTCCAGCGCGAACGGCTCGGCGAGCGCGTGCGGCTCGCCGTGCGCGATCGTGTGCGCGTACACCCAGCCGGAGCCCGGCGTGGCCTTGAAGCCGCCGGTGCCCCAGCCCGCGTTGACGAACAGCCCGTCCACCGGGGTACGCCCGATGATCGGCGAGGCGTCGGGTGAGACGTCCACGATGCCGGCCCAGGTTCGCAGCACCCGTACTTGGCTGAAGATCGGGAACAGCTCCAGGGCCGCCGCCATCTGCGCCTCGATGACGTGGAAGGCGCCCCGCTGGCCGTAGGAGTTGTAGGAGTCGATGCCCGCGCCCATGACCAGCTCGCCCTTGTGCGCCTGGCTCACGTAGACGTGCACGGCGTTCGACATCACCACACAGTCGAGCACCGGTTCCAGCAGCTCCGACACCAGCGCCTGAAGGGGATGCGACTGGAGCGGCAGCCGGATCCCGGCCTCGGCCGCGAGCACCGAGGTGTGCCCGGCGGACGCGAGCGCGATCTTCCCGGCCGCGATCCGTCCCCGGGAGGTGTGTACGGCCACCGCCCGGTTCCCGGTGATCTCGAAGCCGGTGACCTCGCAGCCCTGGATCAGGTCGATGCCATAGGCGTCGGCCTTGCGGGCCAGGGCCCAGGCGACGTGGTCGTGCTTGGCGATGCCGCCGCGCCGTTGCAGCGTGGCGCCCATGACGGGGTAGCGGGCGCGCTCGGAGACGTTGATGACCGGGCAGAACTTCTTGACCTCATCGGCGTCCAGCCACTCGGCGTCGACGCCGTTGAGCCGGTTGGCGTTGACCCGCCGCCTGCCCTCGCGCACGTCGCCCAGGTTGTGCGCCAGGTTGAGCACGCCGCGCTGGCTGAACTGAAGGTCATAGTCCAGCTCCTCGCCGAGCCCTTCCCACAGCTTGAGCGAGTGCTCGTAGATGGCGGCGCTCTCGTCCCACAGGTAGTTGGAGCGGATGATCGTGGTGTTGCGCGCCATGTTGCCGCCGGCCAGCCAGCCCTTCTCCAGTACGGCGACGTTCGTGATCCCGTGGTTCTTGGCCAGGTAGTAGGCGGTGGCCAGGCCGTGCCCGCCGCCGCCGACGATGACCACGTCATAGGTAGGCCTGGGGTCGGGGTTGCGCCAGAGAAAGTCCGGGTGGGTCACCTTCTGATCTTCTCCATCTTGGGGTCGAACAGGGGCTCGGTGGCGACTTCGGCCGGAACACACCGCCCGAAGTACGAAATATCGACATGCGTCCCGGGGGTGGTCAGCTCGATCGGCAGCCAGGCGTACGCGATCGGCCGCTGGATCGTATGCCCGTAGGCGGCGCTCGTCACGTAACCGGCCGTGCGGCCCGCGTGCCGTACCGGCTCCTTGCCCATCACGACCTCCGCGCTGAGCAGCGGGACCAGCTTGCGGGTGATCTCGGTGGTCAGCGCGTCCCGGCCGAGGAAGTCCTTGCCGTCCTTGACGGCGAAGGCCAGCCCCGCCTCGTACGGGTTGTGCTGCGGGGTCATGTCGACGCCCCAGAGCCGATAGCCCTTCTCCAGCCGGAGGCTGTTGAACGCAGCCCTGCCCCCGGCGATCGGCAGGCCCGTCGCCCAGAGTGTGTCCCAGAGCTTGAGGCCCAGGTCGGCGCTGGTGTAGAGCTCCCAACCTAGCTCGCCGACGTAGGAGACGCGCATCGCGGTCACCGGGACGTGCCCGACATATCCGGTCTTGAGGCTGAAGTAGCGGAAGCCCTCATGGGACAGGTCCATGTCCGTGAGGGGCTGGAGGAGCTCCCTGGCCCGCGGTCCCCAGACGCCGACGCAGCAGGTGCCGGGCGTGATGTCCCGGACGTACACGCCGCCGGGGGCGTGGCGGGTCAGCCAGTCGAGGTCGAGATTGCCGTTGGCGCCGATCTGGAACCGGTCCTCCGCCAGCCGCGCCACCGTGAGGTCGGAGCGCACGCCGCCGCTCGCGTCCAGGAGCAGCGAATAGGTGACCGAGCCGGGCTTCTTGTCGACGTTGTTCGTGGTCAGGTACTGCAGGAACGCCGCCGAGCCTGGCCCGCCGACCTCGATCCGCTTGAGCGAGGTCATGTCGTACAGCGCCACGTTCTCCCGGGTCGCGTGCGACTCCGCGGCGGCGACCGGCGACCAGTAGCGGCTGGCCCACTGGTCCCGCTGGGCCACGCCGAGCAGCGCCTCGGCCGCCTGGCTGTCGTACCGCGGCACCAGGTCCTCTTCCAGCAGCGGCAGGTTCGCCTCGAACCAGTGCGGACGCTCCCAGCCGGCCGACTCCAGGAAGTAGCCGCCCAGCTCGCGCTGCCTGACATAGAACGGGCTGGTCCGCATCGGCCGCGGCGACTCCATCGGCTGGAGCGGGTGGATGACGTCGTAGACCTCGACGAAGTTCTGCTTACCGCGCTCCTCGACGTACGCGGGCGACAGCTGCACCGGCTCGAACCGGCTCAGCTCGCATTCGTGCAGGTCGAAGCTGGACCGCCCCTCAACGAGCAGCTCGGCCACCGCTCTGGCCACGCCCGCCGAGTGGGTGACCCAGACGGCCTCGGCCAGCCAGAACCCGTCGAGGTGCGGCGCCTCGCCGATCAGCGGGAACCCGTCGGGGGTGAAGGAGAAGATCCCGTTGATGCCGTCCTCGTACGTGGACTCCTTGAGCGCCGGCAGCAGCTCGACCGCGTCCCGCCACGCGGGATCGAAGTCCTCCTCGGTGAACGCCTGCACCGAGGGCATCACCGTGCCCTTGGGCCCGATCTCGTCCTGCCGGACCGGCATCGGCCGGTGGGCGTAGGAGCCGATCCCGATGCGGTCGCCGTGGCCGCGGAAGTACAGGTCGCGGTCCTGGTGCCGCAGGATGGGCCCGTCCGGTACGCCCGGCGTGCGCGCCTTGGCGTACTGGTGGGCCAGCGGCAGCAGCGGCACGGTCAGCCCCGACAGCCGCCCGATCGCCGGCCCCCAGAACCCGGCGGCGCACACGACCACGTCGGCGGCCAGCACCCGATACTCGACCTCGCGCGACTCCGGCCGCCGGACCTCGACGGCGACGCCGGTCACCCGGCCGCCCCCCTGTTCGACGCCCACGACCGTGTGGTGCGGCAGGAACCTGGCGCCCCGCTCGATCGCCCGCCTCGCCTGCGCCTCACCGCAGCTCACGGCCGCGGCCAGCCCATCGGTGGGGACGTGGAAGCCGCCCAGCACCTTGCCCCTGTCGAGCATCGGCCAGAGCTCCACGCACTGGTCGGCGTCGACCAACCGCCCATCGACACCCCAGGACTCGGCCCATCCCCGCTTGCGGTGCAGGTCCGTCCACCGCTCCTCGGTGGTGGCCACTTCCAGGCCGCCGACCTGGTCGAAGCAGGGCCGCCCGCCGAGGGCCAGTCCGCTGTACTTGCGCACGGTATAGGAGGCGAACTCGGTCATGGTCTTGGACGGGTTGGTCTGGAACACGAGTCCGGGAGCATGCGAGCTCGACCCGCCGGCGGCGAACAAGGGCCCCTGATCGACGACGGTGACATCGGTCCACCCCCGCCCGGTGAGCTCGTCGGCCAGGGCACAGCCCACGATGCCGGCTCCAATGATCACCAAACGAGGCCGGCTCACCATGCGCCCTCCGGTTGTTCCCTAATACGCAACAAGCACCGGACTACGCAACGAACATAGAGCCCACCGCACCCCCGGACAAGGCCCCGGGAAGGTCACATGTCGCCCGGGGAAGGCCATACCGCATCGCCACCGGCTTTCGGCCGGACCACGGACGGGGCCCAGAACGCGCACGTCACGGCGCCCAGCGCGCTCCACCGGAGGAGCGTGTCCCTGGACAGAGCCCGGCCCCGTGCGGGGGTGGGGTTCACCGTGCTCTGCCGTAAAAAAAGAGGATCCCGCCTTAAAAGGCGGGACCCCTCACGATGGGAGAGCCGGGCGGCTACGAACGTCCGTACGAGTCCTCAAGGCGCTCGATGTCGTCCTCGTCGAAGTGACCGAAGGCGATCTCGAGGATCCGCGTCGCGGGCCCGGACGAGCTCAGCCGGTGCGTCTGCCCCTGCTGGATCAGCACCCGATCCCCCACCGCGGGCTCGATGCGCTTCCCGTCCACCTCGAACACGCACCCCGGGTCGAGCGCCACCCACAGCTCAGAGCGGTGCTCATGACGCTGCAGGCTCAGCCGCTGACCCGGCGAGACCTCGATGATCTTAACGGTGGACACCTCATTGAGGGTGAATCGCTCGAACCCACCCCACGGCCGCTCATCACGGATCACAGCCGCCAGCCTGTCGATGTCCTGCATCGCCCCTCCATGGAAAAGTCACGTGGAAAAGTCACGCCATAAACCCGCGCTCAAACTACCAGGCACCCACTGATCAGGCGGTACGCGGTCCGGCAACGCACGGCCGGACGAGGACGCACGGCCGGACGAGTTCGTCAGGTGATGAGGATGCCGCCGTCGACGGGCAGGACGACGCCCGTGATGTACGACGACGCGTCGCTCGCCAGGAAGACCGCCGCGGCCACCAACTCCGCCGCTTGCCCCACCCGCCCCATGACCACCCGCTGCGCCAGCATCCGCTCCAGGTAGTCGGAGGCGTACTGCTCCGTCATCTCCGAGGCGAAGAACCCCGGCTCCAGGCAGTTGACCCGGATCCCCCGCCGCCCCGTCCACTGCTGCGCCAGGTCCCGGGTCAGCCCGATCACCGCCGCCTTCGACGCGCTGTAGGCGGCCTGCGGCAGCCCCGCCGTCGTCTCCCCCAGGATGCTGCCGATGTTGACGATCGACGAGCCGGGCCGCATCACCCGCGCGCACGCCTGCGCCATCCAGTACGTGCCGTGCAGGTTGATGTCGACCACCTGCCGGAACTCCTCCGGCCTCTCCCGCAGCGCCGGCACGGCGGTGCCGACCCCGGCGTTGTTGATCAGCACGTCGACCGCGCCCATGGTCTCCACGGCCGCGGCGACCAGCGCCTGGCAGTCCTCGACCTTGGTCACGTCGGTCGGCACGGCCAGGCACCGGCGGCCGGTCTCCTCGACCAGCCGCCGCGTCTCGTCCAGCCGATCCGGCCGCCGGGCCCCGATCACGATGTCGGCCCCGGCCTCGGCCAGCCCGCGGGCGAAGGCCACGCCCAGCCCCGACGAGGCGCCGGTGACGATGGCGACCTTCCCGTCGAGGCTGAAGCGTTGCAGCATCCTAGAGACCGTAATCCTTGTCGAGGCTCAAGCGTTGCAGAATCCTAGAGACCGTATTCCTTGACGATCCGCTCGTGGCGCTCGACCTCCACGTCGACCTCCTTGGCCAGGTCGAGCCAGGCCAGCGGGTGCGACCAGCGCTCGGTGGCGTCGTCGAGCAGGGCGTCGACCTCGGCCGGCGACACATCCGGCGGCACCGCGACCCAGCCGAACACACCGGGCAGCGCCTCGCCGCCGGTCGGGTGGGTGACCATGTAGTTCTCGTCGCTGTAGACCCACATCGGCCAGCCGCGCTCGGCCATGACCTCGGTGAACTCCGCCCAGTCCTCCTCGTTCGGCGCGGCGCCGTCGAAGAAGTAGCTGGTGTAGCCGCCGGGGCGGAGGATGCGCACCGCGGCGAAGGGCGGCACGAAGTTCTGCTGCTCTTCGGGGTCGTCGGGGACCGGCTCCAGCAACTGCGGGTCGAACACGACCAGGTCGCCGGCGTTGTAGTCCATGCCGCGCGGCTGCGGCAGGGCGAGCCGGGCGGTGGCCGGGCCGGTGCGGATGGACAGGATCTGGCGCTGGCCGCCGTCGGGCGCGGGGAGGATGACCCGGATCAGGCCCATCTCCTCCTCGATCGGCCCCTCGGCCGACTTGACCGGCATGCCGATCTTGGCCGTGCCCTTGCGGACGATGTCCCAGTCCTCGCTCGAGGTGGCCATGACGATCATGCGCCAGGTGTCCTCCTCGGTGATCTCGTCGATCACTTCGAGCAGCGCCTTGGCACCCTTGGCGTTGTCGTCGAGCTGCTGGGCCGCGGTGGCGACCAGACGGCGGGCCTCGACGCCGCCTCCGGCGGCGACGGCGTGCTCGGCCGCCTCCAGCGCCTCCGGCCAGCGCTCGCGGGCGCTGTGGAGACGGGCCATCGCGAGGTATTGGGTGTCGTGCGGCAGCAGCGCCGCCATCTGCTCCAGCCGCTCGTCCTGGCGGGCCTCGATGAGCAGCGTGGTCAGCGTGGAGACGTCGTCGGGGTCGGCGGTGGCGATGTCGCCGGAGTCGATCAGCAGCTTCCAGTAGATGTCGGCGCCCGCCGCCGGGTAGCCGAGGAAGCCGAGCGTGGTGGTGTGACGGCGGGTGGTCTCCAGGTCCTCGCCGGACCTCGGGGCCAGCCAGCCGGTCCACCGCTCGGGGTCGGCGTTGTGGCCGTCGGCGGCGTCGAAGTAGGCGACCCGCTCCTCGACCGGGCAGGGCGCGGGCGGCTCGGTCGTCGCGTCGGCGGCGGCGCGCAGGGCGGCGATCCGCTCGGCCACGCCCGTGCTGTCGCGCAGCTCAGCGGCGGCCGACTGGGCCAGATCCGCCAGCAGCCGCGCCTGCCAGACGCTCTGCCTGGCGATGGCCAGCTCACCCGCGACCAGCGAGAGCTCGACGCGGGCGCGGTAGCCGCCCATCATGCCGTAGTAGTCGATCCACTGGCGCAGCACGCGGCCGAGCTGCCAGGTGTTGGTGATCTGCGAGGAGCCGGCCAGCTTGGCGACGGCGTGCGTCCATTCGACCCACGAGCGCGGGTGCTCGCCGACCACGTCGAGGTCGGGCAGCGCGTCGACGGCCTCGGCGATGCGGCCCAGCGTGGCCAGGATCAGCGCGCGGCGTACGCCGTCGTTGCGCTCCTTGGCCACCGGGTCGTCGGCCTGGAAGTCGGCCGCGGCCTGGAGCGCGGCCAGCGCGTCCTCACCGCGCCCGGCGGCCAGCAGCGCGCGGGCGCTCTCGGCGCCGAGCTCCCAGCTGGCCTCGCGGTCGGCGGCGCGCAGCCGCTCGACGGCGGTCTCGGCGTAGGTGACGGCCTCGCCGGCCCGGCCCGCGTCGATGAGCGCGGCGACGTATTGCGTCGCCAGCCCGGTGTAGGCGGGGTTGGCCGGCTCCAGGTCCTGGATGACCGCGTCGAGCGTCTCCAGGCGCTCGGCGGCGTAGCCAGGACCGTCGGCGTTGGCCCACGCCAGGGCGAGCGCCTCGACCGCGGCCGGGGTGGCCGGGCAGTCACGCACCTCTTCGCGCTGAGCGAACGACAGCAGGTGCTCGGCGTCACCGATCGCGACGGCACCCTGCGCACGGTCGCCCACGCGGCCGAGCAGGTGCCAGTAGCGGGCGTAGAACTCGAGCCACGGGAGCTCCAGGGCCTCCGCCTGCTGGGCGATGGCCGGAGCCATCACGTCTAGCTGGGGGTATCGCCCCTCGTAGGCCTGTGCGGGCAGGTCTCCCAGCGCCATGGCGAGCCCCACGTTGCCCGCCTCAGAAAGCTGCTGCTGGGTTTCACCGACCCAGGCCCAGATGTCCACGTCCATGAGCAGTCAGTCTGCCAGGTCAATCACCGTGCCCAAAACGCAGAAGCTCGATGAGCTCGTCCGATTCGTCATTGTTGAGTACCGAAAATACAGATGCCAGCAGATCATCGGTCGCCTCTTCGACCGCGGCCCTTTTCGCGACGACGGCGGGACCCGGCTTCTGGTACGGCTCCGGCCACGTGAAGAACTTCGCCATCACCTCGCCCGTGGAGTGTCCGAAAGGAGTGCCGTCGTGGTCGGCCGCCAGCATCGCCTCGAGCGGATCGAGGCCCGCCGCGATCACCGCGTTGGCGTGCAACCCCCCTCGCAGCTCCCGTACGACGTGCATGAGCTGCGTGGCCCGCGCGGGCGCGTCGTCGGGCAGGGGTACGGCCCGCCACCCGGCGAACAGCGGCGCCCCGGCGGCCGGGGCCTGGGCGACGACCGGTTCGAGCAGCTCCGCGAGCCTGGCGCAGCCGTCGTAGCCGCCGAGCCGGCGCCGTCCCCACTCGTGGCAGACCTCGGCGTAGATCTCGACGGCCCGCTCGACGCTCAGCTTGCGCCCGCCGTACCAGCTCTCTTCGACGTGGGCGGCGGGGAAGAAGACCGCGACGGAGGTGACGACGTCGGCCGCGCACTCGCCGAGGACCCCGCAGCGCCCGCGGAAGTAGAACTCACGCGGCCCGAGGCCGTACTCCTCGCAGCGAGCCTTGGCCTCCCTGGAGACCATGAAGCCGCCGCCGTATTGGCCGATGGGGCCCTTGACGCGTGCCGCCGTGGTTCTGGGGTCCGCCATGTCCACCTTGCCTCGGTTCGTCAAGTGGACTCAGCATCCCTCAGGAGAACATCATTCTGCAAGCATCAGGTTCCCGCCCGCGACGATGACGGCGGGGCCGGTCAGGTAGCTGGTCTCCTCGGTGAGCGTGACGACGACGGTGCCGCCGGGCACCTCGATCGTCCACTTGCCGGTGGTCTCCCCGCTCAGGCCCGCCGCCGCGACGGCGGTGGCGATCGTGCCGGTGCCGCAGGAGCGGGTCTCGCCCGAGCCACGCTCGAAGACGCGCATGACCGCGCGGCTGGGGCCGACCGCGTTGAACAGCTCGATGTTGACGCCGCTGGGGAAGATCCCCGGGTCGAAGCCGGGCTGGTGGGTCAGGTCGAGCTGGACGACGGGGTCGCCGATGGGGCAGGCCAGGTGCGGGTTGCCGATGTCGACGTGGACGCCTTCGTACTCGTGACCGGCGACGGTGGTGACGCTGTGGCCGCGGACGATGGGCTTGCCCATGTCGACGGTGACGTCGCCGTTGTCCTCGATGCGGATCTTCCTGACGCCGCCTCTGGTCGCCACGTTGAACTCGCTCTCCCCGGCCAGCCCCGTCTCGACGAGGTAGCGGGCGAAGACGCGCGCGCCGTTGCCGCACATTTCGGCCATGCTGCCGTCGGCGTTGCGGTAGTCCATGAACCACTCGGCCGCGGAAGCCTGGTCGGCCACCTCGGGGCTGAGCTTGGTGCGGACCACGCGCAGGACGCCGTCGGCGCCGATCCCGGAGCGCCGTTCGCAGATCTTGGCGACCAGCACGGCGGACAAGTCGAGCTCGCCCTCGGGGTCAGGGAGGATGACGAAATCGTTCTCGGTGCCGTGACCCTTGAGGAAGCGCATTTGACCATTTTATGCGGAGCCTTGGCCCGCGATCCGCGCCAGGGACCGGTCCAGGAGGTCAGAAGCGTCGTAGGGGAGCCAGTTGACCCGCGGATCGCGGCGGAACCACGACTCCTGGCGGCGGGCGAAACGCCTGGTCGCCCGGACGGTCTCGGCGAACGCCTGCTCCTCGGTCCACTCGCCGTCGAGGAAGCGCGCCACCTGGGCATAACCCAGCGCGCGGCTCGCCGTACGTCCCTCGGCCAAGCCCCGCCCGAGCAGCGCCCGCACCTCGTCGACCAGGCCCGCCGCCCACATGCGCCCGACCCGGACCTCGATCCGCTCGTCGAGCTCCGGCCTGGGCACCTCCAGCCCGATCTGCACACTCGGGTAGAGCGCCTCGAACGACGGCATGGTGGCCGAGAACGGGCGGCCCGAATGCTCGATCACCTCCAGCGCGCGCACGATGCGGCGGCCGTTGCTCGGCAGGATCGCCGAGGCGGCGGCCGGATCGGCCGCCCGCAGCCGCTCGTACAGCGGTGCCGGGCCGCGTTCGGCCAGCTCGGCCTCCAGCCGGGCCCTGATCTCCGGGTCGGTGCCGGGGAAGTCCAGGTCGTCGATGGCCGCGCGCACGTAGAGGCCGCTGCCACCGACCAGCACGGGCGCGGCCAGCGACTCGATGAGCGGCCTGGCCAGCTTCTGGTATTCGGCCACGCTGGCGGTCTCGGTGACGTCCCAGATGTCGAGCAGGTGGTGCGGCACCCCCCGCTGCTCGGCCGGGGAAAGTTTCGCCGTGCCTATGTCCATCCCTCGATAGAGCTGCATCGAGTCGGCATTGATGCACTCGCCCCCGAGACGGAGCGCGAGATCCACGGCGAGATCGGACTTTCCGGCGGCCGTGGGGCCCACGACGGCGATGACTGGCTGCTGACGCACACCGACAAGTGTGTCAACTGTCCGGGTATGGACAGACCGTCTAGAGATCAAGAAGGGTCGGCTGCAGGTATCCCTCGTGGGTCAGCAGCCAGCGCTTGGTCTCCACGCCCTCGCCGCCGCTGAAGCCGCCCAGCCCGTTGCCCGCGACGACGCGGTGGCAGGGCACCACGATCGGGATCGGGTTCGAGCCCATGATCGAGCCGATGCCGCGGGCCGGCACCCGCGAACCGCTCCGCTCGGCCAGCTCGCCGTAGGTGACGGCGGTGCCGTACGGGATGCCGTGCAGGGTCTTCAGCACCTGCCGCCGCGACCCGGAGGTCAGGCGCCAGTCGATCGGGGTCTCGAACGTACGCAGGTCGCCGGCGAAGTAGGCGTTCAGCTCGGCGACGGCGAATGCCGTGCGCTCGGGGTCGTCCACCTCGGTCAGGTCCGAGAGCCGCTCCCCCGGATGCGTACGGGAGCCCCATCCCGTGGCGGCCAGGCCGACCTCGGTCACCGCCAGCACGAACGGCCCTACCGGCGTCGGCACCTCGGCGAACGCGACCGTACCCATCATGTCCTCCCCTGGGGGAATTGCTCCCGGCATAAACACTAGGCGACTCCGGGATGGCCATGTGGCAAAGCCTCTTCAGGGCCGGGAATCCGTGTTGTTACCGTCGCAGCATGTCAGCACCGAGCGCCACCGCACTCGACCGGATCCCCGGCTGGTTCTGGCCCGCCGACCAGCGCCTTTTCGGCTGGTTCCTGTCGGCGGACGCGCCGGGCGACCTTCTGGAGCTCGGGGCGTACCTCGGCAAGAGCGCGGTCCTGATCGGCGGCCACCTGCGGCCGGGCGAGACGTTCACGGTCTGCGACCTGTTCGAGTCGGAAGCGCCGGACGCCGCGCGGTCCGCTGGACCCGCAGACGCCTCACCCGGCGCTGACGGTCTACCATCGCGCTCGTGTCCTCCCGTGAACTCGTCATCCTGGGAACATCCAGCGCGGTGCCCACGCGCCACCGCAACCACAACGGTTACCTGCTGCGCTGGGACGGCCAGGGGTTCCTGTTCGACCCGGGTGAGGGCACACAGCGGCAGATGGTGCACGCGGGCGTCAGCGCCAACGACGTCCACTGGCTGTGCCTGACCCACTTCCACGGCGATCACTGCCTGGGCGTGCCCGGCGTGGTGCAGCGCATCGCGCGTGACAAGGTCCGGCATCCCGTACGAGCGGTCTACCCCGCCTCCGGCGCCGGCTACTGGCAACGGCTCCGGCATGCCGCCGTCTTCGCCGACACCACGGTCATCGAGGAGCAGCCGGTCAGCGGTGAGCAGGCCACGATCGGCCCGCTGACCGCCCGCCGCCTGTCCCACCCCGTCGAGTCCTACGGCTACCGCCTCCAGGAGGCCTCCAGCCGACGCATGCTGCCCGACAAGCTGGCATCTTTCGGTATTCGCGGGCCGGAAATCAGCGAGCTCCAGCGCACCGGCTCCGTACGCGGCATCACGCTCGACCAGTGCAGCGTCCCCAAGCCGGGCCAGAGCGCCGCCTTCATCATGGACACCCGCCTGTGCGACGCCGTCTTCGAGCTCGCCTCCGGCACCGACCTGCTGGTGATCGAGTCGACGTTCCTGTCCGCCGAGAGTGCCCTGGCCAAGGAGTACGGCCATCTCACCGCGTTCGAGGCCGGTCTCGTCGCCGCCGACGCCGGTGTGCGCCGCCTGGTGCTGACCCACTTCTCCGAACGCTACGGCTTCGCCGACGAGCCCGCCTTCCTCAGCGACGTACGGCGCGGCTACGACGGCGAGGTCATCCTGGCCCGCGACCTGATGAAGATCCCCGTCCCCCGACGACGGCACCCGTAGGTCACGAGACCAGCGGGCGGACCTCTTCGGCCACGAACCGCACGAAACCCTCAAGGTCGGGCTCGTCGGCCGTCGGCTGGAGCACCACGGTGTCACCCCCGGCATCCGCCAGCCGTTGTACGGCCTCGGCCACCGTGCCCGCGTCCCCCGCGACTCCGAAGTCCGGTTTGCCGGCGTCGCCCCAGCGCTCGAGTTCGGCCTTGAGCCGTCCGGTTCCGTCCGGCCCGGTCGCCGCGTGCACGTGCACGATCATCTCGTGGCGGTCGGTACGCCCGGCCGCCGCCCGCCCCTCGTCGATGAGCCCACGAGCCCGCCGTACCTCGTCGGGCGGAGTTCCGGCGACCAGGATGGTGCCGTCGGCGGCCTCGCCGGACAGGCGCAGCGAGCGCGGCCCGATCGCCCCGGCGAGCACCGGAGGCGCCGTCTCCGGCGGCCAGTCGAGAGCGACGTCGTCGAGCCGCACGTAACGGCCCTCCACCGTGACCCGCTCGCCGCGCAACAGCGCCCGCAGGGCCGCGAGGTGCTCGCGCAGCAGGGTCACGGGCGAGTCCACCCGCGCACCGGCCTGCGCCATCCACTCCTGTACGCCATGACCGACACCCAGAACCACCCGCCCCGGGAACAGCCGGTAGAGCGTGGCCGCCTCCATGGCGGTCAGAGCGACGTTCCGCAGGGGCACCGGGAGCAGGCCGACGCCGACGCGCAGCCGTTCGGTCCAGGCCAGGGCCGCGGCCGCGCTGGCGATGCCGCTCTGGGAGAAGCAGTCCTCCCAGAGCCACAGCTCATCCAGCCCCGCCTCCTCCGCGGCACGGGCCACGTCGCGCATTCGTTCGGGGGGTAGCTGAGGCCGGAACACGGCACCGAGAGCTGTCATGAGATCTTTCCTACCCGCCCGCACCCAGACCGGACAACAGCTGCTAGACCAGGATCCGGGTGAGCAGGTTGTGTAGCTGGTCGCGTTCGGCGGCGTCGAGGGGGGCGAGGAGCTCGTCCTGGATGGCTCGCGCCTCCTGCGTCAGGCGGGTGAGTTCGCGCTGTCCCCGGGCGGTGATGGTGGCGGTGACCCTGCGGCGGTCGGCGGGGTCGCGGGCGCGGTCGACGAAGCCGGGCGCCGAGAGCTCGTCCAGGACCTTGACCACGTCACTGGGGTCGATGCCGAGCCTTGCCGACAGGTCACGCTGAGCGTGCGGCCCGAAGTCCGCCAACGCCGCCAGCACGGCCATGTGCCACATGCGCAGCCCGTCTGCCGCCAGCCGCGCGACCAGCCGGCCTCTGGCCGCCTTCCCGGTCTTGGACAGCAGGTACGTGGTGAGTCCGAGCAGGCTCGGCGGCAGCGCTTCCATCCTGGATATTGTAGGGTCTCACCCAATAATAGGTCTCGACCCACTATTTCAGGAGATTTCCAGATGGACGTGCTACATCCTCGGCTGCTGGTTTCGGCGTTCGCGGAGTGCTTCGCCTTCTATGACGCGGTCCTGCCAGAGGTGCTCGGGGCGAACCTCGCGAAGGGCGGCCCGGACGGTCCCTACGCGCACTGGGACGTGGGCTCTGAGGGGGTGCTGTCCATGCTCGACCGTGGCCTCATGCCCGAGGTCGCCGGCGCCCTGCCGGTGAACGCCGCCGCCCAGGATCGCGTCATGCTCGTCAGCCGGGTGGCCGACGTCGACCGGGCGTACGCCGTCTGCCTGGCCCACGGCGGCCGGTCCGTCGCGGAGCCCGCGGACCGGCCCGGTTGGGGTCTGCGCGCCGCTCACATCCGTGACCCGGAAGGCAATCTGGTGGAATTTCAGTCCTACTGAGCAGGTACGCGGTCACTCGTACGGGCTGCGGCCCTCGTCGATCGCCCGGATCAGGCCGCGAGCGTACTCGTACGCCGCCCGGTGCAGACCGCCCCCGTAGCTGACCCTGGCCACCCCCAGCTCGGCCAGCCCGGTCAAATCCGGGACGCCCGGCCGGAACAGCACGTTCACCGGGCCGCCGACCTCGCTCACCAGGGCCCGGATCTCCTCCGCGTCGCCGAGGCCGATCGGGTACACGCAGTCGGCGCCGGCCTCCAGGTAGCGCCGCGCCCGCGCCACCGCCGCCTCCCGTGACCCGTCGCCGTGCAGATAGGTGTCGACTCTGGCGTTGATCACCAGCCCCGCCCCGGCGGCGACCCGCACACCGGCCAGGAACTCGGCCTGTGCCTCCACGTCGACGAGCACGTCGGTGCGGGGGTCGGAGTCCTCCAGGTTGCAGCCGACCGCTCCCGCCGCGGCCAGGCGTTCGACCAGCTCGGCCGGCTTCAGGCCGTAGCCGCGCTCGACGTCCGCCGTCACGGGCACGTCCACCACGCGCGTGATGCGGGCCACGGCGGCCATCATCTCGTCGACGGGGGTACCCTCGCCGTCCTCGTAGCCCAGCACCTGGGAGACGGCCGCGCTTCCCGTGGCGATCACCGGGAAACCGGCCTCCTGTACGGCTCGCGCGGACGCCGCGTCCCAGACATTGGGCAGCACCAGCGGGTTGCCGGGCACGTGGAGAGCGCGCAGCAGAGCCGCCTTGTCAGTGGTCATGCGGGCAGCCTAGAAAGGAAGCGGCTCCCACCAAAGGGCCAATGACCCGGGGAACCGCCAAGCCACTTGGCCGGAAGACCGCCGAGCCACTCGGCCCGAGGACCGCCGAGCCATTTGGTGCGGGGACCGCCGAGTCGCTGGACCGGTCAGCAGCCGCTCTTCGAGCACTGTCCGATGACCTGACCCGCCGGGCCGTCCGCCGGGCTCTCGCCCGCGGACTCCTGCGCCGGTTTGGTCGGGGCTGACGTGGGCTTCTTGCCGTTCTGGGCCGGAGGCGTGGTGCGCGTGTCGGTGCCCGCCGACCCCTTGTCGAGGCCGGTGTCCGCCTTACCCGTGTCAGCCGTGTCGGCGGTGCCCGTGTCGGTATCGGTCAAGGGCTCGTCGGCCGGGGTGCCGGCGTCGGGGGCGTCCGTCTTGGCGTCGCCCATGGACGCCTCTTCGTCTTGCTGGAGTTCGTCGGCGGTGGCGGACTGGCTCGACTGGCCCGCCTGACCGGTCGGCGTTGTGGGCTGGCCGGGGCCGCCTGCCAGCGCGAAGCCGATGCCGCCCGCCGCGAGCACGGCGACGAGGGCCGACGCGGCGATGACGACGGTCTTCTTGTTGGTGGTGGACCTGGCTTTTCTGGCAGGTCTCGGCATATCGCCCGGCCCGGTGAGGATCTCCTGGCGATCCGGCTCCATCGGATCTTGCATGGTGGTGCGACTCCCTGCGGTCGTATCGGGAAAGCTCGCCGGCTTCCGCGGGTGATGGACCACACTAGCCGCAGGAGTGGAATGCTCGCGCACCAATCACAAAGGAATCACGACTTGTCACCACTTCATGCCATTCGGCCAGGTCGTCGTGACCGCCTGGCAGCCGCGGCAGGTGTGGCCGGGGTGATCGTCATCGCCGCGCTCGGTATTTTCCTGGCGTTCACGGGATCGCAAAGTCCCGAGCGGGAAAAGGCGCCGGAAAATGATCAGGAAAGCGGGCTTTCCCATGGATCAAGCATTACGCCGGCGAGTCGTCCGCCGGTCCCGACGTCGTGGCCCTCGTACGCCAACCCAGCCGACAGCCTGGCCGCCGACAGCGGCCCACCCCCGGAGAACGGCCCGACTCCCGACGAGGGTCTGACACCCGAGGACGGCCTGACACCCGAGAAGGACCTCGCGCCCGAGGAGGACCTGGCGCCCAAGCAGATCAAGGCGCGCCCGCGGCCCGTGCCCTCGCCAAGCCCAGGAATAGGTGAAGCGCTGCCACCGCCCGCGCGAAGGGACAGCGCCACACCGAGCGGCCCGGCGGGCAGGACGCGGGCGCCCAGGTCCGTGCCGACCCCGCCGAAGACCACGGACCCCGAACCGGCCGCACCGGCGGCCGTGACCACCGCCCAGCCGACCCTGGCCACCGCGCAGGCCCCCCGGACAAGCGCGTCCACGCAAAGACCGGCGCCTTCCGTACCCCTGGGAACCGACCCGTGCGCGACCTTCCTCGACTTCCGCCGCGACTACTGCTACCGGCTCCTCGGCCGATGACTCTCCCCCGAAGGGGACATCCCACCGCAGGGGCTCCGGCCACAACGGACGGTCCGTCACACGACCGTCTCGATCCCTGTGACGGTCCGTCGTGGCTGGGGGCCTTTGGAGGGACACCCCCTTCGGGGGGCGGATGAGAACCGCCCAGAGACCCCTGTGGACGCACCCCAGGAAGCCGACGCCGGGCGCGGATGAGGACCGCCCAGGTACGCAGTGCCGGGAAGCCGATGCCCTAGGAAGCCGAGCACGCCCCAGCAGCGGGCACCGACGGCGGGCGGCCGATGGTGGGCATGCCGAGTGAGACCCCCTTGGCCGGAGCCGGGGCGCCCTGCCGCGCCTCCCAGGCGTCACCGGCCCGCGTACGGCGTACCGACGCCACCGGCCCGTCGGCCACCAGGTGGTGCGGAGCCGCGTACGTGACCTCGACCGTGACCATGTCACCCGGACGCGGCGTGTGGTCGCCGACCGCGAAGTGCACCAGGCGATTGTCGGCGGCGCGGCCGGACAGCCGCCGCGTGGCGTCGTCCTTGCGGCCCTCGCCCTCGGCGACCAGGACCTCCAGCGTCCGCCCCACCTGCTTGCGGTTCTCCGCCCAGGAGATCTCCTCCTGCAGCGCGACCAGGCGCTCGTAACGCTCCTGGACGACCGCCTTGGGGATCTGGCCGTCCATGGTCGCCGCGGGCGTGCCGGGCCGGATGGAGTACTGGAAGGTGAAGGCGTTGGCGAAGCGGCTCTGGCGTACGACGTCGAGGGTGGCCTGGAAGTCCTCCTCCGTCTCGCCGGGGAAGCCGACGATGATGTCGGTGGAGATGGCCGCGTCGGGCATGGCCGCGCGGACCCGCTCGATGATGCCGAGGTAGCGCTCGGCCCGGTAGGAGCGGCGCATCTCCTTCAGCAGGCGCGAGGAGCCCGACTGCAGCGGCATGTGGAGCTGGTGCATGACGTTGGGCGTCTCGGCCATGGCGGCGATCACGTCGTCGGTGAAGGCGGCCGGGTGCGGCGAGGTGAAGCGGACCCGCTCCAGCCCGTCGATGGTGCCGCAGGCGCGCAGGAGCTTGCCGAACGCCAGCCGGTCGCCGAACTCGACGCCGTAGGTGTTGACGTTCTGGCCGAGCAGCGTGACCTCAAGAACGCCCTGATCCACCAATGTCTGGACTTCGGCGAGAACGTCGCCGGGACGCCGGTCCTTCTCCTTGCCCCGCAGCGACGGCACGATGCAGAACGTGCAGGTGTTGTTGCACCCGACCGAGATCGCGACCCAGGCGGCGTAGGCGGACTCCCGCTTGGTGGGCAGCGTCGAGGGGAAGACCTCGAGCGACTCCTTGAGCTCGACCTGCGCCTCGCCCTGGACGCGGGCCCGCTCCAGCAGCACCGGCAGCGCCCCGATGTTGTGGGTGCCGAACACCACGTCGACCCACGGCGCCTTGCGGACGATCTCGCCCTGGTCCTTCTGGGCCAGGCAGCCGCCCACGGCGATCTGCATCCGGGGGTTGCTCACCTTGGCCGGTCGCAAGTGGCCGAGGTTGCCGTAGAGGCGGTTGTCAGCGTTCTCGCGTACGGCGCACGTGTTGAACACCACGACGTCGGCGGTATCGCCCTCGGCCGCGGCCACGTAGCCGGCGTCCTCCAGCAGGCCGGAAAGGCGCTCGGAGTCATGCACGTTCATCTGGCACCCGTATGTGCGCACTTCATAGGTGCGGGCGCTCTCCTGGGTCACAGTCATCGCACGTCCAAGGGTAGTCCTTGTCCGGCTTGCGACGGTCGTAGGATCTAAAACACCAGCTTGATGGCACGATGTGATCGGATCGGTACCGCTCGGTTAGTGACCAGCGTCCTATTGGCCCCTAGGTTTTGCACATGACGGAGAACGGGGACGTCACTCCACTTGTAAAGTTGGAGCACGTCAACAAGCACTTCGGGGCACTGCACGTCCTGAAGGACATCAACCTGACCGTTTCCCGTGGCGAGGTCCTGGTCGTGATCGGCCCTTCGGGTGGCGGCAAGTCCACCCTGTGCCGGGCCGTCAACCGGCTGGAGACCATCGACGGCGGGCAGATCATCTTCGACGGTCAGCCACTGCCGGAAGAGGGCAAGGCACTGGCCAAGCTCCGCTCCGAAGTGGGCATGGTCTTCCAGTCGTTCAACCTGTTCGCCCACAAGACGATCCGCGAGAACGTCACGCTGGGGCCGATCAAGGTGCGCAAGAAGGCCCGCGCCGCCGCCGAGACGCGCGCCATGGAGCTGCTCGAACGGGTGGGCATCGCCGCGCAGGCGGATAAATACCCCGCGCAGCTCTCCGGCGGGCAGCAGCAGCGCGTCGCCATCGCCAGGGCGCTGGCCATGGACCCGAAGATGATCCTGTTCGACGAGCCGACGTCGGCGCTGGACCCGGAGATGGTCCAGGAGGTGCTCGACGTCATGATCGGGCTGGCTCGCGACGGGATGACGATGATGGTCGTCACGCATGAGATGGGGTTCGCGAGAAGAGCCGCGAACCGGGTGGTGTTCATGGCCGACGGGCAGATCGTCGAAGAGAACACCCCCGATGAGTTCTTCACCAACGCCCAGACAGAGCGGGCCAAGGACTTCCTTTCGAAGATCCTCACGCATTGATCCCAGTCCGCAGCAGGAAGATTGAGGTAACCACTATGCAGATGCGTCGAACTGGGGCCGTGTTCGCCGTCACGGCCATGGCGGTCGGTCTTGCCGCGTGTGGCGGTGGAGGCAGCTACACCAACGTCGTGGACAAGCTCAAGGGAGCCAAAGAGATCACCATCGGCACCAAATGGGACCAGCCGAGCCTGGGCCTGAAGAAGGGTGGCGGTGACCCTGAGGGCTTCGACGTGGACGTCGCCAAGTACATCGTGAAGGAGCTGGCCGGCGGCCAGGATGTGAAGATCACGTGGAAGGAGTCGCCCTCGTCCAACCGCGAGGCGCTGCTCGCCAACGGCACCGTGGACATCATCTTCGCCACTTACTCCATCACTGACGCGCGCAAGCCGAAGGTGACCTTCGGCGGCCCGTACGTCGTCGTCCACCAGGACACCATGGTCCGTGCCGACGCCGCCGACATCGCCAAGGCGACGGACCTCAAGGACAAGCGGATCTGCCAGGCGCAGGGCTCCAACTCCTACAAGCGGATCACCGACCCGCCGCCGGACGGCAAGCTCAACCTGCCCGCCAAGCTCGTCGGCGCCAGCAACTACTCCGAGTGCGTGCAGAAGCTCAGTGGTGGCAACCTGGACGCGGTCACCACCGACAACCTGATCCTGGCCGGCTTCGCCAGCCAGGACCCGGGCAAGTACAAGCTGCTCAACGACCCGTTCACGGACGAGAAGTACGGCATCGGCCTGAAGAAGGGCGACAAGACGACCTGCGAGGCCGTCAACAAGGCCGTCGCCAAGATGTGGCAGGACGGCACGGCCACCCAGCTGCTCACGAAGTGGTTCGGCAAGACCGGCCTGGACCTGCCCAAGGAGGCCCCACCGGCCGAGGGTTGCGCCTGATCCTCACCCCGCGCGGCGGCCGGTGATCCGGCCGCCGCCGCCGTTCTCACTGGTGGAGCACGATGGACGAACTAATTCAGTACGGTCCCGACCTGGCCGTCGGGTTCCTGAACAACATTAAGCTCTCGCTGATCATCGCGGTGTTCTCGCTGGTCGTCGGTACGATCCTGGCCGCCATGCGGGTCTCGCCGACCCCGGTCCTGCGGGCCGCGGGCACGGCGTACGTCAACCTGGTGCGCAACACCCCGCTGACCCTGGTGCTGGCCTTCTGCTACCTCGGGCTCAGCGACACCCTCGGCCTGATCTTCTCCACCGAGGTGCCGCTGACGAACTCGTTCTGGCTGGCCGTGCTGGGCATGTCGGCCTACACCGCGGCGTTCGTCTGCGAGGCGCTGCGGTCCGGCATCAACACCGTGCCCATGGGGCAGGCGGAGGCGGCCCGCGCGATCGGGCTCACCTTCAGCCAGTCGATCAGGCTCATCATCTTCCCGCAGGCCTTCCGGGCGGTCATCGCCCCGCTGGGCAGCGTCCTGATCGCCCTGATCAAGAACACGACCGTGGTGGCGGCCGCCGGTTACACCGTGGAAGTCTCCAACGTGATGCGGACGACCTTCGACACCACCGGCGTCTCGATCCCCATCTTCCTGGGCATCGTGGTCGCGTTCCTGATACTCATCCTGCCGATCGGCTGGTACACCGGCTGGCTGGCCAGGAGATTGGCGGTCGTCCGATGAGCGCGTCCGTCCTCTTCGACACGCCTGGCCCGCGCGGCAGGCTGCGCAACCATCTCATCACCGGGGTCTCCGCGCTGGTCCTGCTGGCGGCCCTCGGCTGGGTGCTGCTGAAGTTCAACGAGAAGGGCCAGTTCAAGGCCTCCTTGTGGGAGCCGTTCACCACCGAGACCGTCTGGGTGGACTTCATCCTGCCCGGTCTGGTGGGCACGCTCACCGCGGCCGTGCTCGGCGCCGTCCTGGCGCTGCTCTTCGGTGCGGTCTTCGGCATCGCCAGGCTCTCCGACCACCGGTGGATCAGACTCCCCGCCGCCTGGATCGTGGAGCTCTTCCGGGCGATCCCGCTGCTCCTGCTGATCTTCTTCATCTGGTTCCTGGCGCCCGACGTGTTCGGCGGCGGCGACTACGCGCTGTTCGCGATCGTGCTCGGGCTCACGCTCTACAACGGATCGGTGCTGGCCGAGGTGGTCAGGGCCGGCATCAACTCGATCCCGAAGGGCCAGTCGGAGGCGGCGTACGCGGTCGGGCTGCGCAAGAGCGGCGTGATGCGGTTGATCCTGCTGCCGCAGGGCCTCACGGTGATGATGCCGGCGGTCGTCAGCCAGCTCGTGGTCCTGCTCAAGGACACCGCGCTGGGCTACTTCATCGTCTATGTCGACCTGCTGAACATGGGCTTCAAGACGCTGCCGTCGGTCTACCCCGGCACGAAGCTGGTGGCGGCGATCGTCATCGGCGTCATCTACATCCTCATGGCCATGGCGCTCAGCGCGTTCGCCACCTGGCTGGAGAAGCGCAGCCGCCGCAGCCGCAAGACCACGGCCGGGCCGCTCGAGCCGCCGGGCGCGGTGCCGCTGCCCCCGGGGCAGCCGGATATGGGCGGCAGCGTCATGACGCAGTAGCCCACGTCATCAAGCGGTCATCGCGCATTGCAGGTGACGGGAGTGGGGTGGTCACCGGGCTACGGTGATCGAAGCGGGGTGGTCACCGGAGTGAGGTGATCACCCCGCACTCTTGCCGATCTTCCGGCAGGATGCGTCTATGCCCTTCTGGCGCTCCCCCATCTCGACCACCGACGTCGCCCGGTCCGGCCGGCGGCTCGGCTGGCCGATCGCGCTCGACGGCCAGGTGTGGTGGACGGAGGACCGCCCTGACCAGGGCGGACGCACCACGATCATGCACCGCGCCGCCGACGGCACCTGCCGCGAGCTGCTGCCCGAGCCGTGGAGTGCCCGCACCCGCGTGCACGAGTACGGCGGGCGGCCCTACGCGGTGACCCCCGAGGGCGATGTGATCTTCGCCGGTCTCGCCGACCAGCGCCTCTACCTGCTCAAGGACCGCGCCGGCCATACCGACCGCGTTGACGGGCCCGTCCCGCTCACCCCCGACGGCGGCGACCGCTACGCCGACCTGCTGGTCCGTGACGACCAGATCTGGTGCGTACGCGAACGGCACACCGACGACGGGAAGACGACCAGGGCCCTCGTCTCCATCCCGGTCGGCGGCGGCGAGACCCGCGAATGGGTCACCGGCGGCGACTTCTACGCCTCTCCCGCCATCTCCCCCGATGGACGGCATCTCGCTTACCTCACCTGGAACCACCCGCTCATGCCATGGAGCGGCACCGAGCTCCGCGTCACCCGCCTGTCCGACGGCACATCGTGGACCGTGGGCGGCGGCCCGGCCGAGTCCGTGCTCGCGCCCAGTTGGAAGGACGACGGCCACCTCTACCTGATCTCCGACCGCTCCGGCTGGTGGAACCTCTACCAGACCGGCCTCCACGACCTCTCGCCGCAGCCGCTCCATCCTTTGGAGGAGGAGTTCGCCTGGCCGCTGTGGACGCTGGGCGGCCTGCCGTACATCGTGCTCGGCGACGGACGGCTCGCGGTGCTGCACGGGCGTGGCGACCTGCGGCTCGGCATCCTCGACCCGGAGACGGGCCGGCTCGCCGACCTCGATCCGCCGGGCGACGGGTGGGATCCGGCGCTGGCCGCCGACGGCACCTCGGTGATCGGCATCGCGTACGGCGCCGCGGTCGCGAAGTCGCTCATCCGCGTCGACACCATCTCCGGCCAGGCCGAGACCCTCAGGCGCGACGTCGAGGAGCTGCCCGACCTCGCCTGCCTGCCCACGCCTCGTCCGGTGGAGATGGGGCACCGGGTGCACGGTTTCCTCTATCCGCCGTCCAACCCGGCCGCCGAGGACTCGGCGGACGCGCCTCCGTACGTGCTCTTCGTGCACGGCGGTCCGACGGCGCACGAGGGCACGGCGCTCGACCTGGAGAAGGCGTACCTCACCTCACGCGGCATCGGTGTGCTCGACGTCAACTACGGCGGGTCCAGCGGCTACGGCCGGGCCTACCGCGACCGGCTGAAGGGGCAGTGGGGCGTCGTCGACGTCGAGGACACGATCATGGCCGCCGAATGGCTGGTGGCCGAGGGGCTGGCCGATCCCGGGCGCATCGCGGTGCGCGGCGGCAGCGCGGGCGGCTGGACCGTGATGGCGGCCTGCTGCCGTTCGGAGGTGTTCGCGGGGGGCGTGTCCTACTACGGCGTCAGCGCGCTCGCCCCGCTCCATGCCCACACCCATGATTTCGAGTCGCGTTACGTGGAGTGGCTGGTCGGCCCGGAGGACCCGCGGCTCTACGCCGAGCGCGAGCCGCTGGCGCTGGTCGACGGCGTCTCCTGCCCGATGCTGCTGCTCCAGGGGCTCGACGATCCCGTGGTGCCGCCCGAGCAGGCGGCGGCCTTCGCCGACGCGCTGGCCGAACGCGGCGTCCCGTGCACCTATCTGGCGTTCGAGGGCGAGTCGCACGGTTTCCGCCGCACCGAGACGCGGGCCACCGCCCTGGCCGCGGAGCTGGCGTTCTACCAGCAGATTTTCAGCTGATTCTCGCTTTCGTCGCCATCAATCACGGTTCTTGGACACAACCGCTATCACTCGGCGGTCGCTACTCGCCAACGGTTGAATAACCGTCCTCGACACCGCCCTCCCCACGTGGATTGCTCGAAGGAGCAGCACGTGGGGCGCGCCTCGCGGCCACGAAGCGCGCCCCACTGGCCAGCCACATATCCCCATCTCGGCAGAGGGAGGGCCAGATGGCCAGCTTGCGCCATCTCAGCATCGCCGTGGTGGCCGCGGCAAGTCTGCTCGCCGCCGCCTGCGCCACGGACACCGGCACGAACGGCTCGGCACCGCCGACAGCGCCCCAGGACACCGGCAAGCCCTTGTCGGGCGGCACGATCAGGCTGGTGGGCGGCGGCGACGTCGACCATCTCGATCCCACCAGCTCCTACTACACGGTCACCAACGGCATCCTGCGCGGTTACGCGCGCCAGCTGTTCAACCTGAACGGCGTGGCCAAGGAGTCCGACACCACCAAGGGCTTCGCCGTCGTCCCCGACGTCGCCACCGAGCTGCCGACGACCGCCAACGGCGGCCTCAGCGCCGACCACCTCACGTACACGATCAAGCTGCGTGACGGCGTCCAATGGGACACCCAGCCGCCGCGGGCGGTGACCGCGGGCGACTTCGTCCGCGGCTTCAAGCGCCTCTGCAACCCGGTGGCCGGAGCGGGCGCGCCCGGCTACTACACCAGCACGATCAAGGGCATGGCCGCCTACTGCGCGGCCTACGGCAAGGCGTTCGAGAAGGCCAAGCCCACGGCGGCGGCGCTGGCGGCCTTCCAGAACTCGCACGACATCGCCGGCGTTCAGGCCAAGGATGACAAGACGATCGTGTTCACGCTGGTCCAGCCGGCGGCCGACTTCCTCAACATCCTGTCACTCAACTTCTCCTCGGCCGCGCCCCAGGAGTACGACCAGTACGTGCCGGACGACGCCACCTTCCGCCAGCACGTGATCTCCGACGGCCCGTACAAGATCACCCAGTACGTGGCCACCAAGTCGATCAGGCTGGAGCGGAACCCCGCCTGGACGCAGGCGGCCGACCCGATCAGGCACCAGTACGTCAACGCCGTCGACGTCAAGATGGGCGTCACCGAGCCCGACGCGGTGCAGCAGCAGATCGAGGCGGGCAGCGCGGACCTGTCCTGGGACCTGCCGGTGCCGACCGCCCAGATCCCGCGGCTGAAGAGCGGCGACCCCGACTTCAAGATCTTCCCGGGCGCCGTGACGAACCCGTATCTCGTCTTCAACCAGCAGAGCAAGAACGAGAACGGCGCCATGGGCAAGGTCAAGGTGCGCCAGGCCATCGAGTACGCGATCAACAAGGTGGCCATCGCCAAGATCTACGGCGGTGCCGACGTGGCGACCCCGCTGCACACGGCCATCCCACCGGGCAACATCGGCTACCAGGAGTACAACCCGTACCCGACGCCCGGTGACCAGGGTGACCCGGCCAAGTGCAAGCAGCTGCTCGCCGAGGCGGGCTACCCGAACGGGATGACGCTCATCGGCGCGTTCCGCAACGCGGGCAACCACCCGGCCAATTTCCAGTCCTACTCGGCCGACCTGCAGAAGTGCGGGATCACCGTCAAGGGCCTGCCCGTACGGCAGGGCGACTACTACGGCGCGTTCCTGCAGAACCCGACCATCGCCAAGGACAGTAAGTGGGACATCTCAGCTCCCGGCTGGGTACCCGACTGGTACGGCAACAACGGCCGCGCCGTCTCCCAGCCGCTGTTCCAGACCAACTGCACGCCGGGCACGAGCAACTACGGCTGCTACAGCAACCCCAAGGTGGACGCCCTCATCAAGCAGGCGCTGGCCGAGCCCGACGCGACCAAGGCGGCCGGACTCTGGCACCAGGTCGACCAGACGGTGATGGCCGACGCGGTGATCGTGCCGTTCAACAACCAGAACACGCCGATCTACAAGAGCAAGCGGGTGCGCAACGCGCTGTATCTTCCCGCGTTCCAGCTCTACGACATCACCAACCTCTGGCTTGACCCCAACTCGCCATGACCGTGCGGCGCCCCGCGGGACTCCCGCGGGGCGCTGTGAGGGAGGAACATGAGCCTGCTAGAGGTGACGGACCTGAAGGTGACCTTCCCCACCTCCGACGGCCTGGTCCAGGCGGTGCGGGGACTGTCGTTCACCGTCGACCGCGGCCGGACGCTGGCGATCGTCGGCGAATCCGGGAGCGGCAAGACCGTGAGCACCCAGGCCATCCTCGGCCTCTCCCCCGGAGCCGACATATCCGGCACCGCCCTGTTCGAGGGGGTGGACCTGCTCGAACTGGACCGCGAGCAGCTACGCCGCATCCGCGGAGCGGAGATCAGCGTCGTCTTCCAGGACCCGCTGACCAGCCTGCACCCGCTCTACAAGGTCGGCCGGCAGATCGAGGAGCTCTTCCACGTCCACCGGCCCGGCACCAGCCGCGCCGAGGCCCGCAAGCGCGCGATCGAACTGCTCGGCCTGGTCGGCATCCCCCGGCCGGACCGGCGGGTGGACGACTATCCGCACCAGTTCTCCGGCGGCATGCGGCAGCGGGCGATGATCGCCATGTCGCTGGCGCTGAACCCGAAGCTCATCGTCGCGGACGAGCCGACCACCGCGCTCGACGCGACCGTCCAGGCGCAGATCCTCGAGCTCATCGGCCGGGTCCAGGCCGAGTTCGACATCGCGCTCATCCTCATCACCCATGATCTCGGCGTCGTGGCGGGGATCGCCGACGAGGTGCTGGTCATGTACGCGGGCCTGGTGGCCGAGCGGGCCGACCGGCGTACCCTCTACTACCGCCCGCACCACCCCTACACCAAGGGGCTGCTGGAGTCGATCCCGGGCAGCACCGGGGCCCGGGGCGAACGGCTGCGGCCCATCCCCGGCTCCCCGCCGTCGCTGATCGACCTCCCCTCGGGCTGCGCCTTCCACCCGCGCTGCCCGTACGCCATGCCGGTCTGCGCGGCCGAACGGCCGCCGCCGGCCAGGGTCACGGGCGGCGGCGGGCACGCCTCGGCCTGCTGGCTGCCCCACGAGGCGGTCGGGCTCGGCCCGGAGGCCGACGCGCTGCGACTGCAGGCGAAGGAGGCCTGATGCTCCTCGAAGTCGAGAACGTCGTCAAGCACTTCCCCATCACCACCGGCCTGCTGGTCAAGCACACGATCGGGCAGGTGCGCGCGGTCGACGGGGTGAGCTTCGACCTGTCACCGGGCGAGACGCTCGGGCTGGTCGGCGAGACCGGCTGCGGCAAGTCGACGCTCGCCCGCTGCGTCGCGGGCCTGCATCCGATCACCTCGGGCCGGGTCCGCTTCGACGGCGACGACATCACGAACCTGCCCAGAGCCAGGATGCGGGCCTACCGGCGCGACATCCAGGTCATCTTCCAGGACCCCTACGGCTCACTGAACCCGCGCCGGCGCGTCGGCTCGATCATCGCCGACCCGCTCGTGGTCCACCGGGTGAGCCGCGGCGCCGAGCTGCGCCGTACCGTACAGGAGCTGATGGAACGGGTGGGGCTCAACCCCGAGCACTACAACCGCTTCCCCGCGGAGTTCTCCGGCGGGCAGCGGCAGCGGATCGGGGTGGCCAGGGCGCTCGCGCTGCGGCCCCGGCTGATCATCTGCGACGAGCCGGTGTCCGCGCTGGACGTGTCCATCCAGGCGCAGATCCTCAACCTGCTGAAGGACCTGCAGGATGAGTTCGGGCTGACGTACCTGTTCATCGCGCACGACCTGTCGGTGGTGCGGCACATCAGTGACCGGATCGCGGTCATGTACCTGGGCAAGATCGTCGAACTGGCGGGGGCCGACGAGCTGCACGAACATCCCCGGCATCCCTACACGAACGCCCTCCTTTCCGCCACGGCGGTGGCCGACCCGGACGAGGCCGAACGGCGACGGCGCATCATCCTGACGGGCGACGTCCCCTCGCCGATCGACCCGCCGTCGGGCTGCCGCTTCCATCCCCGGTGCCCGAAGGCGCGGGAGCGCTGCTCATCGGAGGAACCGCCGCTGGCGCTCCGGGACCACCTGGTGGCCTGCCACTTCCCCGTCGAGGCAGGCGAGGACCTGACCACTGCCAATTCCGGTTCGGGCTCCGGCTCCGGCTCCGGCTCCGGCTCCGGCTCCGGCTCCGGCTCCGGCTCCGGGAGGAGGCTCGCATGACGCTCACCGAGATCAGACCGGACGCCGTCAGCGACCGGACGATCGCCGGCCGCAGCCCGTGGCAGCTCGCCTGGGCCAGGATCAGGACCGACAAGGTCGCGCTGGTCTCCGGCCTGATCGTGGTCCTGCTCTGCCTGCTGGCGCTGGCGGCCCCGCTCATCGCCGCGTGGAACGGCCACGACCCGGACGAGCAGTTCCGCGACACCGGCATCACCGCGCAGGGGCTGCCGATCGCGCCGAACGGCACGTTCTGGTTCGGCACCGACCGGCTCGGCCGCGACCTGTTCATCAGGGTTCTGTACGGGGCGCGGGTATCGCTGCTGGTCGGTGTGGTCGCCACCGGGCTGGCCGCGCTGGTGGGCGTCGTCGTCGGCCTGCTGGCCGGCTACTACGGCGGCGTCATCGACACCGTGCTGTCCCGGCTCATGGACGTGGTGCTGTCGTTCCCGTACCTGATCTTCGCCATCGCGGTCGTCTCGATCGCCGGGCCGTCGCTGACCGCGACGATCGGGGTGATCGCCTTCTACTCGTGGGCGGCCATCGCGCGGGTCGTCCGTGGCCAGACGCTCTCACTGAAGGAGCGCGAGTACGTCGAGGCCGCCCGGTCCATCGGCTGCGGCGATCTCCGGATCATGTTCGTCGACATCCTGCCGAACCTGCTCGCCCCGGTCATCGTCCTGACCACGCTGCTCGTGCCGGCGGCCATCGTCTTCGAGTCGACGCTGTCGTTCCTCGGGCTCGGCATCGTGCCGCCCACCCCCTCCTGGGGCAACCTGCTCAGCGAGGCGCAGGGCTTCTACCGGGTCGCCTACTGGTACCTGGGCTTCCCCGCGGCCACCCTGCTGCTCACCACGCTCGCCTTCAACCTGGTCGGCGACGGCATCAGGGACGCCATCGACCCACGCATGGAACGCCTGTTCAGCCGCCGCGGCCGCCGTGACCGCCGCAACCGCCGTGACGGCCGTGACCGCCTTGACCGCCGCCGCCGTCGTAAGGGGGCCTGATGCTCCGCCGTTTCCTCCTCCGTCGGGCGCTGCTGGGCGTGCTCGTCCTATGGCTCGTCACGCTGGGCACGTTCCTGCTGTTCTTCGTCGCCCCCAGCGACCCTGCCAGGACGCTGGCCGGCCGCCAGGCCACCCCCGAACAAGTGGAGCTCATCCGCCACAACCTCGGCCTGGACCGCCCGATCCTCGTCCAGTACCTCGACTACCTGAACCGCCTCATCCACGGCGACCTCGGCCAGTCGTACTTCTCCGGAGAATCCATCGGCAAGCTCCTCTCCCAGGACTTCCCGCCCACGGCCTCGCTCGTGATCGGCGGCGCGATCCTCTGGGTCGTCATCGGCGTGGGCGCCGGGGTCATCAGCGCCACCCGGGCGCGCTCCCCGCTGGACCGCGTCGTGACGTTCCTGGCCCTGGCCGCCGTGTCCATGCCCACCTTCGTGGTCGGTCTGCTGCTGTTGTACTTCCTGTTCTTCCAGCTCTCCATGGCCGGGGCGCCGCTGCTGCCGCCGGACTCGTACGTGCCGCTCACCGACAGCCCCGGCGAATGGGCCCGCCACCTGATCCTGCCCTGGATCACGCTCGCCATGGTCCAGGCCGCCTCCTACGTACGCCTGACACGCGGGTCGATGCTGGACATCCTCGGCGAGGACTACATCCGCACGGCCCGCGCCAAGGGCGTCCCGGAAGGCCAGGTCATCTACCGGCACGGCTTACGCGCCGCCCTGACGCCGGTGGTGACGCAACTCGGCGTCGACGTGGGCACGCTGATCGGCGGGGTGGTGGTGACGGAGTCGGTCTTCGGGCTCGGCGGCATCGGGCAGGCGGTAGTGCAGGCATTCGTCAGCGGCGACCTCCCGGTCATCATGGGCGTCGTCGTCCTCGCCACCACCGCCGTCGTCGTGGCCAACCTCCTGGTGGACATCACCTACGGCCTCCTGGACCCCCGCATCCGCCTGACCTGAACCCATCGTGGGACCTGTGGCCGGGGAAGTGCGACGGGTGGGGGCGGCCGGGCGGAACGCAGCCGGAGCAGACCTTCTCCCATTCCGGCCACCCGTACCCGCCGGCCGCCGCCCTCCTACCAACCACTCCTCCGCCCGACCACACTTCCGCCCCGTCCTCCGACGGTTACGGCGAGCCGTCGTGCCTCCGCGTCGGCCGGGGCAGGCCTCTCCCTCCCGCCCGCTCCCCACCTCACCCTCCGACCGACCACGCCCCGCCTCACCCTCCGACCACCCGCTCCCCCCGGCAGCCGACCACTCCCCCGCCTCGCCCTTCGAGCGCCGCGTCGGCGGGCCGTGGCACGGCGGAGTCCGGCGCCTGTCATCGGAGCCCAACCCACGGCCCACGGACCGGGCCAAGAAGGCGCACGTCACGGCCCCCAGCCACCTCCGCCGGAGGAGCGTGCCCCTGGACAGGGCCCGGCCCCGTGCGGCGGGTGGGGTCCACCAGGCCTGCCGTACAGAAAAGTGATCTCGACTTTCAGCACAGAGAACTGTTCAGCGCGCGAACTCGGTCGCTCGCGACTCTCGGACGACGGTGATGCGGATCTGCCCCGGATAGGTCAGCTCCTCCTCGACCTGCTTGGCCACATCCCGCGCGATCACCTGCGCCTGGATGTCGTCGATCGCGTCCGGCTTCACCATCACCCGGATCTCCCGGCCTGCCTGCATGGCGAACACCTTCTCCACCCCGTCATACGACTGCGCGATCTCCTCCAGCCGCTCCAGCCGCTTGACGTACGCCTCCAGCGACTCCCGTCGCGCACCCGGACGGCTGCCGCTGATCGCGTCGGCCGCCTGCGTGAGCACGGCCTCGACCGTGCGGACCTCGACCTCGTTGTGGTGCGCCTCGATGGCGTGCACCACGTCCTCCTGCTCGCCGTATCTGCGGGCGATCTCCGCCCCGATCAGCGCGTGGCTGCCCTCGACCTCGTGTGTCAGAGCCTTGCCGATGTCGTGCAGCAGGGCGCAGCGCTTCATCAGCGACTGGTCCATCTTGAGCTCGGCGGCCATGATTCCGGCGATGTGCGCGGACTCGATGAGGTGTTTGAGGACATTCTGTCCGTAGGAGGTGCGGTATCGGAGCTGGCCGAGGAGCAGCGTCAGTTCGGGGTGCATGTCGGTGATGCCCAGCTCGACCAGCGCGTCATCACCCGCCCGCGCGCACAGCTCCTGCACCTCCGCACGACTGCGCTCGTGCGCCTCCTCGATGCGCTGGGGGTGAATGCGGCCGTCGAGTACCAGTTTCTCCAGCGTGAGCCGGGCAGTTTCCCGGCGTACCGGGTCAAAACACGACAGCAACACCGCTTCCGGGGTGTCGTCGATGATCAGGTTCACGCCGGTCGTCGACTCGAACGCCCGGATGTTGCGCCCCTCACGGCCGATGATCCGGCCCTTCATCTCATCGCCGGGCAGGTGCAGCACGCTCACCACGGACTCGGCCGTCTGCTCGGCCGCCATCCGCTGCACGGCCAGCGTCACGATCTTGGTAGCGCGCTTCTCGCCCTCCTTGCGCGCATCGCCCTCGATCTCCCTGACGATCAGCGCGGCCTCGCGCTTGGCCTGGTTCTCGATCTCGCGCACCAGCTCGCCCTTGGCCTGCTCACCGGTGAGCCCGGCGACGCGCTCGAGGATCACCCGCCGCTCGTTCTCCACCTGCAGCAGCTCCGCGCGCCTGTCTGCCAGCTCGACCTCGGTCTCGCCCAGCTTGCGATCGCGTTCGGCCTGCCGCCTGGCCTCCTCATCGAGCCGCTGCTCGCGCTCGGCCAGCCGCCCTTCCCTGCGTTCGAGGTCGGCCCGGAGCTCCTTGAGCTCGGCCTTGAGTATCCGCCCCTCCTCCTCGACCTCGCTCCGCAGCCGCGCCGCGCTCTCGGCGGCGGCCGCCGACCTGCGCAGGATCTCCTCGGCATCGGACTCGGCCTTGCCCCGGATCTCCCCGGCCTCTTCACGAGCCAGCTCAAGCTCCTCGTGTACGGCCTGCAACTGCTCGGGGCTCGGCTTGAGCACTCGCGAACCGCTGCCCGACGTGCGGCGGACGACGATGAGCAACGCGGCGATCATCCCGAACGCCAGCAGGAGCACCGCCACCGACAGCACCACGACAAGCGGCCCCATGTGCTCCCCGCCCTCCTCGCGTCGTCAAGACTCGTAACGCGCCCTCAAAACGGGAGGGGTCACATGCGCGGCGCTGATCGCCCAAACGGCATCTTCACCACGACCGATATCCAACCAAGACTGACCGGGCGTCGACTGGGGTAGCCGACACCTCGCCTGCCTCGATCCACCGAGCTCGTTCGTCCGTCAATCACCGGTATGGCAATCCGCACTGCGCGGAGTAACTCCTCACTGCCGTCGAGGTTATGCGTCGAACAAGTCACGAGCAAGCAAACGAGTCATCAAGCGTGTCTTACGGGCTTGCATCTCTTCATTGAGACAGATTTCCCGCTTCTGCCCCGAAATGCCGTCCCACACGCAACTACGCACGCCCTCCCGCCAAACCCGGAGCCCCGGCCCAGAAAGAGGACCACCCCGCTACCGGCAGGACCCAAAACCCCGCCCCGAAAGACCGGGCACCCCCTCGGACGACCCGCACGCCGATGCCGCCAGGAACCAAACAACCCGCCCCAGAGCCTGAGTGCCCACCCGACGAACCGCACCCCTGCGCCAAACCGAGGCTCGATATCCCGATCGAAGCTCGATACCCCGTGCCAAAGAGAACGTGCGCCGTACCGGAACAGGCCAGCGCCCGTACCGAAACGGGCCCGAGCATCCCCGCCCGACGGGACGGAACAACCTGCCAGCGGCCGGAACGTCATGCGGGTGTGGGCCACTCGTCTACGGACGCTCAGCCCCCCGCAACAGGACCACGCGCTCCTTACCGAAAGAAAGCGGCCCCGCCGAGCTCAGCCTGGCGGGGCGGAGCGGCCTGGCAGTAAACGGAACTTGGGGGAACGATCGGGAGTGATCCAGTGCGGGCGGGGGCCATGTGGGGGTCAGGAGAAGTCGTCCTCAATTTCGACGCCCTCCGTCTCCAGCGCCTCGCGGATGACGCGGAAGGCCAGTCCCGGGGCGTACCCCTTTCTGGCCAGCATTCCGGCGAGGCGGCGAGTGCGGACCTGGGGGTCGAGGCCGCGGGTGGAGGACAGCTTGCGTTCGACGAGGCGGCGCGCCGTTTCGAGCTCCTGGTCGGGCTCGAGGCGGTCCACGGCCTCGTTGACGGTCTCGGAGTCGACGCCGCGGTGGCGAAGCTCCGCGGCCAGGGCGCGTTTGGCGAGCCCACGACCGTGGTGGCGGGAGTCGACCCAGGCTTCGGCGAATGCCTCGTCGTTGATCAGGCCCAGCTCGGAGAAGCGGTCGAGGACCGTCTCCGCGGCCTCATCCGGCACGTCACGCTTACGGAGCGCCTCGGCCAGTTGGGCTCGCGTCTTGGGAGCCATCGTGAGCAGACGGAGACAGATGGCCCGAGCCACCGACTCAGGGTCGGCGTGGGGCGCTGCACCGGCGGCCGACCCCTCGTCGGGCCCGTCGGGAAGCCACCCACCACGCCCCCGAGAGCCCGCCGAACGCGCCCCCTTCCCACCCCGCCCACCTGACCGCCGTCCTCTACCGGAGCGCCTCTCCCCACGTCGGCCACCCTGGTACGGATCATCCTCGGCCTGGCCACCGGTATAGGAACCGCCCTCGAACTGACCGCTGTCGGTGCCCGCACCGGACGACAGCCCGTCCTGGGAGAACGGCACGTCGCCTCGGGGAGAGGGGTTGTCCGCGGTGGACGATGAAGTGCCTTGGGCTGGCGGAGGCACGTCCTGGCCCCCGGGAGACGCATTGCCCGCGGTGGACAGTGAGTTGCCTTGAGCAGGCGGAGACACGTCGTCGCCCCGGGGAGACGCCCTGCCTGTGGTGGACAGTGAGTTGCCTTGGGCAGGCGGAGGCACGTCCTGGCCTCGGGGAGACGCATTGCCTGCGGCGGGCGGTGAGTTGTCCTGGGCAGGCCGCCAGACGGTTTCTTGGGGCGCGGTTGAGAGCCGCTCGGTGTTCTGTCCGCTGCCCGAATCACCGGACGACTCAGCGATCGATGCTGCGCCCAGCCCGGAGCTCGGCTCGGCAGGTGCGTGAGCGGGCTGGGCCGGGGATGAGTCAGCCGAGGGTGGCTCGGCCGAGGGGCGGGACCGTTGGCGCCATTCGCTGAGCGACGGCCACCCTGCCGACGGCTCCCCGCCGGACGGCTTTCCACTGGATAGTGCAGCGCCAGGCATCTTCCCACCGGACAGTTCGCTACCGGTCAGCTTTCCACCTGGCGGTCCGCTACCGGGTAGCCCACCCGATGGCTCACCCCCAGACAGCCTCTCACCGGACGGCCTCCTACCGGCCGGTTCGGTGCCGGGCAGCTTCCCGCTAGACGGTTCGCCGCCAAGCGGCCTCCCATCAGACGGATCGCCACCGGGCAGCCTCCCGCTGGACCGTTTCCTCCGGGAGGGTTTCCGGCCTCGGGGTGAGTCGTCCGATGAGGGTCCGGAGGGCCAGGTGTCCTCCGGGGTTGATGACCGTGGGGAGAGGTTGGCGCTGGAGCTGCGGCGGCGGCCCGGAGGTGGGGTGGGGAGGTCGGGCCAGGCGCCCCAGTCGTGGGAGTGGGGCGCCTGCGACGGGTCCGTGTCACTCATGCGAGGACCGATCAGAGACACTCATGTGGCGACCGATCAGACGTCACCGGGCTTCGGCGTGGCGGCGGCCTTGGCGCCGCGGCCCGAGGGAGCGGCGGCTGGGGCGGCCGGGGCCGCGGGGGCCTCGGCGGGGGCGTCCAAGCGGGGGCCGACGCCGAGCTTGTCCTTGATCTTCTTCTCGATCTCGTTGGACATGTCGGGGTGGTTCTTCAGGAAGTTGCGGGCATTCTCCTTGCCCTGGCCGAGCTGGTCGCCCTCGTAGGTGTACCAGGCGCCGGACTTGCGGACGAAGCCGTGCTCGACGCCCATGTCGATGAGGCCGCCCTCGCGGGAGACGCCCACGCCGTAGAGGATGTCGAAGTCGGCGACCCGGAAGGGCGGGGCCATCTTGTTCTTGACGACCTTGACCCGCGTACGGTTGCCGACCGCCTCCGTGCCGTCCTTGAGCGTCTCGATGCGGCGGATGTCGAGGCGGACCGAGGCGTAGAACTTGAGCGCCTTACCACCGGTCGTGGTCTCGGGCGAGCCGAACATGACGCCGATCTTCTCGCGGAGCTGGTTGATGAAGATGGCGGTGGTGCCGGTGTTGCTGAGCGCGCCGGCGACCTTGCGCAGGGCCTGGGACATCAGACGGGCCTGGAGGCCGACGTGGCTGTCGCCCATCTCGCCCTCGATTTCGGCCTTGGGGACCAGGGCGGCCACCGAGTCGATGACGATGATGTCGACGGCGCCCGACCTGATCAGCATGTCGGCGATCTCGAGCGCCTGCTCGCCCGTGTCGGGCTGGGAGACGAGCAGGGCGTCGGTGTCGACGCCGAGCTTCTTGGCGTATTCGGGGTCGAGGGCGTGCTCGGCGTCGATGAACGCCGCGATGCCGCCCGCGCGCTGGGCATTGGCCACCGCGTGCAGAGCGACCGTGGTCTTACCCGAGGACTCCGGACCGTAGATCTCGACGATCCTGCCACGCGGCAACCCGCCGATGCCCAGCGCGACGTCCAGGGAGATCGAACCCGTGGGGATCACCTCGATGGGGGCTCGGACGTCGTCGCCGAGGCGCATGACGGAGCCCTTGCCGAACTGCCTCTCGATCTGAGCGAGGGCGGTCTCGAGGGCCTTCTCGCGGTCGTTGATAGCCATGGGAACTCCCCCTGGAGGGTTGTGGTCCGATCAGTCGAGTGAAAGCTACGGCCTGCCACCGACAGTTTTGGGAATCGTCGGGGGGAGGGCGTTGGCCTGGCAGGTTCCATGGTAGCCGAACGGCTGTTCGATCACATCCGGAACACGCGGAACTCCACTAAGTACACGCGGTTGTCCTATGACATCGAGGCTTGAGCGGACTCAGGGCGTTGAGATCGTGGACGTGGGCCTGGGTACGCCGGCTGCGAACCCGGTCCAGAAGCTCCGACTCGGCTCATACGATCTGGGGCGTGATGTTGATCGATGGTCTGGCCTATGACGATATGGGGGAGGGTCTTGCGGTGGTGCTCATCCACGCGGGCATCGCCGATCGGCGTATGTGGCGACACCAGCGCGACTCGCTGTCCGATCGTTACCGGGTGATCAGTTACGACTGGCGCGGGTACGGTGAGTCGGCCGATCCGGCCGGCGAACTCGTTCACCACGAAGACCTGCTGCGTGTGATGGACGGACTCGGCGTGGAACGGGCGGCGCTGGTGGGCGATTCGATGGGGGGCTCCTACGCGGTGGAGGCGGCGTTGGTGGCTGCGCACCGAGTGGCGGGGCTCGTGCTGATCTCCTCTGGGCTGTCGGGTCACTCATGGCCCGAGGAGATGATCGCGCAGGCGCGAGAGCGGGTGCACAGCACCATCGACGCGCGCGCTGATCGTCGAGACGTCGCCGATGAGCTCGTTCGCGTCTTCGGCGAGTCAGCACCTTAGAGGGCCGGTTGATAAGTGCCCAACCCGGCCATCGAGATGACGAAGGTCACCCCGCCGAACGCCCGGATCAGCCGCCGCCGCATGCCGACCATCATCAGCGTCAGGGCAGCCGGACACCAGCCGTCACAACTGCGACCGACCTACGACTGGGCGGCCGAAGCGGCGCGTTCTAACCGCTTCGCCTCGGCACCCGACTGCCGGGCCTAACGCCGCACAGCACCCCGCCCTGGTTCCACAGCGTTTCCACACACCCGACATTGATAGGCAATACGCCTTACGTGTTGTCACGCACCGTGAGCTGGGGAGACTCTGAAGCAGAGGCTTGGAGGCGGCGACGTGACGAGCAGCACGTACACCGGGGAACGGCGCACCCATCTGGAAGCACTCGCCAAGTTGTTGCCCGGTCACGGGCTGGCGAGCCGCATGATCGGCGGGGAGGAGCCGGTGCTGTGGGCGTGGCATCTCCGCACCGGTAGACAGACGCTCGTTTTCGCCACCCCCGCCGGTCGTGGGTGGCAGTTCCTGTGGTCACCCGGCGGTCAGGGCACCGCCGACGACCTGCATCTGACGGCCCGCTCGCTGAAAGAGAGCATGGAGGATTACGAGCAGGGAGGTTAGCGGGGCAGCGAGATCAGCGGGGCCGTGAGGTCAGCCGGAGCCGGGAGGTCAGCGGAGCCGAGAGGTCAGCGGAGCCGGGAGGAGACGTTCTCCACCTGGCAGACCGCGCGCCAGACGGTCTTGGCGCTCTCGCCGTCCGCCAGCGCCTGGTCGACCGTCCGCCCCTCGAGCGGGGCGAGCACGTAGTCGCGGGCCCACGAGTCGGCGTACGACTCCCCGAAGTGGGCGCGCATCCGTCTCCAGAACTCGGTCAGCCGCATCACACAAGTATGGAACCGCCGGAAGGGTGGGTAGGACACCCCCATGGCAAAGACCCCCAAGCACTCCCCGCCCAAGTCCGCCGCGTGCAAAGCCAACCGAAAGAAGCGCCGCCAGCTCCGGTTAACCCAGCGCTTAGCCGTACAGCAGGAGAAATCGGAAAGAGCCGAAAGGCACGCGGGCATCAGTAAGGACCCTCGGGCGGGCACACCGCGCACGCGTAGAGCGTCGCGACGGTAGATCACATCACGCGCGAGCCGTACATCTCACCCAGATGGTCGGCGAGCAGCTCCAGCCGGGCGCCGTCGGGGTCCTTGAAGTAGATGGAGGCGCCGCTCTCGATCTGGTGCGGCACGCCGGCCACCTCGAGCTTGCCGCGCAGCCGCTCCCAGGTCGCCGGGTCGACGGAGATCGCGATGTGGTGCAGCCCGCCGAGCACCTCCTGGTAGGGGCCGAGGTCGAGCCCCGGGAAGTCGAAGAAGGCGAGGAGGTTGCCGTTGCCGATGTCGAAGAAGAAGTGGTTGGAGCCCTTGAAGTCACGGTTCTCAAAAATCTCCGTCAAGGGGAACTCAAGAAGCTCCTGGTAGAACTTGACCGTCCGCTCCACGTCCGACGACAGCAGGGCGAAATGGTGCAGGCCGCGCGCGCTACTGGATGGCCGGTGCGCTAAGAGGTAGCGCTCCCTGATGTCCTCGCGGCGGTTCTCAATGGCTGCGTAGTCGATGCCCACGCTCGCTCTATGTCCGCAGCGCCCCCGCCTCAATCTCGCACCGCCGCCACAATGAGTTTTCTGTCGGTGCGACGAGGCAGTATGTGCTGGTGAGCTCGCTAGAACATTTCTCCCACACCACCAGGCAGTGGTTCGCCGGAGCGTTCGAGGCGCCCACGAGCGCGCAGGAAGGCGCGTGGGAGTCCATCGCGCGCGGCGACAACACCCTCGTGGTGGCGCCCACCGGGTCGGGCAAGACGCTGGCGGCCTTCCTGTGGTCCCTCGACCGCCTGGCCGCCGCCGACCACCCCACCACTCCGGCGGATCCGACACAGGCCGAGGCAGGTTCCAAGCAGGTCAACGCGGGGCCGAAGCAAGGCGACGCGGGTCCGAAGCCGGGGACGAAGCAGAGCGACGCCAGTTCCAAGAAGGTCAAGAAGCAGACCAAGGTCCTGTACGTGTCGCCGCTCAAGGCGCTGGCCGTCGACGTGGAGCGCAACCTGCGTGCCCCGCTGGCCGGGCTCAAGCAGACCGCGCGCCGGCTCGGCCTGCCGGTGCCGGAGATCTCGGTGGCGATCCGCTCCGGCGACACCCCGGCCGAGGACCGCAGGCGGTTCGCCGCCCACCCGTCCGACATTCTCATCACCACGCCGGAGTCGCTGTTCCTGCTGCTCACCAGCCAGGCGCGCGAGGCGTTGCGGGGCGTCGAGACGGTGATCGTCGACGAGGTGCACGCGGTGGCCGCCACCAAGCGCGGTGCCCATCTGGCGCTCAGCCTCGAGCGGCTCGACGCCCTGCTCCAACGGCCCGCGCAGCGGATCGGGCTGTCGGCGACCGTACGACCGGTGAGCGAGGTCGCGGCGTTCCTCGGCGGGTCCCGCCCCGCGACGGTCGTGCAGCCGCCCTCCGACAAGGTCATCGAGGTCGAGGTGGTCGTCCCGGTCGAGGACATGACGGAGATGGAGGGCCGGCCGGGGTCCACTAACGGCAGGCCGGGGTCCACTAACGGCAGGCCGGGGTCCGCCGACGGCGGGTCCGGGTTCGGCGACAACGGACCGGGGTTCGGCGACAGCGGGTTCACCGACGGCGGAGAGCCCGAGCCGTCCAGCCGGTCGATCTGGCCGCATGTGGAAAACCACCTGTTCGAGCTGATCGAGGCGCATTCGTCGACGATCGTGTTCGCCAATTCCCGACGGCTGGCCGAACGCCTCTGCACCAGACTCAACGAGCTTGCCTACGAGCGCGTACAGGGGCCCGAGGCCATCGACCTGTCGATCTGGGAGACGCCCCTGCCGGGAGATCCGCCCCGGCGGACGCCGCCACCGGCAGATCCGTCCGGGCGGACGCCACAGCCGGGAGATTCGCCCCAGCGGGCGCCCGCCGAGATGATGGCGCAGGCCGGGGCGAGCAAGGGCGTGGTCACCGAGATCGTTCGCGCGCACCACGGCTCGGTGTCCAAGGAGGAGCGGGCGCAGATCGAGGAGGCGCTCAAGTCGGGCCGGCTGCCCGCCGTGGTCGCGACGTCCAGCCTGGAGCTGGGCATCGACATGGGCGCCGTCGACCTGGTCGCGTGTGTGGAGGCGCCGCCGAGCGTGGCGAGCGGGCTCCAGCGCATCGGCCGGGCGGGGCACCAGGTGGGCGCGGTGTCCAAGGGAGTGATCTTCCCGAAATACCGCGGCGACCTGATCCAGACCGCCGTCGTGGCCGAACGCATGATGAGCGGCCAGATCGAGGAGCTGCGTTACCCGCGCAATCCGCTCGACGTGCTGGCCCAGCAGATCGTGGCGATGACCGCGCTGGAGGAGTGGACGGTCGACGAGCTGGAGGCCGTGGTCAAGCGGGCCGCTCCCTACGCGACGCTGCCGCGTACCGCGCTGGAGGCCACGCTCGACATGCTGGCCGGCCGCTACCCGAGCGAGGAGTTCGCCGAGCTGCGGCCGCGGGTGGTCTGGGACCGGGTGACGGGTACGTTGCAGGGCCGTCCGGGCGCGCAGCGGCTGGCGGTGACCAACGGCGGCACGATCCCCGACCGCGGGCTGTTCGGCGTCTTCCTGGTGGGCGAGAAGGCGTCCCGGGTGGGCGAACTCGACGAGGAGATGGTCTACGAGTCACGGGTCGGCGACGTGTTCGTCCTGGGCGCGACGTCGTGGCGGATCGAGGACATCACGGCCGACCGGGTGCTCGTCTCCCCCGCGCCCGGCCAGCCGGGCAAGTTGCCGTTCTGGCACGGCGACACGCCGGGCAGGCCGGCCGAGCTGGGCAAGGCGATCGGCGCGTTCCTCCGCGAACACGCGGCAAACACCTCCAACGACCGCATGCGAGCGGCCGGCCTCGACGAATACGCCGCCCGCAACCTGCGCGCCTACCTCGACGAGCAGCGTGAGGCCACCGGCTACGTCCCCGACGACCGCACCCTCCTGGTCGAACGCTTCCACGACGAGCTCGGCGACTGGCGCGTCGTCATCCACTCCCCCTACGGCGCGCGGATCCACGCTCCGTGGGCTCTGGCGATCAACCGGCGGCTGCGTGAGCGCTACGGCCTCGACGTGCAGGCCGTGCACTCCGACGACGGCATCGTGCTGCGGATCCCCGACACGCTGGTCGAGCCGCCCACCGACGTGGCGGCGTTCGACGCCGAGGAGATCGAGCGGATCGTCACCGAGGAGCTGGGCGGCTCGGCGATGTTCGCCTCCCGGTTCAGGGAGTGCGCGGGCCGGGCCCTGCTGCTGCCGCGCCGCACGCCCGGCCGGCGCAGCCCGCTCTGGCAGCAGCGGCAGCGGGCCGCCCACCTGCTGGGGGTGGCTTCCCAGTACGCGTCGTTCCCGATCGTGCTGGAGACGATGCGTGAGTGCCTCCAGGACGTGTTCGACGTGCCCGGGCTGGTGGCGCTGATGCGCGACATCGCCGCGCGCCGAGTGCGGGTGGTGGAGGTGGAGACGTCGCAGGCGTCGCCGTTCGCCGCGTCGCTGCTGTTCCACTACATAGGCGCGTTCATGTACGAGGGCGACGCGCCGCTGGCCGAGCGCCGGGCCCAGGCACTGGCGCTGGACATGACCCTGCTGGCCGAGCTGCTCGGCGAGGCCGACCTGCGGGAGCTGCTCGACCCCGACGTCATCTCCGACACCGAACGCGAGCTGGCCAGGCTCGACCGGCCGTTGCGCGACGCCGAGGACCTGGCCGACCTGCTGCGCACGCACGGGCCGCTGCTCGTGCCCGACGTGAGCCTGCGCGGCGGCGATCCCGCCTGGCTGGCGGAGCTCGAACGCGCCCGCCGGGCGATCAAGGTGCGGATCGCGGGCGAGGAGCAGTGGGCGGCGATCGAGGACGCGGCCCGGCTGCGTGACGCGCTGGGCGCGCCGCTGCCGGTCGGGATCCCGCACGCGTTCCTGGAGCCGGTCGCCGACCCGCTGGCCGACCTCGTGGCCCGCCATGCCCGTACGCGCGGGCCCTTCCATGCCGGTACGGCCGCCGCCAGGTTCGGCCTCGGCGTGGCCGTGGTGACCGACGCCCTGCGCCGGCTGGCGGCGGCCGGGCGGGTGGTCAACGGCGAGTTCCGGCCGGGCGGCCGGGGCGAGGAGTGGTGCGACGCCGGTGTGCTGCGGATGCTGCGGCGCAGGTCTCTGGCCCGGCTCCGCAAAGAGGTCGAACCGGTCTCGCCCGAGACGCTCGCGCTGTTCATGCCCGCCTGGCACGGCATCACCGGCTCGACGCCCCGCGGCACCGACGGCGCGGCCGGCTTGACGCCACGCGGCAGCGGCGCGGCCGGCGCGGCGCGGGCGATGGACGCGCTGATCCACAGCGTCGAGCAGCTACAGGGAGCCGCCGTGCCCGCGTCGGCGCTGGAGACGCTGATCCTGCCGTCGCGCGTGCCCGGCTACCACCCGGCGCTGCTCGACGAGCTGACCTCGTCGGGCGAGGTGATGTGGGTGGGCCAGGGATCGCTGCCCGGCGGCGACGGCTGGGTGTCGCTCTACTTCGCCGACACCGCTCCCCTGCTGCTGCCCGAGCCCGGCCAGATCACGATGACCCCGGTGCACGAGCAGGTGCTCGACGTGCTGGGCGGCGGCGGGGCGCTGTTCTTCCGGGGGATCTCCGACCAGCTCGGCTCGCTCGACGACGCGACACTGGTGTCGGCGCTGTGGGATCTGGTGTGGTCGGGACGCGTGTCCGGCGACACGCTGGCGCCGCTGCGGGCCACGCTCGGATCGGGCCGGCCCGCGCACCGGCCGGCCACCACGCGCCGGCGGCGGGCCGTGCTGCCGAGCAGGAGCGGGCCGCCCACGGTGGGCGGGCGCTGGTGGCTGCTTCCCGCGCCCGCCGAGGACGCCACCCAGCGGGCGCAGGCCCAGGCCGAGGTGCTGCTCGAACGGCATGGCGTGGTGACCCGCGGGGCGGTGACGTCGGAGCGGCTGCCGGGCGGGTTCACGCCGGTCTACCAGGTGCTACGGGCCTACGAGGAGAGTGGGCGGTGCCGCCGGGGCTACTTCGTCGAAGGGCTCGGGGGCGCGCAGTTCGCGCTGCCGGGGGCGGTGGACCGGATGCGCGCCATGGCCCCGAGCCTCGCGCCGACCGGCCCGGCATCCGGCGACCACCACTTGAGCCCATCCGGGCGGGCCACCGATCGGCGGGCGGTCGTCCTGGCCGCGGCTGATCCGGCCAACCCCTACGGGGCGGCGCTGTCGTGGCCGGCGCATCCCGGCGAGGTGGGGCACAAGCCTGGCAGGAAGGCGGGCGCGCTGGTGGTGCTGGTGGACGGGTTCCTGGTGCTGTACGTGGAGCGGGGCGGCAAGACGCTGCTGTCGTTCGCCGATGACGAGCGGCTGCGGCCGGCCGTGGACGCGCTGGCGCTGGCCGTACGAGATGGGGCGCTCGGGAAGCTGACCGTCGAGCGGGCCGACGGCGCCTCGATCGGCGAGTCACCACTGGCGGCGGCGCTGGAGGAGGCCGGGTTCCACCCGACACCCCGAGGCCTGCGCCTGCGCGCCTGACCAACCGGTCACCCGCTGGATTCCGCGACGACACCGGAAACGCCCGCAACTTTGTATACGATTCCCTCAAATGACTGAGCTGACATTGGGCGGCGCCCATCTCCCGCTTCGCGACCAGGTGACCGCGGAGATCCGCCGACTCATCATCTCCGGCGAGCTCCCCCAGGGTGAGCGCCTGGTCGAGGACCGGCTGGCCGCCCGGCTGGGCGTGTCGCGCAACCCGGTGCGCGAGTCGATCCGGGTGCTCGCCGCCGAGGGATTCGTGCAGGTCGTCCCCAGGATCGGCGCCACCGTGGCGCGGCTGTCGCCGGCGGAGGCCGAGGAGCTCTTCGACGTGCGGATGGCGATCGAGGGGCTGGCGGCCCGGCTGGCGGCGCGCAAGCGAACCCCGGAGACGGCCGCGCGGCTGCGGCTGGTGCTCGACTCGGCCAAGGAGGCGGTCGAGGAGGGCAGGCTCGAACGGGTGGCCGACCTCAACACCGCCTTCCACCTGGCCGTGGGCGAGGTGGCGGGCAACTCCTACCTCAATCTGATGATGGCGCCGATGCTGCTGCGGGCTCAGTGGGTCTTCCGGCAGACCGCGGCCGCACGTGGACCGCACTCCTGGTCGGAGCACCTGAGCCTGTGCGAGGCCATCGCGGCGGGCGACGAGGACGAGGCCCAGGCCAGGGCGGTCGCGCACGTCGCCGCTGCCAGGCGGTCGTTCCTGGCCGCAGTAGGCCCGGCGAAGACCCAACACGATGAGAAAACGGTCGGATAACAACATGCGGTGACGAAACACCGCTGAAATCCAGGTTCTTGTATACAGTCTCCTAAAGTTCTTCCCCCCGGAGGCACCATGAGACCCAGGCTGGTCTTGACGCTCGCCGTACTCCCCATAGCCCTGACGGCTTGCGGTGGAGGCGGTTCGAGCGGCACCCCCGTCGCCCCGTCAGTGGCCGACGCCACGTCCGACAGCCGCGCCGTCAAGAGCGGCGGCACCCTGAACATCGCGCTCAACGCCGACCCCGACGCGCTCGACCCGAGCGTGTCCACCACGCTGGTGGGCCGCGAGGTGTTCGCGAGCATGTGCGAGAAGCTCTTCGACATCGACGCGAAGGCCACGCTGGTGCCGCAGCTCGCGACCGCCCTGCCCGAGGTCTCGGCCGACGGCAAGGAAGTGACGATCAAGCTGCGCGAGGGCGTGAAGTTCAACGACGGCACCGCCTTCGACGCGGAGGCGGTCAAGAAGTCGCTGGATCGCCACCGTACCTGGGAGAAGTCGGCCCGCCAGGCCGACCTGGCCGCCGTGTCGAAGGTGAGTGTGGTCGATCCGGCCACCGTCAAGCTCACGCTGGCGCGCGCGTTCACGCCGCTGACGGCGCAGCTCGCCGACCGCGCCGGGATGATCATGTCGCCCAAGGCGCTGGAGGCGGCGGGCGACAACTTCGGCGCGAGCCCGGTGTGCGTCGGGCCGTTCACGTTCGCGAGTCGCACCTCCGGCAGCCAGATCGTGCTGGACAAGGCGCCCGGCTACTACGACGCCGCCAAGGTGAAGCTCGACAAGCTCGTATACAAAATCATCGTCGACCCGAACGTACGGGCCGCGAACCTGAAGTCCGGCGACGTCCAGGTGGCCGACCAGCTGGCCACGACCACGGTCAAGGGCGTACAGGCCGACCCGAACCTCACCGTCGTGTCCGGCGGCGGGCTCGGCTACTACGGCCTCACGATCAACACCGGCAACGCCAACGGCTCCACCGAGAAGCCGGGCCCGGTCAACACCCCGCTGGCCAAGAGCCCGCAGCTGCGCGAGGCGTTCGAGCTGGCGCTGGACCGCGACCAGATCAACAAGACCGTCTACAACGGCCTGTACGAGGCCGACTGCTTCCCGCTGCCCGCCGACAGCCCCTACCGCGCGCCCGTGCTCCAGTGCGCCAAGCGCGACCTGGCCAAGGCCAAGCAGCTGGTGCAGGCGTCCGGCGTGCCGACGCCGATCCCGGTCACGCTGACCACGCCCAACGACGCCACCAACCAGCGCCTGGCCCAGGTCATCCAGCAGATGACCAAGGAGGCGGGCTTCAACGTCACGGTGCAGACGGCCGAGTTCGTCAGCACGCTGGAACAGGGCAAGGCCGGCAAGTTCGACACCGTGCTCAACGGCTGGTCGGGCCGGGTGGACCCGGACGGCAACCTGTCGAACCTGATCACCAGCCGCGGCAGCAACAACTACAGCGGCATGTCCGACCCCGGCATCGACGACCCGATCAAGGAGGCCGCGGCGGCCACGGAGCCGGCCCAGCGGGCCGAGCTGTACGCCAAGGCGTTGCAGCGGGCGGCCGAGGTGCGCGGCGTGGTGTACCTGTACCACAACAAGTACTACCTGGGCATGAACAAGACCGTCGCCGGTGTCCAGTACTTCAAGGATGGCCTGCCCCGCTTCGTCACCGCTGGGTTCGCCGCCTGATGGTCTGGTTCATCCTCCGCAGAGCGGGCTCGGCGGTGATCGTGCTGTTCCTGGCCAGCATCCTGATCTTCCTCGGGATCAGGGCGCTGCCCGGGGACCCGGCCGTGGTGATGGCCGGTGAGGAGGCCTCGCCCGCGATGGTCGAGGCGATCCGCCACGAGTTCGGCCTGGACAAGCCCCTGCCGGTTCAATACGTCGACTACGTGGGCCAGACCCTGTCCGGCAACCTCGGCCGCTCCACCCAGGACCAGCTGCCGGTGGCCGACATCCTGGCCGAGCGGCTGCCGGTGACGCTGGAGCTGTCGGCGCTGGCCCTGCTGGTGGCGATCGTCGTGGGCCTGGGCGCGGGCATCGTGGCCGCGATGAAGCGGGGCCGGCTGCCCGACTACGTGGCCACCGGCTTCGGCCTGGCGGGGCTGTCCGTGCCGCACTTCTGGCTGGGGCTGCTCGGCATCCTGCTGTTCGCGGTGACGCTGCGCTGGCTGCCCGCCTCCGGGTACGTCCCGTTCACCCAGGACCCCGGCCAGAACCTGCAGCGCATGATCCTGCCCGCCCTGGTGCTCGGCACCGGGTTCGCGGCGATCCTGATGCGGCAGACGCGCTCGGCCATGCTGGGCGCGCTGTCGGCCGACTACGTGCGGACCGCCCGGTCCAAGGGCCTGTCGGAGGCCAAGGTGGTGGGCGCGCACGCGCTGCGCAACAGCCTCACGACCGTGGTGACCGTCCTGGGCCTGCAGCTGGGCGCGCTGATCAGCGGCGCGGTGGTGACGGAGCAGATCTTCGTGATCCCCGGTTTCGGCAAGCTGACCGTGGACGCCGTGCTCACCCGCAACTATCCGGTCATCCAGGCTGTGGTGCTGATCACGGTCATCGGGTACGTGCTGGTCAACCTCCTGGTCGACATCGCCTACGCCTTCCTCAACCCCCGCATCCGGCTGTCGGGAGGCGGGCATGGCTGACGCGCTGGCCGTACCGGTGACGACGGGCCGGTCCGATCGCCGCCGCAGGCTGTGGCGGCGCTTCAGGCGGCGCCCGATGCCGATGGCGGGGCTGGTGCTCGTCGCCGGGTTCCTGCTGCTGGCGCTGCTCGGTCCCCTGCTCACCGGCGATCCGTCGGCGCAGGACTACACCGCCACGCTCGCGCCGCCGTCGGGTGCGCACCCGCTCGGCACCGACGATCTGGGCCGCGACGCCCTGGCCAGGATCGCGCACGGGGCGCAGGTATCACTGCAGGCCGGCGTGCTGTCCACACTGCTGGCCATGGTGATCGGCATCCCGATCGGGCTGGTGGCCGGGTTCTACCGGCGCTGGCTGGACCCGGTCGTGATGCGGCTGGTCGACGTGACGCTGGCCTTCCCGTTCCTGGTGTTCGCGGTGGGGCTGGCGGCGATCATCGGCCCCTCGCTGAAGGGTGTGGTGCTGGCGCTCGGCTTCTCCCAGCTGCCGGCGGTCATCCGGATCACCCGTGGCGAGGTGCTGGCGATCAGGGAGATGGACTACGTGGCCGCGGCCATCGCCGATGGCGCGACCGACCGCCACATCCTGCTCCGCTACGTGCTGCCGAACTGCTCCAGCCCGCTCATCGTGCAGGCCACGGTGGCGATCCCGGCGGCGATCATCGGTGAGTCGACCCTGTCGTTCCTCGGCCTGGGGGTCCAGCCGCCGACGCCGTCCTGGGGCGTGATGCTCACCACCGCCCAGCAGTACCTGGACGTCGCGCCGTGGCTGGCGATCTGGCCGGGACTGATGATCGCGCTGGCCACGCTCGGCTTCAACCTGCTGGGCGACGGGCTGCGTGACGTTCTCGACCCGAGGAGCGGCCGATGAGCCTACTCGAGATCACCGACCTGACCGTCGACTTCGACACCGAGGACGGCCTGGTGCAGGCGGTCAGGGGCATCTCGCTCGAACTGGGCGAGGGCGAGATCCTGGCGCTCTGCGGCGAGTCCGGCTGCGGCAAGTCGGTCACCGCGATGTCCGTGCCGAGGCTGCTCCCGCCGGACACGACCAGGCTGTCGGGCTCGATCAAGCTCGATGGCCGCGAGCTGACCACGCTGCCCGAGTCACGGATGCGGCAGATCAGGGGCAAGGACGTGTCGGTCGTCTTCCAGGAGCCGATGACCTCGCTCAACCCGTCGTTCACGGTCGGCTACCAGATCACCGAGGTGCTGCGCCGGCACGAGGGGCTCTCCCGCAGGGCCGCGCGGGACCGCGCGGTCGAGCTGCTCGAGCTGGTCGGCATCCCGCTGCCCGCCCGCCGGATCAAGGAGTACCCGCACCAGCTCTCGGGCGGCATGCGCCAGCGGGTGATGATCGCGATCGCGGTGGCCTGCTCCCCACGGGTGCTGATCGCCGACGAGCCCACGACCGCGCTGGACGTGACGATCCAGGCGGGCGTGCTCGACGTGTTCCGCGACCTGCGCGACCGGCTCGGCACCGCGGTCATCCTCATCACCCATGACCTGGGCGTGGTCGCCGACATCGCCGACCGGGCCGTGGTCATGTACGCGGGCCGGGCCGTGGAGCAGGCGCCCGTCACCGAGCTGTTCGCGCGCCCACGCCATCCGTACACGCTGGGCCTGATGAACGCCCTGCCCTCGGCCGCCGTGAACGGCCGGCTCGCCGAGATCCCCGGCATGGTGCCCTCGCCGCTGACGGACCCGGACGAGTGCGCCTTCCAGGCGCGCTGCACCCGCGCGCAGGACGACTGCCGAAGCAAAAGACCCCAGCTAGAGCCCCAACTGCCGGACGATCATCTGGCGGCCTGCTTCCACCCGGGAGGGCGGTCGTGATCCTGGAGATCGACAACCTGGTCAAGCACTACGGCCAGGTACGCGCCGTGGACGGCCTGTCGCTGAGCATCGGCCAAGGCGAGGTGCTCGGCCTGGTCGGCGAGTCGGGCAGCGGCAAGTCGACCGTCGGCAAGTGCGTACTGCGGCTGACCGAGCCCACCTCGGGCGGCATCCGGCTCGACGGCCGCGACATCACCCACCTGTCGCGCCGGGCCATGCGCCCGCTGCGCAGGGACGTCCACATGGTCTTCCAGGACCCCTACTCCTCGCTCAACCCGCGCTTCACGATCGAGCAGATCGTCGGCGAGCCGCTGCTGCACCACGGGATCGCGAGCCGGCGCGAGGCGGGCGGGCGGGTCGCGGCCATGCTGGAGCAGGTCGGGCTCCGCCCGGAGATGAGGTCGCGCTTCCCGCACGAGCTGTCCGGCGGGCAGCGGCAGCGGGTGGGACTGGCCCGCGCGCTGATCCTGGAGCCCAAGCTGGTGGTGGCCGACGAGCCGGTGTCCGCGCTGGACGTGTCGGTGCAGGCGTCGGTGCTCAACCTGATCACCGATCTGCAGCGGGAGATGGGCTTCTCCTGCCTGTTCATCACCCATGACCTGTCGGTGGTGGAGTTCCTGGCCGACCGGATCGCGGTGATGTACCTGGGCAGGATCGTGGAGTCCGGGCCGACGGCGCAGATCTTCGCCGAACCCCGCCACCCCTACACGCAGGCCCTGCTGTCGGCCGCGCCGGTGGCCGACCCGGTCAGGCAGCGCGAGCGGCGCCGGATCGTGCTGGGCGGCGACGTGCCGAGCCCGGTCGATCCGCCTTCCGGCTGTCGTTTCCACACCCGGTGCCCGCTGGCGTACGACGCCTGCCGGACGAGCGAGCCGGCACTGACAGACCCCCGTACGAGCGGCCACCCGGTCGCCTGCCACCTGGTCACGGCCGATCACGTACCCGACGCAGCCCAAAATCGATGAAGGGACGCAGTTTGTTCACCACCAGGCCCGAGCTGACCGGAGACTTCGGCATGGTGGCCAGCACGCACTGGCTGGCCTCCGCTACCGGCATGAGCGTGCTCGAACGCGGCGGCAACGCCTTCGACGCGGCCGTCGCCGCCGGGTTCGTCCTTCAGGTGGCGGAGCCGCACCTGAACGGGCCCGCCGGCGAGGTGCCCATCCTGCTGTGGAGCCAGGACGAGGAACGGGTGTCGGTCGTGTGCGGGCAGGGCATCGCCCCCGCCGCCGCCACGATCGACCGGTTCACCGGCCTGGGGCTCGACGTGGTGCCCGGCACCGGGCTGCTGGCGGCCACCGTGCCCGGGGCGTTCGGCGGCTGGATGCTCATGCTGGAGCGCTGGGGCACCTGGACGCTGGCCGACGTGCTCGAACCCGCCATCCACTACGCCACCCACGGCGTCCCGGTGCTCGACCGGATCGCCACCACGGTCTCGTCGGTGGAGCGGCTCTTCCTCGAGGACTGGCCAACGTCCGCCGCGACCTGGCTGCCGCAGGGGAAGGTGCCGGGTGCCAAGCTGACCAATCCCGTGCTCGCCGCCACCTACCGCAGGCTCCTCTCCGAGGCGCGGGCCGCGTCGAGCAGCCGCGAGGGGCAGATCGCGGCCGCCCGCGACGCCTGGTACCGGGGCTTCGTCGCCGAGGCGATCGCCCGGTTCAGCGCCGAGACCTCCTGGCGCGACAGCTCGGGCGAGGTCCACGGCGGCCTGCTCACCGGCGACGACCTGGCGGGCTGGTCGGCGTCGGTCGAGGAGCCGGTCACCTTCGACTACCACGGGCACACGGTCTGCAAGACGGGCCCGTGGGGGCAGGGGCCGGTCTTCCTGCAGCAGCTCGCCCTGCTGTCGGGGTTCGACCTGGACGCGATGGGACAGCTCAGCGCCGACTACGTGCACACGGTGATCGAGAGCGCCAAGCTCGCCTTCGCCGATCGCGAAGCCTGGTACGGCGACGCCGAGGTGCCCATGGCCGACCTGCTCGACGACGCCTACACCGCGAAGCGGCGCGCGCTCATCGGCGCCCAGGCCGACATGGAGCTGCGGCCGGGCGCGCCCGGCGGGCGCACGCCTCGGCTGCCGGTGTTCCCCGGCGCCGGCACGGTCAGCACCGCGCCGGGCATCTCGGGCGTACGGTCCGGTGTGGGCGAGCCCACGGTCGGCTCCGATGGCTCCACCCGTGGCGGTGTGGGCGAGCCCACAGTCGGCTCCGACGGCTCCACCCGTGGCGACACCTGTCACGTGGACGTCGTGGACCGGCACGGCAACATGGTCTCCGCCACGCCGAGCGGCGGCTGGCTGCAGAGCTCGCCCACGATTCCCGAGCTGGGCTTCTGCCTCGGCACCCGGGCGCAGATGTTCTGGCTGCAGGAGGGGCTGCCCGCCTCGCTGCGGCCGGGCACGCGCCCGCGCACCACGCTGTCGCCGTCGTTCGCGCTGCGCGAGGGCAAGCCGTGGCTGGCGTTCGGCACACCCGGCGGCGACCAGCAGGACCAGTGGAGCCTGAACTTCTTCCTCTCCCTCGTCCACGGCGGGCTCAACCTGCAGCAGGCCGTCGACGCCCCCATGTTCCACTCCGAGCACTTCCCCAGCTCCTTCTTCCCGCGCGGCTCCCGGCCGGGCGTCATGCACGTCGAGAACCGGCTGGACCCGGCGGTGGTCGCCGAGCTCCAGCGGCGCGGCCACCAGGTGGAGGTGCAGGGGCCGTGGTCGCTCGGCCGGCTCAGCGCGGTCGCCCGTGACAGCGGCTTCCTGAAGGCCGCCGCCAACCCGCGCGGCGCCCAGGGCTACGCGGCCGGCCGATGATCGAGCTGTCCGAGCTGGGCTTCCTGGCCGGGGCGGGCCTGCTGGCCGGGGCGGTCAACGCCCTGGCCGGCGGGGGCACCCTGATCTCCTTCCCGGCGCTGCTGGCGCTCGGCTACCCGAGCATCACCGCCTCGGTGACGAACGCGGTGGCGCTGTGGCCCGGCTACCTGGGCGGGGTCCTGGGCTACCGGGCCGAGCTGCACGGGCAGCGGCGCCGGGCCACGGTGCTCTCGGCCACCACCGTGCTCGGCGCGATCGTGGGCAGCTCACTGCTGCTGCTCACACCGGGACGGCTGTTCGACTCGCTGGTGCCGTGGCTGGTGGCCTTCGCGAGTCTGGCGCTGCTGGCCCAGCCGTGGCTGCGCAAGCGCTTGGAGGGCGACGGGCGCCAGGGCACCAGCGGGCTGGTCCACCTCGGGGTGTTCCTCGGCGGCTGCTACGGCGCCTATTTCAACGGCGGCATGGGGGTGCTGCTGCTGGCGGTGCTCGGGCTGTTCCTGCATGACGACCTGCATCGGGTCAACGCCGTGCGGGCGACCCTGTCCCTGGTGATCAGCACGGTGTCGGTGGTGGCGTTCTCGCTGTTCGGGCCCGTGCGATGGGAGGCGGTGGCGGTGGTCGCGCCGGCGAGCCTGGCGGGTGGCTTCCTCGGCACCCGTCTGGCCCGGCTCATGCCGCCCGCGGTGCTGCGCGGCGTGGTGGTCGTCTTCGGGCTCGGCGTAGCCACCGTGCTCGCCCTGCGCTGAAATGGACCGGTCAGGCGACCGTGGCCTCGATCAGGTCGTCCACGACCGCCGCCAGGTGCCCGGTGCGGGCGTGCGCCCTGCGCTGCCGCTCCGCTCCGGAACCCCGGCCGAGCAGCCGGCCCAGCCCTTCTTCGACCAGCGGCAGGTCACCGGCCTCGTCCGCGGCGTCCCGTACGTGCTCCAGAAGACGCCCCGCCATCACCCGCGCCGGCACCAGCGCCCCCTCACGCACGTCGAGACTGTCGCCGCCGAGGCCGTCGCGGGCGGCCCGCCAGTAGGCGGCCCGGACGACCTCCGACGGGATCGGCAGGCCCCGGTCACCGCGCGCCACGGCGGCCAGCGCGGTCACGACCAGGCTGCGGATCAGCCCGATGATGGTGAGGCTGTCGCTGACGTCCAGCGGCACGTCGGCGACGCGCACCTCGATGGTCGGCAGCGAGGGTGACGGGCGCGCGTCCCAGTACACCGTCTTGGGGTCCATCAGCGCGCCCGACTGCGACAGCGCGCGCAGCGCCAGCTCGTAGTCGGCGTACGACGGGAAGTACGGCGGTGCGCCGGAGACCGGCCAGCGGCCCCAGCTGATCACCCGCCAGGACGCGTAGCCGGTGTCGCGCCCCACGAAGAAGGGCGAGTTCGCGGCCAGCGCGATCAGCGTGGGCAGCCAAGGACGCAGGTGGTTGCCGACGTAGACGGCCTGTTCCTCGTCGGGGACGTCCACGTGCACGTGCAGGGCGCAGATGCTCAGCTCGTCCTGCAGCGCGCGGTAGAGGATCCGGCCCTGCTCGTAACGGACGTCGTCGGTGAGCGGACTCGGCACGACGTCACCGAGGACGGGGATGCCGCTGGCGACCACGGCCAGCCCGCACGAGCGGGCCGCCTCGGCCACCTCCTTGCGCGCGGCCCTCAGCCGCGTGCCTAACTCACCGAGGTCGGCCGAAGGAGCGGTACGTACCTCGACCTGGAAACGGGTGATCTCGTGAACGACGTCTAGAACGTCCGTCGCGGCGGCCAACACCTCTGCCGCCCGGGGAGCCACGTGGCGCGACCAGGGATCGACGATGAGGTACTCCTCCTCGATCCCGACAAGAGGAGTCACATCCCTTTTATGCCCTTTTTTCCGCTAGGCAAAGCGGTATGGGCCATAGTGTGCGTACGGCCTTCCCTCGGCCAGCGCCCAATACTGGTCGCCGAAGGACCAGTGCCACCACTCCGTCGGGTAGTTGACCAGGCCGACAGGCTCCAGGGCGTCAGCGAGGATCTTGCGATGGGCGCGGGCGTCGGCCGAGATGTTCGTGGCGTCCATGTAGCAGGCGCCGTCGCTTTCCTCCGGGTTGTCGTTGACCTGGGTGCCCATGTCGTACTCCGTGCCGTCGGGCGCGCTTAGCGTCAGATCGACGGCGGCCCCGGCGGTGTGCGGGGCCACTTCGACCGGCGATACATACCGACTCGCCGCGATATATGCCTCGTCAAGCGACATGTCAGGGAAGGCGGCGCGCAGCCCGTCGCGGTACTCCTCGAAGATGCGGCGCTGCGTGTCGATCGGCCGGTAGCCCTCGACGACCAGCAGATGGAAGCCGTCGGGCAGCCGCCGCTCGGCCCGCTCCAGCCGGGCCAGCAGCCCGGACCGCAGGTGCGCGTAGGCACCCGCGCGGTCGGCCATGCGTTTGTCCACGCGCAGGCGCCCGCGTACGTCCGCCAGTTCCTCGCCGTTGTCGCGCACCGGGATCGCGGCGACGCGGGGATCGGAGATCAGCACGATGTCGCTCGTGAGCTGCCACATAGGCAGAAATTCTCACACAGTGTCGGAGAAAACCTGATCTCGGGCCTGTGCCAAGGCCGCGACCAAGGCGCCGCGCAGCACCGGATTGCCCGCCACGCCGGTCGTGACGACCTTGGGCCGGGTCGGGCAGAACCGGGCGACGGCCTCCTCGACCTTGGCGGCCAGGCGTTCGCCGCCCGCCCGGCCGACGTCGCCGCTGAGCACGATCAGGCCGGGGTCGAGGACGACCGTCACGGCCGCGGCCCCCACCGCCAGGCGCGCCGCCACCTCGTCCAGGTACCCGTCGCAGCCGTTGCGTACCTGGTCGGGGACCGTGGTGCCGAGCACGCCGTGCGTGGTGGCGAGCCCGCTCAGCGCGTCGTGCCCGACCAGCCGCTGGAAGGAGCCCGAGGTCGGCTGCGACACGTCGACGGGCAGCGGCTCGCCCGGCACGGGCAGCCAGCCGATCTCGCCCGCCGTGCCGCTGATGCCCCGGTGCAGCCGCCCGCCGAGCATGACGCCCAGCCCCTGGCCGACACCCGCCCAGATGACCACGAAGTCGTCGTATCCGGCGGCGGCGCCGTAGCGGTGCTCGGCCAGCGCGACCAGGTTCACGTCGTTCTCGATGATCACCGGGACACCCAGCGTCTGGCGCAGGCTGGCCAGCACGCCGACGTGCCAGGCCGGCAGGTCGCAGGAGAAGCGCACGTCGCCGCTGCCCGGATCGACCACACCCCTGGTGCCGATCACGAAGGCGCGCAGCTGTGACAGGCTGACGCGGGCCGAGGCGCAGGCCCGCTGGACCGCGGAGTGCACGGCCTTGACCGGATCCCCGTCCGCCGGGTTGACGGTGACCTCGACCACGATCTGTCCTGTGATGTCCGCCACACCCACGGTGAGACTGTCGGGCAGCACCTCGAGCCCGGCGACGTACGCGCTGGACGGGTTCACCGCGTACAGCGCCGCGTGCGGACCCCTGCCTCCCGCCCGCTCCCCCGCCACCCGGACGAGCCCCCGCTCCTCCAGCCGGGCGAGCAGCTGACCTGCGGTCACCTTGGACAAGCCGGTCCGCTCACCGAGCTCCGCACGGGTCAGCGGCCCGTCCTCCAGGAGGAGTTCGAGTGCCGTGCGGTCGTTCAACCGGCGGAGCAGCCGAGGGGTCCCCGGGCTTCGGCTCATCGACGCGCTCCCTCTCGTCACGAATGGCTAACGGGCGTTTTTTTTAAGAAAGTTTCTTGTTAGTTTAGCAGCAGTCGTTCGGACATGCAGATCAGCCTGGTGCGGACCGCAAGCGAGCACCCGGGAAGGGAGAACCCTGTGAGGATCGCGCAGATCACCGCCACTACGGTCACCACTGCCGCTCTGGCCCTGGGCCTGGCCGCCTGTGGTTCCGGCGGGACACCCGCGGCTTCGCCGAGCGCGGCGGCCTCCGCCCCCGCGTCCGGCCCCAAGTACGCGGGCAAGCAGCTGACCTTCTGGCGCCTGGGCGACAGCAACCCCGCCGCGCAGAAGTACACCGACGAGCTGGTCGCCGCCTATGAGCAGCAGACCGGCGCCAAGGTGAAGGTCGAGTGGATCCCGTGGCCGCAGGTGAACGACAAGTTCACCGCCGCGGCGGCCGGCGGCACCGGTCCTGACGTGACCGAGATCGGCAACGACCAGGTGCCGCTGTGGCAGAGCCAGGAGGCCCTGGAGCCCGTCACCGACATCGTCGCCTCGGGCGACCAGGCGCAGATCCCGAAGAACCTGATGGGCCTGGAGACGATCGACGGCGAGACCTACGCCGTGCCGTGGGGCGGCGGCAGCCGGGCGGTCCTGTACCGGGCCGACTGGTTCAAGGAGCTCAAGATCGACGTCCCGAAGACCTGGGACGACATGATCGCCGCGGCCAAGAAGATCCAGTCCAAGAAGGGCAAGGACGTCGACGGGTTCGCCTTCAACGGCGGCTCCGACGCCAACCACCTGCTGGGCGCCCTCGCCTGGACCGCCGGCGGCGACTACGCCGTCAAGGAGGGCGACAAGTGGGTCGGCAAGCTGACCGACCCCGCCTTCAAGTCCGGCTTCGCCCAGTACACCGGCCTGGTCACCGACGGCCTGTCCAGCAAGTCGCGACTCACCCAGAACACCACCGACATCCGCACCCGCTTCGCCAACAACAAGGTGGGCATGTACCTCACCGCGTCGTGGGACCTGCCGGGTATCGACGAGGACAGCAAGGGCAAGCTCAAGGGCGACAAGCTGGCCTTCTTCCCGCTCCCGTCCAAGGACGGCGGCGAGGCGCAGTCCTTCCTGGGCGGCAACGACATCGCCGTGTGGGGTGGCGCCAAGGAGAAGGACGCGGCCAAGGAGTTCGTGAAGCTGGCCTCCGGCAAGGAGTGGGGCGACAAGTACGCCAAGGACGGCGGCCTGCTCCCCGTCTACCCGGACGCCCTGGCCGCGCTGGCCAGCGACCCGGCCCAGGCGCCGTTCGCCGCCGCCTTCGCCAAGGCCAAGGCCTTCCCGGCCAGCCCGCACTGGACCGAGGCCAACGAGACCAAGGCGGTGCTGCAGAACGCGGCCCGCACGGTGATCGAGGGCAAGTCCTCGGCCGACGACGCGCTGGCCAAGGCCAACAAGGAGCTCGAAGACATCCTCAACGCCGCCTCCTAGCCCTATGACGAACACCTCGACGCTCGCCAGGGGTGGCGGCCAGTCCGCCACCCCGCGGCGGCCCAACTCCCACCGCCCGGCCCGGGCCAGCGGCCTGCCCACCTGGTCGGTGCCGTACGTGCTGCTGATCCCCGGCCTGCTGGTGATCGGAGCGCTGCTGCTCTACCCGCTGTTCCAGGTCGGGGTCATCGCCTTCCAGAAGGTGGGCCTGGTCCAGATCAGCGGCAAGAAGCCCGCCACCTGGGTCGGCTGGGACAACTTCACCCGCATCTTCGACAACGAGATCTTCTGGTCCTCGCTGCGCAACACGCTCGTCTTCGCCGTCGTCGCGGTGTCACTGACACTGATCGTCGGCACGGCGGTGGGCGTCCTGCTCAACAAGCTCGGCAGGAAGATGTCCACGTTCGTGGTGGTCGGCATCATGTTCGCGTGGGCCGTGCCGCCGGTGGCGCAGGGCGTCATCTGGAAGTGGCTGTTCGACGCGGAGGCGGGGGTCATCAACTGGGCACTCAACCTGCTGCCCGACTGGCTGTCGAGCCTGCTCTTCGGCCGGACCGACTGGACCGGCCAGCCCTGGCTCAACGACGCGTGGTCCATCTACATGGTGCTGATCATCTGCGTCGTCTGGGCGAGCTTCCCGTTCGTGGCCGTGTCGGTGCTGGCGGGGCTCAAGGGCATCCCGGCGGAGTTGTACGAGGCCGCGCGGGTGGACGGGTCGTCGGCCTGGCGGACGTTCAGGAAGATCACCTTTCCGCTGCTCAAGCCGGTCTTCGCGGTGCTGACCGTACTGTCGATCATCTGGGACTTCAAGGTCTTCAGCCAGCTGTACGTGCTCATGGGCGGTCCATCGAACCGTGAGGCGTTCAACCTGTCGATCTACTCCTACGCCGAGGCCTTCCGGCCGCCGCCCAAGATGGGCTCCGGCGCGGCGATCGCCCTGGTGCTGACCGCGATCCTGCTGGTCATCACCGCGGTGTACGTCAGGCAGCTCGTCAAGCAGGAGGAGATGTGACCCCGCTCGCCCGCAAACAGCTCGGCAAGATCGCGCTGAACGCCGCCGGGTTGCTGGTGTTCCTGGTCGCGATCTTCCCGGTGTACTGGATGGCCTCGACCTCGTTCAAGGCCAACGACCAGATCTTCACCACCGACTTCATCCCGTTCCCCACCCATTTCACCTTCGAGCACGTCGATCGGGTGCTGAGCGAGGGCGTGGCCGGGCACTCGATCTGGCTCTACATGCGCAACAGCGCGATCGTGGCGGTGGGCACCGTGCTCATCGGGGCGGTCTTCTCGCTGCTGGCGGCGACCGCGGTGGCCCGCTTCAGGTTCAAGGGGCGCAACACGTTCCTGATCCTGCTGCTCATCGTGCAGATGATCCCCTCCGAGGCGCTGCTCATCCCGCTGTTCCTGAGCGTCAAGCGGCTCGGCCTGTACGACCAGCTGGCCGGCCTGATCGTCGTCAACGTGGGGCTCACGCTGCCGTTCGGCATCTGGATGCTGCGTACGTTCGTCGCCGCCGTGCCCAAGTCGCTGGAGGAGGCGGCCTGGATCGACGGCGCGGGGCGGATGACCACGTTCTGGAAGGTGCTCTTCCCCCTGGTCGCGCCGGGTCTGGTGGCCACCAGCATCTTCTCGTTCATCACCGCGTGGAACGAGCTGATCTTCGCGCTGGTCCTGATGAGCGGCTCGGAGGGCTACACGATGCCGGTCGCCATGCAGTACTTCTTCGGGCAGAAGGGCACCGACTGGGGCGCCATCATGGCCAGCTCCACGATGATGACCATCCCGGTCGTCGTCTTCTTCCTGCTGGTTCAGCGCCGCATGGTCTCCGGTCTGGTGGCCGGGGCCGTCAAGGGCTGACCGATCCACGGATCTTCGTGCGGCTTCGCCGTGCCCAAAAAACCATTGATGAGGAGCTATGAGTCAGAGTGATCGGGGGCTGCGCCGCCTCGCGGCCGGCACGCTGCTCGTCGCCTTCCAGGGCACCACGGCGCCCGACTGGGTGCTGCGCGAGCTCGAGAACGGCTTGGGTGGTGTCACCCTCTTCGGCTTCAACGTCGCCGACCCGGACCGGCTGCGGGCGCTGACCGCGTCCCTGCGCGCGGCCGGCGAGCCCGTCATCTCGCTGGACGAGGAGGGCGGCGACGTCACGCGCCTCGCCTACCACGTCGGCAGCCCGTACCCGGGCAACGCGGCGCTGGGCGCGGTGGACGACGCCGAGCTCACGCACCGGGTCTACCAGGCGATCGGCTCGGAGCTGGCCGCCTTCGGCATCAACCTGGACATGGCGCCCGACGCCGACGTCAACACCGAGGCCGACAACCCGGTGATCGGCACCAGGTCGTTCGGCGACGAACCTGAGCTGGTGGCCAGGCACACGGTGGCCGCCGTCCAGGGCCTGCAGTCGGTGAACGTGGCCGCCTGCGTCAAGCACTTCCCCGGCCACGGCGCGACCCGGGTCGACTCGCACGTGTCCGTACCCGTCGTGGACGTCACGCTCGACGTGCTGCGCGCCCGCGAGCTGGTGCCGTTCCGGGCGGCGATCGGCGCGGGGACCAAGTCGATCATGACCGCGCACGTGGCGGTGCCCACGCTGACCGGCCCGACCCCGGCCACGCTGTCGCCCGCCGCACTGACCGAACTGCTCAGGGGCGAGCTCGGGTATGACGGCGCGGTCATCAGCGACGCGATGGACATGCACGCGATCACCAAGAGCGTCGGCCTGGCCGGTGGCGCCGTGCTGTCGCTGACCGCGGGCGCCGATCTGCTGTGCCTGGGGCCGCTGCCCACCCACGACGACGTGCGGCACATCATCGACGAGATCGTCACGGCCGTACGGGAGGGGCGGCTGCCCGCGGCCCGGCTGGAGGAGGCCGCGGCCAGGCTGGCGGCGCTGCGCGAGTGGTTCGGCTCGCCCGCTTCGCCCTCGGTCGAGCAGAACGGGGTCGGCCTGCACGCCGCCAGGCGCGCGGTGCGGCTCACGGGCGTGACGGAGCCGCTGGTCGAGCCGCTGGTGATCGAGGTGGACACGCCGCCGACGATCGCCGTCGGCGATGTGCCCTGGGGCGTGGGGCCGTGGCTGCCCCAGGCCGAGATCATCCGGGTGAAGCCGGCCGACGCGGACGTCCCGGTGCTGCTGGCGAAGGCCACGCACCGGTCGCTGGTCCTGGTGATCAAGGACGCGCACCGCAACGAGGCCAGCCGCGAGCTGGTCTCCGCCCTGGTGGCGGCCCGGCCCGACGCGACGGTGATCGAGATGGGGCTGCCGATCTGGCGGCCGGACAGCGCGGCCTACATCGCGACGTACGGCGCGGCCCGGGCGAACGCCCAGGCGGCCGTGGAACTACTCACCGTCTGAGCCGGGCTGGCCGTGGCCCGAGCCGGGCCGGTCGTGGCCGAGCCGGGCCGGTCGTGGCCGAGCCGGGCCGGTCACGGCTTGAGGAGTGCCTCGCGGGCCTGGTCCAGGGCCGCGAGGACGGCCCCGCGCAGCACCGGGTTCTTGTCGGTGACCGTGGTGGTGACGACCTGGGGGCGTACGGGGCAGATGCGGGCCACGGCCTCCTCCACCCGGGCGGTGAGCGCGGTGCCACCGGCCTGGCCCACCTCGCCCGCCAGCACGACCAGGCCCGGGTCGAGGATCACGCAGACCGAGGCCACGCCCAGCGCGAGCCGGTGCGCGATCTCGTCGAGAAAGGGCTCGCCCTCGGCTCCGGCCGCCACGGCGACCTTCACGCACTGCCCGGCGCTCTCCGCCGTGAACCCATAACCCCCCGCGAGCTCGCTCACGGCCTCGGCGCTGACGAGCGACTGCAGGCCGCCCGCGAGCGAGGGCAGCCGGCCCGGCTCGGTGCGGATGTCCTCGGGCAGGGGTACGCCGGGCACCGGCAGATAGCCGATCTCACCCGCGCTGCCCGAACGGCCCCGGTGCAGCTTGCCGCCGAGCATCACCGCGAGACCGAGGCCACGGGCGGACCAGAGCAGCACGAAGTCGTCGAGCCCCTGGGCGGCGCCGTCGGCGCGCTCGGCGATCGCGGCCAGGTTGACGTCGTTCTCGATCGTCACCTCGCGTTTGAGGTCACCGGCGAGCGCCTCGTGGATGCCCTCGTGCCAGCCGGGCAGGTCGAAGGAGAAGCGCACGTCGCCGCTGCGCGGATCGACCACGCCGGGGGTGCCGATGACCACGCCGCGCAGCCGGCCGATGCTGATCTTGGCGCTGCGGCAGGCCTTCATGATCGCGCCGTGCACCACCGAGACCGGGTCGTCGAGGTCGGTGGGATCGACGGTGACCTCGGCGATCGTCCGGCCGTGGATGTCGGCGACGGCCGCGGAGATCAGCTCGGGCCCCACCTCGAGCCCGGCCACGTAGGCGCTGGAGGGGATGACGGAGTAGAGCGCCGCGTTGGGGCCGCGCCCGCCGGCCTGCGTGCCGACGACCTCGACCAGCCCGCGCTCCTCCAGCCTGGACAGCGTCTGCGAGGCGGTGACCTTGGACAACCCCGTCCGATCGCCGATCTGACCGCGCGTCATCGGGCCCGTGGCCAGCAACAACTCCAGCGCGGCCCGGTCGTTGATCTCCCTGAGCAGTCTGGGCACACCAGGGCGTCGCTCCACGCTGAATCCCACCGTCAAATCGAAAAGGTTGTTGGAAGTTTAGCGCCCTGGACCTTGCTTATCACCGCAGGTGAACACGAGGATGTCTCACGATCATCCCCTCTGTCCTGCGCCGCCTCGGCGGCCCACTGATCGCGGTGTCCGTGCAGGCACCGCGCCTGCCGCGTCCGGATAGGCCGCCCATTCTGGCGACGTTGCGCATAACCAGTGTTGACCAGGAGGGATAATCGACAACATGCGCCTTTCCGCTCGTGTCGACTACGCCCTCCGTGCTGCCGCCGAACTCGCCGCGGCCGGCGCCGGCCCGACCACCGTGGGCGAGCTCGCCAAAGAGCAGGACATGCCCCCCAAATACCTGGAAAACATCCTGCTGCAGATGCGCCGCGCCGGACTGGTCCGTGGCCAGCGGGGTCCGGAAGGCGGCTACGTCCTGGCCAGGGCGGCCGCGGAGATCTCCCTCGCCGACGTCATCAGGGCGGTGGACGGGCCACTGGCCAACGTACGAGGTGAGCGTCCCGAGCACGTGGGCTACCGGGGACCGGCCGAGTCGCTGCAGCAGGTGTGGATCGCGCTGCGGGCCACCGAACGCGCCATCCTGGAGGAGGTCACGCTGGACCAGGTGGCCAGCGGCGCCCTCCCCGACCGCGTCCGCCAGCTCGCCGCCGACCCCGCCGCCTGGGACTGACCCCACCCGCCGGACCGGCTCGCCGCCCTGGGACTGACCCCACACGGCTCTGACCCCGTCGGCGCGGGTTTCTAGACTGGAGGCATGCCCGAAGGAGATGCCGTCTACCGCACGGCCGCCCGGCTCCGCGGTGCGCTCGACGGCCGGGTCCTGACCCGTTCGGACTTCCGCGTCCCCCGGCACGCCACGGCCGACCTCAGCGGCCGGACGGTCCTGGAGAGCCTCTCACGCGGCAAGCACCTGCTGACCCGCGTCGAGGGCGGCCTGACCGTGCACACGCACCTGCGCATTAACGGCAGTTGGCGGGTGCTGCCCGCCGGCCGTCGCACCGCCCCCGGCGACCAGATCCGGCTGGTGCTGGCCAACGAGCAGTGGCAGGCCGTGGGCGTGCGGCTGGGGGTGGTGGACCTGCTGAAGACCGCCGACGAGCACCATGTCGTCGGGCATCTGGGGCCCGATCTGCTCGGCGACGACTGGGATCCGGCCGAGGCCGTGCGCCGCCTGCGCGAGGCGCCGGAACGGACGATCGGGGAGGCGCTGCTCGATCAGCGCAATCTTTCGGGAATCGGCACCATCTATCGCGCCGAGACACTCTTCCTGCGCGGCATCTGGCCGTGGCGGAAGGTCGGCGACATCGAGGACCTGGACGCGCTCGTGACACTCGCCCAGCGGCTCTTGGCGGCGAACAGGACACACGCCGCCACAGTGACCACGGGCGACCGCAGACCGGCCGGCCAGACGTGGGTCTACGGCAGGGCAGGCCGACCCTGCCGCCGATGCGGTCGTCGCATCAGCCGCGGGGAGATGGGCGCACAGCCACAGGAACGCCTGATCCTGTGGTGTGGTGACTGCCAACCGCGTTAGGCGGCCACCATGTCCTTGACTTCGGGAAACACGGAGTCGGAGATCGACCCGGGCACCGTCTCGGGAAGGGGGATGCGCTCGTGCTCCGGCGCGTCGGCGAGGACAGGGGTGGCCTGGAGCTCCGCCAGCGCGAACTGGTCGGACACCTCACGCAACACCTGCGACAGCGGCACCCCGAGGGCGCCACAGATCGACGCCAGCAGCTCCGATGACGCCTCCTTCTGACCGCGCTCAACCTCGGACAGGTAGCCAAGCGAGACACGCGCCAGCGTGGACACCTCACGAAGAGTGCGTCCCTGCCGCACCCTCAATCGCCTCAGCACGTCGCCGAGCAGCTGACGCAGCAGAATCATCTGTCGCTCCCTCCCCGGCGTGGATGGCTTCACCGCCACGCCCCGCGCGGTCGGATCGTGCCGTCCGTTCTTCTTCTTCGGCTCGTACATGCTCCTCGCCGTCATCATCGGACGTCTCCGTCCCTGCCCCGCCGCGCTTCCTTCATTGCGCAATGGCTCAGTGCGTGACAGCTCATTACGTGAAGGTTCGTTACGTGACTCGTTAGGCCCGCCTGCCGGGCGCTCGGTGCTTGCAGATGGCTCACGGACCTCACTCACAGCTCCACCGTACCCGTATCAACCGACACCGTGTGAGACCGTGCCTCGGATGTTCGCTGGGGACGTAACACGGTAATCACCCGGTATGTTCCCCATTGTTCCCCTTCAGCACACTTGCCAGTAGATCGATAGCCTCGTCCACCGTCTCTACCCTGATACGTTCGCGAGACCCCTCAAGCCTCAACTGTCTCTGCCAAATCTGATCTCCGGGTCCGCTGACGGCCACATGCACCGTGCCGACGGGCTTTCCATCCTGTGGCTCCGGCCCCGCCACCCCGGTCACCGCCAGGCCGTATGTCGCCTCGCACAGCCGGGCGACCCCCGCCGCCATCGCCGCCGCCACCTCCGGGTGCACGGCCCCCTCCCGGCGCAGCAGCTCGTCCGGCACCTCCAGGAGCCGGTGCTTCAGATCGGTGGCGTAGGAGATGACCCCGCCCCTGAACGACTTGGAGGACCCCGAGACCGAGGTGAACGCCGCCCCGATGAGCCCGCCGGTCAGCGACTCGGCCACGGCGAGCGTGGCGGCCCGGTGTACGAGCAAGGAGAGAACCTCCGCGGCACCAACCATGATCACTCCCCGCGGGCCCGCCGGGCCACCTGCCGTAGCTTGATCGCGCGTACCACGTAGTCGACGCCCGTGGCCACCGTGACGACCAGGGCCGCGCCCATCACCACCCAGCGGATCGGGTCGGGCACGCCGGGCAGGATGTAGAGGACGATGGCCGTGATCTGCAGCACGGTCTTGACCTTGCCGCCGTAGCTGGCCGGGATGACCGCGTGCCTGAGCAGCACGAACCGCAGAGCGGTGATGCCCAGCTCGCGGCCCAGGACGGTGACCGTCACCCACCACGGCAGCTCGCCGAGGATCGACAGGGACACCAGGGCCGCGCCGGTCAGCGCCTTGTCGGCGATCGGGTCGGCGATCTTCCCGAAGTCGGTGATCAGCCCGTAGCGCCTGGCCAGCTCACCGTCCAGATGGTCGGTGAGGGAGGCCACGCCGAACACCGCCAGCGCGGCCAGGCGCCAGCCCATGCCCGGCAGCAGGAGACAGACGACGAAGAAGGGGACGAGCACCAACCGGAGGACCGTGAGGACGTTGGCGATGTTCCACGGGCTCACCACGCGGCGCTCGTCCTTGGTCATGGACCGGCCTTGATGCGCGCGATCAGGTCAACCCCCTCGGCGTCGACCACCACCGCGCGCACGATCTGACCGCGGACCAGGCCGATGCCCTGGACCGTGACGGACCCGTCGACCTCGGGACCCTGGTGGGCGGCCCGTCCCTCATAGCCGCCGTCACCCAGGTCGTCGTCGATGAGCACGTCGACCTCCGTGCCGATGCGCTCCTCCGCGCGCTGCGCGGTCAGCTCCTCGGCGAGCTCGGTCAGGACGCGCACGCGCTCGTCGATGACGTCCTGGTCGAGCTTGCCGGCGAAGCCGGCCGCCTCGGTGCCGTCCTCGTCGGAGTAGCCGAACACGCCGATCACGTCGAGCCTGGCCTGCTCCAGGAAGCCGACCAGCTCGCCGAACTCCTCCTCGGTCTCACCGGGGAAGCCGACGATGAAGTTGGAGCGCACACCCGCCTCGGGCGCGCCCTCACGGATGCTGTCCAGCAGCCCCAGGAAGCGCTCAGGGTCGCCGAAGCGGCGCATCCGGCGCAGGACGGTGCCACTGGCGTGCTGGAAGGACAGGTCGAAGTAGGGGGCGATGCCCTCGGTGCCGGCGAGCACGTCGATCAGCCCCGGGCGCAGCTCGGCCGGTTGCAGGTAGCTGGCCCGCACCCGCTGGATGCCCTCGACGGCCGCCAGCCGCGGCAGCAGCTTCTCCAGCGCCCTCAGGTCCCCCAGGTCCTTGCCGTAGGACGTTGAGTTCTCGCTGACGAGGACGAGCTCACGGACGCCTCGGTGGCCCAGCCAGTCGGCCTCGGCCAGCAGCTCCTCGGGATCGCGCGAGACGTAGGCGCCGCGGAAGGCCGGAATGGCGCAGAACGTACAGCGCCGGTCGCAGCCGGAGGCCAGCTTGAGCGAGGCCACAGGGCTCTCGTCGAGCCGTTTGCGCAGCACGCGCGGCCCGCTGGCGGGCGCCAGCCCGTCGGGCAGGTCGCCGTGGCCGGGGATGGCGGTCTTGCCCGCGCTGGCACGGTCCACGGGCGAGATGGGTAGCAGGGTGCGGCGGTCTCTTGGGGTGTGCGGCTTGAGCGGCCGACCGGCGAGCACGTCGTCGAGTCGGCCGCCGATCTCGGTGTAGTCGTCGAAGGAGATGACGGCGCTGGCCTCGGGCAGAGCGTCGGCGAGCTCGTTGCCGTAGCGCTCGGCCATGCAGCCCGCGGCGACCACTTTGGCCCCGGAGTCCGCCGCGGCCAGCAGCGTGTCGATGGAGTCCTTCTTCGCCGAGTCGATGAAGCCACACGTGTTGACGACGACGACATCGGGGTCGTCGTCGCCCAGCTGCCAGCCGGCAGCCTCGAGTCGCGCGGCCAGCTCCTCGGAGTCGACCTCGTTGCGCGCGCAGCCCAGAGTGATCAGCGATGCGGTTCGGCGGGATGACATGGTGAACACTACGGTATCGGCAGTTGGCCACCACCGGGCGCACGGGCTACCTAGGTTGTGCCTTGGAAGGCTTGAACGAGCGCGTCACCATCTCCCCGAGAGCCCCCGGATGACCTAGATCCTTGCCGTCGACCTGCAGCGACACGGCGCCCGCGTCACCGATCAGAAGACGGACCTCGGTGTCGGACCGGTAGGTCTTGCTCTTGCCCGCCGCCAACGTTCCCGAGAACAGCTTGCGTCCCTTGGCGTCGCTGACGTTCAGATAGGACGGGCTCTTGGCCTTGACCTTGACGACGACGACGTCCTTGGCGGCCGCGTTGGACGCCTTCCCCTTGGCGTGCGACGGCTTGGGAGCGTGCTCGTTGATCGGGACGTTCGGCGGGATGAGGTGGGAGTCGGCGGTGCGCATCTCGTCCGACGTGCCGCCGCCGAGCACCCTGACCGCCCCGAAGACCATGGTGATGGCCAGGGCCACGCCCAGCGCCATCGTCCAGTTGAGACCGCGCCGCTCGTTGATCCTGATCTTGCGCTCGGCCTGGAAGACGGCGGCGGCCCGGATGGGCGTGACCGCCCCGCTGTGTTCTTCGTCATAGAGGTGGACGGTCGCCACGGGATCGAGCCCGACGGCCTTGGCTACGGCCCTGACATGCCCCCTCGCATAGAAATCACCACCGCACTGCGAGAAGTCGTCACGCTCGATCGCGTAGATGATCGCCTCACGAATGCGGGTGGTCTCGCTCAGTTGCGCGACCGTCAGCCCGGCTGACCGCCGGGCCGCCGCCAGCATGGCCCCTGTGCTCTGTTCCGGCATGGCTAGCGCCTTCCGTCCCACGACGTTCTGTAATGATTCACATTCAATCAGTAGTCGTCGGGCGAACGTGCATTGGGGTCATTCGCCACGCAAGTCAGCTAGCAAACCGGGCAGATCATCGGGCTTCACGATCACTTCGCGGGCCTTGGAACCCTCGCTGGGGCCGACCACGTTGCGGCTCTCCAGCAGGTCCATGAGCCGGCCCGCCTTGGCGAAGCCGACGCGGAGCTTGCGCTGCAGCATCGAGGTCGAGCCGAACTGCGTGGTCACGATCAGCTCGGCCGCCTGGACGAGCAGATCGAGGTCGTCGCCGATGTCCCCGTCGATCTCCCGCTTGACCGGCGCCGCGGCGACGTCGTCGCGGTATTCGGCCTGCATCTGCGTCTTGCAGTGCGTGACGATCTCGGCGATCTCCTTCTCCGAGACGAACGCGTTCTGGATGCGGATGGGCTTGCTGGCGCCCATCGGCAGGAACAGCGCGTCACCCTGGCCGACCAGCTTGTCGGCGCCCGGCTGGTCGAGGATGACCCGCGAGTCGGTGAGGCTCGACACGGCGAAGGCCAGCCGCGAGGGCACGTTCGCCTTGATCAGGCCGGTGACCACGTCGACGGAGGGCCGCTGCGTGGCGATGACCAGGTGGATGCCGGCCGCGCGGGCCAGCTGCGTGATGCGCACGATGGAGTCCTCGACGTCACGCGGGGCGACCATCATCAGGTCGGCCAGCTCGTCGACGATCACCAGAAGGTACGGATAGGGCTGGTAGACCCGCTCACTGCCCGGCGGCGGCTGCAGCTTGCCGGCCTTGACGGCCTTGTTGAACTCGTCGACGTGCCTGAACCCGCTGGCGGCCAGGTCGTCGTAGCGCCGGTCCATCTCCCCCACCACCCATTCGAGGGCCTCCGCGGCCTTCTTCGGGTTGGTGATGATGGGCGTGATCAGGTGGGGGATGCCCTCGTAGACCGACAGCTCCACCCGCTTGGGGTCGACCAGCACCATGCGTACCTCGTCGGGCGTGGCGCGCATCAGGATGGAGGTGATCAGGCCGTTGACGCAGACCGACTTGCCGGCGCCGGTGGCGCCCGCGATGAGCAGGTGGGGCATCTTGGCGAGGTTCGCCACGATCGTGCGGCCCTCGACGTCCTTGCCCAGTCCCACGATCATCGGGTGGTGGTCGCTCTGCGCCACCTGGGACTTCAGCACGTCACCCAGGGAGACCAGGTCCTTGTCCGCGTTCGGGATCTCCACCCCGATCGCCGACTTCCCCGGAATCGGCGACAAGATCCTGACATCTGCCGATTTAACGGCGTAAGCGATGTTCTTGGTGAGGGCCGTGACCTTCTCCACCTTGACCGCGGGGCCCAGCTCGATCTCGTAGCGGGTCACGGTCGGGCCGCGGGTGAACCCGATCACCTGCGCGTCGATGACGAACTGCTCAAGGACGCTGGTCAGCGCGTTGACGACGACGGTGTTGGCCTTGGTCTGCGGCTTGGGCGCGCTGCCCGGCTTGAGGAACTGCAGATCAGGCAGACTGTACGGCCCGGCCTGGGGTGAGAGCACCAGCTGCTCGACCTTGCGGGGCGCGGGAGTGGGCTCCGGCGGCTCGGCCTTCTTGACCGGCGCGGGGGGCGGCTCCTCCTCGTCCGTCAGCCCCGGCACGATCTCGGGCGAGTGCTCGGCGCGCTTGTCCTGCTCGGAGAGCACCGGCGTGTCGTACGGCTTGACCAGATCGGGCTTGTCGCCCGTCTCGCCCTTCTTGGCCCTGGTCCGCTTCTTGACGGGCGTGGCCTGCTCGGCGAGCGCGTGCCGTTCGAACAGCAGGTGCGTGAGCTCGGCCAGCCGCTCCGGGACGCGGTGGACGGGGGTGGCCGTGATGACCAGCACGCCGAAGCCCGACAGGATCAGCAGCAGCGGGATCGTGATCCAGGCGGGCAGGATGCTCATCGGCGGTGCCGAGACGATGAACCCGATGATGCCGCCCGCCTGCGACACCCGCTCCATGCCGTCGTTGGCGGTGCCGGCGGGGTAGGGCGTGTCGTTGGCGACGTGGATGACGCCGAGCACGCCGACCAGCAGCGCGCTCCAGCCGATCACCATGCGCCCGGTGTCGGCGTTCTGGTCGGGGTGGCGCAGGTAGCGCCAGGCGAGCAGGCCGAGCAGCAGCGGCAGCGCCCACGCCAGCGAGCCGAACACGCTGTGCACGGTGACGTTGACCACGCCGGAGACCGTGCTGTCGGCCTGGCGCCAGGTCATCGCGGCGAGCACGATGGCGCCGGCGAGCACGGACAGGCCCACCCCGTCGCGCCGATGCGCGGGATCGAGGTCGCGCGCGTTCTTGCCGAGCGCCCGGGCGGTGCTGCCGATGCCGTTGGCGAGCAGCATCCAGAGCCCGACGATCAGCTTGCCGATCATCGTGAAGACCCAGGTGATCGGGTCATGATGGGTCAGGCCCGGCTTGCGGGCCGACCCGGCCCCCTTCGCCCTCGGCCGCCCGGTCGAGCTGGATGCGCGCTTGGCGGGGGTCGAGCGGGCGGAGGTCGACCGCTTCGCCGGCCCCTTGGATGCGCTTTTCGGCGTACGGGTGGCCATGATGCCAAAGGTACGACGGAGACACCGCGTAACGCACACAGGCTCGCCGAACGCGCGGCGGCGGGGTGCGAAAGCTTTCCTACCCCGGGCTCGTCACCATCGAACCGCGTCGAAGGCGGCCCGCATGTCGGCCACCAGTTCGGTCATGTCTCTGATCGCTTCCCTCGATGCCTCGTCATCGGCGCAGGAGCCGGCCAGTTCGTCGAGCCGCGCCTCGACGGCGCCGAGCCGCTCGGAGAATCCGCACAGCACCTGAGCGTTCCTCGACAGCACCACGTCGTTCTGCACCAGGTCGCCCAGCAGGGCGGTCTGCTCGCGCAGCACCGCGTTCTTGCGGAACAACTCGATGAAGACCGCGACCTTGGACCGCACCACCCACGGATCGAACGGCTTGGTGAGGTAGTCGACCGCCCCCACGGCGTAACCGCGGAACGCGGTGCCGGATCCCGGCTCGGTGCTGGTCAGGAAGATGATGGGCACGTCACGCGCCTGGTCGAACCGCTTGATGTGGGAGGCCGTCTCGAAGCCGTCCATACCGGGCATGAGCACGTCGAGCAGCACCACCGCGAAGTCGTGGCGGAGCATCAGCTTCATGGCCTCCTGCCCCGACCTGGCCTTGAACAGCTGCTGTTGAAGCGGGCGTAAGACCGCCTCGAGCGCGACCAGGCTCTCGTCCTTGTCGTCGACCAGCAAGATCTTCACCTGGCGATTCATCACAACCTTCCTTCTCCCCCGAGACCACCTGAGACCGCCCGAGACCCGCCCATATCTCACCTCAGGGGGGTCCAACAGCACGACCATGGAGGCCTTCTTTGCAACTGGGGGGTATTGGAGCCGTCCAGTCTGCCACTCTGAGAGTGACCGAACTGCCACATCGAGTGATGTTCTAGGACGCATAGTGGACACGACCCGCGTGTCGAGCACAGCCTTCGACGGCACCCCGCAAGCCCCCGCGGCCGCACGGCGCTTCGTACGTCAGGTGCTCGGCGAATGGCAGCTGAGCCACCTGACCGAAGACGCCGTACTGCTGACCAGCGAACTGGTCACCAATGCCGTGGTGCACGCGGGCACGGGGCTGGAGCTGACCTGCCGGCTCGACCCGAACGCCGTCCCGACCAGGCTGGAGATCGAGGTCGACGACCACCACCCGACCCTGATCGTGCCCGCCGCCGAGTCGCCGCCGCCCGACGGCATGGCCACGAGCGGGCGCGGTCTCGCGCTGGCCGGCATGCTCGCCGACGCCTGGGGCGTCACCTACACGGGCGCCGCCAAGCGGGTCTGGGTCCGCATGGAGCTCGACAAGGGGTGCGGCCACGAGAGCGCCTCCGGCATCCCGGCCACGAAGGCCGCCGCGATCGCGGCCTCCACGGAGACCCTGCACGTCGCCGTCGTCGTGAGCGACCTCGACGGCCGGATCGTCACCTGGAACGCCGAGGCGGAGGCGCTGCTCGGCTGGTCCGCCGCCCAGGTGGTCGGCCGGCCGCTGGCGGACCTGGTCGCCTGGCGCAGGCATGGCCCGTGCGCGCTGTCGCTGGCGGACACGCTCGGCCTGGGCCGCTGGCGCGGCGAGTCCCGGATGCGGCACCGCGACGGGGACCTGCTCCCGGTCTACATCTCCCACCTGCGTACCGACGGCCGCGCGCAGGACCGCCGGTCGATCTGGATCGTGGTGTCCAGCGACCACCGCTACGTCCTGGCCTCCCCGCCCGCCCCACTCAAACGGGAGCCGGGCGGCCGCATCAAGGACCTGCTCGACCACGACATGCCGCTCGACGAGTTGCTCGACACCATCGCGCAGATCGTCCAGCTGTCCAGCGCGGCCGACGCCGCCTATGTGCTGGTACGGGCCGAGGGCGGCAACCGGTTCGGCGTCGCGGCGGGCACCGGGGCGACCGCGGGGCTGGTGGGCGTGGTGGCCGCCGGGGTGTTCGGCGTGGAGCAGAAGGCCCCGGCGATGTTCGACGACCTGCTGACCACCGACGTCGAGCTGGCGCAGCGGCTCCAGGCCAGGTCGCTGGTGTGCGCGCCGCTCGTGGTGGCGGCCGAGGTGACCGGCTACCTCGTGGCGACCGCCGCCGAGCCGGGCCGGTTCGACCAGGCGCTCACCGCGAGCCTGCAGCACATCGCGGACCAGGTGGCGGTGACCGTGCAGCGCGAGCGGCTGGCCGAGCGGGATCGGGCGCATCGGGGCTGGCTGTCGTTCCTCGCGGAGGCCGGCGAGCTGCTGGCGGGCGTGCACGACGAGGAGCTGATCGCGGCTCTGACGGCCCAGCTGGTCGTACCCAAGATCGCCACCTGGGCGGCGGTCTACCTGACCGACCTGGCGGGCATGACCAGACTCGCGCACGTGTGGCACAGCGAGGAACGCCACAACGCCGACCTGCGCCAGGTCCTGCCCGTCATCCCGCGTTCGGCGCTGGGCGAGGTGACCTGGCCGGTCGGGCCGGAGAGCGTGCTGTCCTTCCCGCTGCTCACTCAGGGCCGCTCGCACGGCGCGCTGGTGATCGGGCGCGTCGAGCCGACCCTTCCGCTGGAGCTGGCCGACCTGCTCGCCGACCTGTGCCGCCTGGTGGCGCTCAACCTGCACACGGCCATGCTCTACTCGCGGCAGGCGACCACGTCACGGGTGCTGCAGCGCAGCCTGCTGCCCATGCGGGTGGCGCCGATGCCGGGGCTGGAGTCGGCGGTCGTCTACGAGCCCGCCGAAGAGGGCGCGCACGTCGGCGGCGACTTCTACGACCTGTTCACCGTCGGCGACCACTGGTGCTTCGCCCTCGGCGACGTCTGCGGCAGCGGTCCGGAGGCCGCCGCGGTGACCGGGCTGGCCCGCCACGCCGTACGGCTGCTGGCCAAGGAGAACTACACCGTGTCCGACATCCTCGACCGGCTCAACCAGACGCTGCTCGACGAGGGCGAGGACGGCCGCTTCCTCAGCCTGCTCTGCGGCGAGCTGACGCCGCTGCCCCAGGGCGGCGCGCTGTGCACGCTCGCCTCGGCGGGTCATCCCCCGCCCCTGCTGCTGCGCGCGAACGGCGAGGTCCAGCCCGTCGCCACCTCGCAGCTGCTGCTGGGCATCGACGGCGACGCGCGGTTCTACACCGAGACGTTCGAGCTGCTGCCCGAGGAGCTGCTGCTGTGCGTCACCGACGGCGTCACCGAGCGGCGCGACGGCGACCGGTTGCTCGATGACGACGACGGGCTGACCGCGATCCTGTCGGGCTGCTCGGGGCTGAGCGCGCACGCCGTGGCCGAGCGGATCCGGCAGGTGGTCGAGTCGTTCGCCACCGAGCCGTCACATGACGACGTGGCGCTGCTGGTGCTCCGGGCCACCACCGCGCTGCGAGCGGGCGGTCAGGTGGTGAACCGGTAGGAGGTCGTGGAGGTGCGGGTCTCGCCCGGCCGCAGCACGGTCGAGGGGAACTGCGGCTGGTTGGGCGAGTCGGGGAAGTGCTGCGTCTCCAGGCACAGACCCGCGTGCGGTCCGTACGGCGTGGCGACCCCGTCGAGCATGCCGCCCGCGTAGAACTGGACGCCCGGCTCGGTGGTCGTGACCTCCATGGTCAGGCCGCCGACCGGGTCGGTCACCCGGATGCCGCCGTCGAGCACGAAGCAGTGGTCGTAGCCGCCGTCGTAGCGCTCGCCCACCGCGTGCGGCGTGGTGAAGTCGAACGCCGTGCCCTTGACCGGCGCCGGCTCGCCCGTGGGGATCTTGTCCTCGTCGACGGGCAGGTAGTGCTCGGCCTCCATCTGGATCACGTGCCCGAGCACGTCACCACTGCCGGCCAGGTTGAAGTAGGAGTGGTTGGTGAGGTTGACGACGGTGGGCGCGTCGGTCTCGGCCGTGTAGTCCAGGCGCAGGGCGTCGTCCTCGAGCGTGTAGGTGATCGAGGCGGTCAGCGTGCCCGGATAGCCCTGGTCGCCGTCGGGGCTGGTCAGCGTGAGCGTCACGGAGGAGCCGGTGGCCTCGGAGATCGTCCACACCTTGCGGTCGAAGCCGCGGTTGCCGCCGTGCAGGCTGTTGGGCCCGTTGTTGAGCGGCAGGCGGTGTTCGACCCCGTCGAGGGTGAAGCGGCCGCCCGCGACGCGGTTGCCGTATCTGCCGACGACGGCGCCGAAGTAGCGGCTGCGGGTCAGGTAGTCCTCCAGCGTGGGCAGTCCGAGCACCACGTTGACGCCGGACACCTCCAGCGACTGCAGGATGGCGCCGTACGTGAGCACGCTCGCGCGCAGCCGTCCCGAGGACAGCTCGACGCGCTCGACCTCTTCACCCGACGGCAGCGTTCCGAACATCATCTGTGTGCCTTTCCCGTGGACTCGCGGACGATCAGGGCCGTCTCCAGCATCGTGGCGGCGGCGGTGGCCGCCGAATCGACCGACTGGAGCAGCAGGTCTACGGCGATGCGGCCGGCGGCGGCGGTGGGCATGGCGATCGTGGTCAGCTTCGGGCGGCTCAGCCGGCCCGGCACGATGTCGTCCACGCCGATCACGCTGACGTCTCCGGGGACGCTCTTGCCCCGCTCGGCCAGCCCCTCGATGAGGCCGATGGCGACCAGGTCGTTGTAGGCCAGCACGCCCGTCGCGCCCGAGGCGATGACGTCGGTGGCCGCGGCCAGGCCGCCCAGCTCCGTCGGCGGGTTGGGGCCGAGGAAGACGACGTCCACGTCGTTCATCGCGGCGGCCGCCTCCTGCATCTCCTTGCTGGTCCACGACCCGCTGGGCCCGGTGACCAGCGCGATGCGCCGGTGCCCGAGCGCGGTGAGGTGCTCGACGGCCTGCCTGGCTCCCCGGCCCACGTCCATGAGCACGGTCGGCATGCCCTTGGCCCGGCGGTTGACCACGACGAACGGCACCTCCTCGCGCAGCCGCTCTATCGTCCGGTTCGTCAGGCGCGGGCTGCACAGCAGCACGCCGTCGACCTGCTTGGTGAGGGTCTGGATCAGATCCTCCTCCACCTGCGGGTCCTCGTCGGTGTCGGCGACGAACACGTGGTAGTCGCGGAGCCTGGCCTGCGCCTGAGCGGCCTTGATCAGCGGAGGGAAGAAGGGATTGGCGATGTCGGCCACGATGAGGCCGATGTTGTGGGTGCGGCCGGTGGTCAGCGCCCGCGCGGCGCGGTTGGGCCGGTAGCCGAGATCCTCGGCGATGGCGAGCACGCGGGTGCGCGTCTCGGGGTTGACCAGGTGGGGCGCGGAGAACGCCCGGGACACCGTGGAAACATGCACGCCCGACGCTTCAGCCACGTCACGAATCGTCACCGCCACGCTTGGCCTCCTCCGACCGTACCTAGTACTTTAGTGCAATCGTTTGTATCACTGTCAATCAGCCATCCCCGCCGGATTTTTCACCTAAATCCCCACCATATCTCTTCATATGGCCAGACCGACTGGCGAGAGAAGGCCGGGCCGCTTGACGTTCTCCCGGCCCCGGCTCGATACTTTCTGCAACCGGTTGCCGTATCCCAAGCAGGAGTGGTGAACGACCGATGACACGAACACTGGTGACCGGCAGCGCCGGCCGGCTAGGGCGCAGCGTGGTCGCCTCATTGGCTCAGGCCGGTCACGAGGTGATCGGCATCGACGTCACCCCGGGCACTCCCCGCGAGGCCGCGGTCACCCTGCCCGCCGACCTGACGAACCTGGGCGAGGCGTATGACGTCATGGCCCGCTTCCGGCCCGACGCGGTGATCCACCTGGCCGCGATCGCGACCCCGTTCAGCCGTACCGACGGGCTGACCTTCCGTACCAACACCCAGCTCGCCTTCAACATGTGCGCGGCCGCGAGCAACACCGGGGTCGGCAAGGTGATCGTGGCCAGCAGCCCGACCGTCATCGGCTACGGCGCGCCCGGCGGCTGGACGCCCAGTTATCTGCCCATCGACGAGGAGCACCCCGTCGCGCCGTGGAACGCCTACAACCTGTCCAAGGTCGTGGCCGAGCAGACGATGGCGTCGTTCGCGCGCGGCTCGGAGACGCGGTTCGCGGCGGTGCGGCCGTGCTTCGTGGTGGCTCCCGAGGAGTGGGCGGGCGCGCCCACCCAGTCGGGCCACACGATCGTCGAACGGCTGGACCGGCCGGACATCGCCGGGGCCTCGCTGTTCAACTACCTCGACGCCAGGGACGCCTCCGACCTGATCTCGGTGCTCCTCGAACGCCTGCCCGACCTGCCCAACGGCGAGGTGTTCTTCGCGGGGGCGGCCGACGCGCTGGCCCGCGAGCCGCTGGCGGAGCTGCTCCCCGCCGTCATCCCCTCGACCGCCGCCGCGGCCGCGAACCTCACCGGGACCGCTCCCGCCTTCACCTCCGCCAAGGCCGGGCGGATGCTGGGCTGGACGCCCAAGAGATCGTGGCACACCGAACTGGAGACCGGATGAACCTCAGCGGAGTCCTCTTCTTCCCCGTGACCCCCTTCGACCCCGACCACGGGCTGGCCGAGGAGGTGCTGGCCGAGCACATCAGGCGCGGGCTCCAGCACCGGCCCGGCGCGGTGTTCGCGGCCTGCGGCACGGGTGAGTTCCCCGCGCTGTCGGAGGCGGAGCACGCCGCGACCGTCCGGGTGGCCGTCGAGACCACGGCCGGCCAGGTGCCGGTGTTCGCGGGCGCCGGCGGCCCGCTCGGGTCGGCGCTCGCCCAGGCCCGCGCGGCCCGCGAGGCGGGCGCCGACGGCCTGCTGCTCATGCCGCCTTACCTGGCCAAGGGCCCCAACGAAGGCTTCACCGCCTACGTACGCGCGGTCGCCGCGATCCTGCCGGTCATCATCTACCAGCGCGACGCGGTGGCGCCCACCCCCGAGCAGGTCGTGGAACTGGCCAGGATCCCGGGCGTGATCGGTCTCAAGGACGGCCTGGGCGACATCGACCTCATCCAGCGCACGGTGCTGGCGGTGCGCAGGGAGATCGGCGAGGAGTTCAGGTTCTTCAACGGGCTGCCCACGGCCGAGCTGACGATGGGCGCCTACCGGGGCATCGGCGTGGAGCTCTACTCCTCCGCCGTCTTCGCCTTCGCACCGGAGATCGCCACCGCGTTCCTGAACGGCGCCGACCACCTGCTCACCGAGTTCTACGAGCCGCTCGTACGGCTGCGCTCCAAGGTCCCCGGCTACGCCGTCTCCCTGGTCAAGGCCGGTGTACGGCTCGGCGGCCTGGACGCGGGCCCGGTACGCCCGCCCCTGGTCGACGCCTCGCCCGAGCACGTGGCCGAGCTGAAGGCCCTGATCGAACACGGGCGGTCGCTGGCAGGCGTCTCATGATCCGTGACCTGAAAGTGAGCGCTCACACCGCCGAGCTGTCCAGGCCGTGGGGGCCGGACGTGCCCGTCAACCACGTCATGGTCGTGGAGCTCACACTCGACGACGGCCGGACGGGCACCGGTTTCTCCTGGACGCCGCAGATCGGGGCGCGGGCCGTACAGGCGCTGCTGGAGAACGACATCCGCGAGGCCGTCATCGGCCTGGACCCGCATCCTGAGGTGGTGTGGGACCGGCTCTGGCGGCACCTGCGCGAGGCCGGGCCCGGCGGGATCACCACCGTCGCGCTGGCCGGGGTCGACCTGGCGCTGTGGGATCTGCGCTGCGGCGAGCGCGGCCTGGCCGACGTGCTGGGGCGGCGCCGGGACACGGTGCCGGTCTACGGCAGCGGCGTGAACCTGCACTACTCGCTGGAGGAGCTGGTCGCCCAGGCCGGCCGGTGGAAGGCCGCGGGCTATCCCGGGGTCAAGATGAAGGTGGGCCGGCCCGACCTCGCCGAGGACGTCGAGCGGGTGGCCGCGGTCCGCGAGGTCGTCGGCCCCGGCACGCTGCTGATGATCGACGCCAACCAGCGCTGGGACCTGCACCGGGCCCGGCGCGCCGTCGCGGCGCTGGCCCCGTACGACCTGCACTGGCTGGAGGAGCCGCTGCCCGCCGACGACGTCGCCGCGCACGTGGAGCTGCGGCGGTCCGTGGACGTGCCCATCGCGGTCGGCGAGAACGTCTACACCGTCTACGGCTTCCGCGACCTGCTGACGGCCGGGGCCTGCGACATCGTGCAGCCCAATGTGGTCAGGGTTGGCGGAATCACCCCGTTCTTGCGCATCACCGAGCTGGCCAGGACCTTCGACGTACCGGTCTATCCGCATCTGCTGCCCGACCTGTCGGCGCAGCTCGCGCTGGCGCTGCCGCTGCCGTGCATGGCCGAGGAGGTCGAGGACGCCTCGTTCGCCGCGCTGGGCCTGCTGGCCGAGCCGTATCCCGTCCACGTGGACGACGCGAAGGTGCGCGTCGGTGAGCACCGGGGGCTCGGCCTCCACTGGAGATGAGCATGCGGGTCGTACTCGCCGGAGCGCACGGGTTCGGCGCCCACTACCTCAACCGGCTGCGGCGGCTGGCCGGTCAGATCGAGCTGGCGGGCGTCTGCGACGTGCGGCCGGTCTCCCCCGAAGACCTCGACGGGCTCGGCACGCCGGAGTTCTCCACCGACCTGCCCGAGCTGATCAAGCGGACCGGCGCGAAGATCGCCATCCTGGCGACCCCGATCCCGACGCACGCGGACCTGACGCTGGCGGCACTGGCCGCCGGCGCGCACGTGCTGGTGGAGAAGCCCACGGCGGCCACGCTCGCCGACTTCGAGCGCATGGAGCAGGCCGCCGCCGAGGCCGGTCTCGCCTGCCAGGTGGGCTTCCAGAGCCTCGCGTCGGCGGCCCTGCCGGAGGTGCGGCGGCTGATCGCCGAGGACACGATCGGCCGCGTCACCGGTATCGGGGTGGCGGGGGCGTGGCCGCGGCCCGCCTCCTACTTCACCCGCAGCTCCTGGTCGGGGCGGCGCCGGCTCGACGGCGTGGACATCGTGGACGGCGCGTTGACCAACCCGTTCGCGCACGCCGTCGCCACCGCGCTCGCCGTCGCGGGCGCCGAGGAGCGCGGCGCGGTCACCTCGGTCGAGGCGGAGCTGTTCCACGCCAACGCCATCGAGTCGGACGACACCTCGGCCATCCGCATCCACCTGGCGGACGGGCCGCCGATCGTGGCCGCCGTGACGCTCTGCGCCACCGGCCGCGACGAGCCGTACGTGGTCGTCCACGGTGAACGGGGCACGATCACGTTCACGTACACGGTGGACGAGGTCCGCGTCGGCGACGGCCCCGTGCGCCGCTTCCCCCGTGCCGACCTGCTGGAGAACCTCGTCGAGCACGTACGCTCCGGAGCCGATCTGATCGTGCCGATCCACCGGACCGGGGCGTTCATGGAGGTCCTGGATGCCATCAGGGTCGCGCCCGATCCGCTGCCGATCGCCCAGGACCACCAGGACCTGTCCGGCGACGGGCCGGTGCTGCCCGGCATCGCCCAGGTGGTCGAGTCCTGCGCGGAGCGGCTGGAGCTCTTCTCGGAGCTGGGCGTGAGCTGGGCCGTGCCGCTGATGGTGGCCGACCAGGTGGTGGCCGAGTACGTCACCCGGCCCGACCTGCCGTTCAGCGCGGCTCCGCGGCCCTATCTCCACCCGGTCCGCACGCTGGACGGCACGGTGGTGACCGAGGTGCAGCCGCCTGACCATCCGCACCACCTCGGCGCCGGGGTGGCCGTGACCGATGTCGGCGGGCGCAACTTCTGGGGCGGCCGGACGTTCGTCAAGGACCAGGGGCCTCAGTGGCTGGACGACCACGGGATCCAGCGGCATGTGTCCTTCACCGGGCGCGACTCCTCGGGCTTCGCCGAGACCCTGCTGTGGCAGCGGCCGGGCGAGGAGCCGGTGGTGCGTGAGGAGCGGACCGTGCGGGCCGTCCCGCTGTCGCGGGGCTGGGCGCTGGACTTCGGCTTCACGTTGCACAACCTCACGGGCGCGCCGCTGACGATCCAGAGCTCGGCCACCAAGGGCCGGGCCGGGGCGGGCTATGGCGGCTTCTTCTGGCGGGCGCCGGCGGGGTCGCGGGGGTTGCGGGTGTTCACCTCGTCGGAGGACGGCGAGGAGCGGGTCCACGGCTCCCGGGCGCCCTGGCTGGCGCTGGCGGGCGAGGACTGGACGCTGGTGTTCGTCCGGGCGGGGGACGATCCGTGGTTCGTCAGGGTGGCGCAGTATCCCGGTGTGGGCACCGCGCTGGCCTGGGACACGCCGCTGGTCTTCGAGGACGAGCTGACCCGGGGCGTGTCCGTGGTCGTGGCCGACGGGCGCCTGACCGCCGCCGAGGCGGCCGGGCTAGCCGCCGAGGTGGCGCTCTAGCCAGGTGAAGGCGTGCTCCTGCATGGGGACGTCGAAGACGTGCGGGGCGTCGAAGAAGACCCCCTCGTAACCGCCGTCCGGGTGGTGGCGCGCGATGGCCTCGTGCGCCGCGCGCATCCCGGCCGGCGGGAACAGCTGGTCGCGCTCGCCGTACATGACCAGGAGCGGTTCGGGCGCGCGGGCGGCGACCAGCGCCGGCCAGTCGCAGACGCGCGACAGTCCGGGCGGGAAGAACATCCAGGTGTGCCCGGCGACGTAGCCGTCCAGGACCTCGCGGTAGGTGGAGACCATCGCGGCGACGGCGACCGCGTCGATGCCGGTGTCGAACGCGCCGAGCAGCGCCGCGCGCAGACCGCCGCCTGACAGCCCCACACAGCCGATCCGCCCGATGTCGGGACGCGAGCGCAGGTAGGCCGCGGCGGCCAGGTCCTCGCCCGCCACCACGCCGGCCAGCGAGGTGCCGAGCAGGGTGCAGTACTTCTCCAGCACATGCTCGTGGTGCCCGGCCGCGACGTCGTAGCTGTCCGCCTCGGACATGCCGGGGTCGTTCGCCTGGGCGAGCACGCGCTCGGGCATGTCCGCCCGGTCGAAGCGGCGGCTGCCCCAGCCGATCACGTCGGGGACGAGTACGGCGAAGCCCCGCCTGGCCAGCTCGCTCGCGTAGGCCCGGCCGCCGTAGAGCTGCTCGCGCAGCCGCAGCACCTCGGGCGAGGGCGGCTCGGGGCCGTCCGCGATCTTCTCCTTGCCCGCCCACTTCATGCCCGCGTGGCAGTGCAGCGCGAGCACGCCGGGCAGCGGTCCTTCCGCGTCGCGGGGCTTGAGCAGGTAGGCGTGGGTACGCGGGCCGAACCCCACCGACCAGGAGAGCTCCTCGCCGCTGAGGTCCGGCGTCGTCCAGGAGCGCTCGACCCGCACGTCTCCTGCGGCGAGGTCGAGCGTCCCGATGGCCTCGCGGGCGGCCTTCCTGAGCGCGGGGCCGGGCGCGGCCTCAGGGAACAGGCCGTACCGGCGCTCCGCGAGCTCGGCCAGCCCGGAGAACGGCCCGAGGTGCCGCAGCTCACGCATCGGTCAGCCCGGAGAGATGGCGTACCTCACGCATCGGTCAGGCGCCGATGAGGCGGGTGCCGTCGGCGGCCAGGCGGACGGGCGTGCCGGTGCTGGCCGAGCGGGTGGCGGCCACACCGACCAGCACGCTGCGAATGCCGTCGCGGTAACCCGCCGGGCGCCCGAGCGGGTCGTCGCCGGGGCCGCGGAAGACGTCGTCGAGCAGCAGCCGGTCGCCGCCGCCGTGACCGCCTTCGCCCTGTTCGATGGTGATCTCCTCCGGCTCCTGCCAGTGCCGGTGCAGGATGAGCTTCTCCCCGGCGCCGGCCATGTGCTCCTTGCCCGCGGCGCTCGGGTCGATCGCGGCCTGCTCCGGGGTCCAGGGCCGCTCGATGACCTCCAGTTCGATCCGGCCCTCCGTACCGTTGAAGACCACGCGGTAGCCCTCGTACGGGGCGTGCGCGGTGAGCGAGTACGTGAGCATGGCCCGGTTGGCGTAGCGGACCAGGACCGACATGTTGTCGTCGATCGTCACGCCCGGTCCGAAGACGTCCTGGTCGCGGATGTAGCCGTCCTCGTGCTCGGCATCCAGATAGAGGCGCTTGAGCCGCTCGTCGGTGGAGATGTCGAGGATGAACGGGTCGGTGCCGAGGCCGGGCGCGCCCTGGCCACGGGCGGGGCGCGGGCCCCTGGGCAGGGCCTGGCCGTAGAAGCGCAGGTCGGTCTGGGCGAAGACGAGCTCGGGCGCCGCCGCCAGCCACCAGTTGACCAGGTCGAAGTGGTGGGTGGACTTGTGTACCAGCAGGCTGCCCGAGTTGGCCTTGTCGCGGTGCCAGCGGCGGAAGTAGTCGGCGCCGTGGATGGTGTCGAGTGCCCAGTCGAAGTGGACGGAGGTGACGTCGCCGATCGCGCCTTCGCTGATCAGCTTCTTCACCGCCGAGTTGCGCGGCGAGTAGCGGTAGTTGAAGGTGACCACCAGCTTGCCCGGGTTGCGCTCGGCGGCGGCGGCGATGGCCTCGCAGCCCTCGGCGTCGATGGTGAGCGGCTTCTCCACGATGACGTCGAGGCCCGCGTCGAGGGCGGCGACGACGTAGCGGGCGTGCGTCACGTCCACCGTGGTGACCACGACCGCGTCGGCCAGCTCCAGCAGCTTGCCGAACTCATCGGGGGCGAAGCACGGCACCTGCTCGCCGATGCGCTCGACGTAGTAGTTCATGCGCGTCTGGTTGACGTCGCAGAGGCCGACGATCGTACCGGTGTCCCGCCAGTCACCCAGCAGGGCGTCGACGTACATCTGGGCGCGATGGCCGAGTCCGACGAAGGCGTACCTGGTGCTCAACTTCTCTCCCCGAGTCGTGGAGTGGAGGCTGGGGGCTGTCGCGCCCCCAGCCTGGAACAGACCTCAGCCGGCGATGGCCGCGTTGGCTTCGGTCAGGAACTTCTGCGCGCCGGCGTCCGGTGTCGTCTTGCCGAAGAGGACCTCTTCGCTGTTGCGCTTGAGGATGTCCTCCATCTGCAGCGCGCCCTTCGGCGGGGCGACGATCGGGCTCAGCTCGCCCTTGACCGCGTCGATGAAGGTCAGCGTCTTCTGGTCGACGGCCGGCAGCTTGCCCTTCACGGCGGCGAGCACCTTGGCGTTGGTCGGCAGGCCACGGTCACTCAGCAGGATCGAGGCCGCGTCCGGGTCGTTGACCAGGAAGTCGATGAACTTGCCGGCTTCCGCGGGGTGGTCTGACTTGGCGGAGGCCGTGTAGAACATCGACGGCTGCAGGAACATGCCGCCGGTGGTCGCACCCGCCGTCTTGGGCATCCGCATCAGGGTCAGCTCCTGGCCCGACGCCTTGGACAGGGCGTTGAGCTGGTTGCTCCACCACATGCCCATCGCGCCCGCGTTGGTGGCCAGGAGCGACTGCTCGGGGCCCACGGAGATCAGTTCGGCGCTCTTGGCGGCGTCGGCGGAGCCCTTGGTCTGGATGAGCTGCTGGTGGATGCCCCACCACGCCTTGAGCGTCTCGGGCGTCACCCCGATCTTGTTGCCGTCGTAGAACTTCTCGCCGCGCTGGGCCGCGAAGATCTGCAGCCAGGCGGGGTTGTAGTTGTACTCGGCTCCGTTGACCCCGTTGCTGGCCGCGGAGATCTGCTTGGCCAGGTTGATCCAGTCGTCCCAGGTCCAGGACTTGTCGTCGGGCAGCTTCTGCTTGGCCTTGTCCAGCGCCGACTTGTTGACCAGCATCGAGAAGGTGTTGACGCCGCTCGGGATGGCGTACTGCTTGCCGTCGACCTGGCCGCTGGTGAGCACCTGCTGGTCGAGGTCGCCCGTGGTGACCTTGCCCGCCAGGTCGGCCAGGGCGTTGCGGCCGGCGTACTCGCTCAGGCCGCGGATCTCGATGCTGATGACGTCGGGCGAGTCGTTGGCCGCCACCTTGGTGGCCAGCTTCTCGTAGTAGCTCTCCCAGTTGGAGAAGTCGCCCTCGACGTCGATGGTCGGGTTCTTCTCCTCGAACTTCTTGATGACCTGTTCGGTGAGCTTCTGCCGCGCGTCGCTGCCCCAATAGGAGAAGCGAAGATGGATCTTGTCGCCGCTCGCCTTGTCGCCACTACCGCCGCCACAGCCTGCGGCGGCCGTCATGACGGCCGCCGACAGCAGGGCGACCGTCCACATCATCCTAGGCTTCACAGCTCTACCTCCTGGTGAAGAGTTGCGGGGGGTGTTACTTCAGTCCGGTGGTCGCTACACCACGAATCAGATATTTCTGACCGGCAAGGAAGAAGCCGAAGATCGGCCCCAATGACACGATCGACATCGCGAACATGGGGCCCCACGACGACTCGCCACTGGAGTCTAGGAAGGAGCGGAGTGCAACGGCCACTGTGAGATTGTCCGAGTTTGTCAGGTAAAGGTTCTGACTGAAGAAGTCGTTCCACGTCCAGATAAAAGTGAAGATGCCGGTCGTCGCGAGCGCCGGGGTGCAGAGCGGAAGGATCACCTGGAGAAAGACCCGCCAGTAACCCGCGCCGTCGATGGCCGCGGCCTCGTCCAGCTCCCTCGGCAGCGTCCGGATGAACTGGACCATCAGGAAGATGAAGAACGCGTCCGTGGCCAGGAACTTGGGCACGATCAGCGGCCAGATCGTGTTGATCCAGTCGAGCTTGGAGAACACGATGTACTGCGGCACGACCGTCACGTGGTACGGCAGCATGATCGAACCGAGCATGACCGCGAACCAGAGCTTCTTCAGCGGGAAGTCCAGCCGGGCGAAGGCGTACGCGGCCAGCGAGCAGGCGACCAGATTCGCCACCACGGTCAAGCCCGTAAGGACGGCGGAGTTCCACAGGTAGTAGCCGAAGGAGTGCTTGAGGGCGTTCCAGCCCTCGCTGTAATTCTCCAGCGTGAAGGTGCTCGGCCACAGGCCCGGCTCGCGGAAGATCAGATCCTCCGGCTTCAGCGAGCTGGACACCATCCAGAGCAGCGGATAGAGCATGACCAGGCCGAAGCCGATCAGCAGGATGTGCTTGAAGACGCGGCTGCCCCGCGGAAGCGGGCGGAACAGCAGCGGCAGCGGCTTACTTCGTGTCGCCATAGAAGACCCAATACTTCGACGCGAGGAAATTCACGCCGGTCAGGCCGGCGATGATGAGCAGGAGGACCCAGGCCATGGCGGCCGCGTAGCCCATCTCGTAACTCTTGAAGCCCTTCAGATACAGGTAGAGCGTGTAGAAGAGCGTGGAGTCGACCGGACCACCCGTGCCGCTGCTGACGATGAACGACTGGGTGAAGGACTGGAACGACTTGATCACTTCGAGCACGAGGTTGAAGAAGATGATCGGCGTCAGCAACGGCAGCGTGATCGAGCGGAACTGCCGCAACCTGCTCGCCCCGTCGACCGCCGCCGCCTCGTAGTAGCTCTGCGGAATCTGCCGCAGTCCCGCCAGGAAGATCACCATGGGCGCGCCGAACGTCCACACATGCAGGAGGATCAGTGTCCCCAATGCCGTGTCGGGGTCGGAGACCCAGCCCGCGCCCTGGATGCCGAAGACGTCCAGCACGGCGTTGACCAGGCCGTCGCTACCGAAGAGCTTGCGCCAGAGGATGGCGATCGCCACGCTGCCACCCAGCAGGGACGGCAGGTAGTAGATCGAGCGGTAGAACGACAGGCCGCGCAGGCCCCGGTCGAGCGCCAGGGCCAGGGCGAGCGCGAAGGCCAGTTGCAAGGGCACCGACACGACCACGTAGATCGTGGTCACCTTCAGCGAGGTGAGGAACCGCGTGTCGACGGTGAAAAGCTTGCTGTAGTTGTCCCACCCGACCCACTTGGCCGCTTCGAGCAGGTTGTAGTCGGTGAACGACAAGTAGAGCGACGCCAGGATCGGGCCGACCGTGATGACGAACAGGCCGATGAACCATGGGGCGAGGAAGACGTACGCTGTGCGGGCCTCACGCCGTTTGTGAGCGTTAACGGGCGCGACGCGGCGACGCCCACCGGGCGGTTGCGCGCGTGATGGCACGCTGTCCGGGGTTACAGACATTCATGCACCCCTCGTTTCAGTGCTGGCCCGGCTCGGCGGGATGGGATAGCGCCTTCCTATAGGTGCGTCAAAAGTTTCGTCAACCCTTTGCAGGCGTTACATAGACGTTATCGATATATCGTGATCTATATTTCGCCAGTTCAATGAATGGTCGAGAGCAAAGGGTCGGATGAATGTTTGGTGACTGAATACAACCGGTTGCACAGCAGCTTATGAGGGCGTCACGCAGGGGAAACGTCCTACCACTTGCCTCCGAGGTCCTTCAGCGTGAAGGCGCCGCCCGCGCGGTCGTGCAGCGGCTCGCTCAGATCGGGCTCGCCCTGCTCGGCGATCAGCGCGGCGGCCTGGCCCTCCGAGTCGTCCCGCGAGACGTACCCGATCGACCGGGCCTCCTCCAGCGACCACCAGCGGCGCGCGTTGTCGGAGACCCCCCAGACGACGTGATAGCCGGGCGCGGTCAGTGCGGCCTCCACCAGGCGGGCGAGGTCGTCAGGGGAGATCCAGGTGGCCAGGCCACGCGTGTCGCCCGAAGCCTCGTTGCAGGTGCCCAGCCGGATCACGGTCACGTTCATGCCGAACCTGTCGTGGTAGAGGCTGCCGAGGGCCTCCATGACGACCTTGCTCACGCCGTAGAAGGTGTCGGGCCGGGGGAAGGCGTAGTCGGGCAGCTCCGCGCCATCGGCCGGGCGAGTGTGGAAGCCGGCCGCGTGGTGGCTGCCCATCAGCACGAGGTGCTCGACGCCTTCCCGCCGCGCGGCTTCGAGCAGGACGTGCATGCCGTCCATGTTGGCCCGTACGATGTCGGCCCACGGATGCTCCCGACTCTGGCCGCCCAGGTGGATCACCGCGTCGACGCCCTTCATCGCCTCGGCCATGGCCGCCTCGTCGACGAGATCGGCTGTCACCATCTCCTCACCAGGCGCGGTCTCCAGCGGGTGGAGGTCGGAAAGGCGCAGCGTGCGGCCGTCACGGGCGAGGCGGGGGCGGAGCAGCGTACCGACCTTGCCGGCGGCGCCCGTCATGAGAATGCGCATAAGGCTCATTGTTGTACACAACTCTGGTCCAAATTCACATTCCTGAATATTGACCGTGACCTACGTCACTCGTTACGTTCACACGGACAGGCTCCACGTCTGCGACAGGTGTCCATATATGTGAACGGGAGGCGGTCTGATGTCACGCCAGCTGCTCGGGGCCGCGATTGCGACGGCCCTGGCCGTAACGCTGACAGGCTGCGGCTCCGGGGGATCAAGTTCGGACGACGCGTTGGAGATCTGGATCAGGCAGGCGCCCGATTCCGACTCCGCGAAAACGGCCGTGAAACTGGCCGACGCGTTCACGAAGGCCAGCGGTATCAAAACGAAAGTCGTCGCGCTCTTCGACGACTTCGAGACGAAGCTTCAACAGCAGGCAGCTCAGAAGAAGCTACCTGACATCGTCATCAACGACACGGCCCAACTCGGCAACATGCACACGCAGGGCTGGCTGCAGGAGGTCGACAAGGCCAAGCTGGCCGGCGGTGACAAGGTGTCGGAGCAGGCCTGGAAGGCCGCTCAGGGCTCCGACGGCAAGTACTACGGCACGCCGTTCTCCGCCCAGGCCTTCGCCCTGATCATCCGCAAGGACTGGCGCGAGAAGGTCGGCATGGAGCCGCCCAAGACCTGGGACGACCTGGCCAAGCTGGCCGCGGCCTTCACCGACAAGGACCCGGACGGCAACGGCCAGAAGGACACGGCCGGCTTCGTGATCCCCGCGGGCACCAAGCGCGGCTACGCCTCCTGGTACGCCTCCTCGCTGATCTACGCCAACGGCGGCGACTTCGTGAAGGCCAACGGCGGCGGCAAGTTCAGCCCCCTCGTGAGCGACCCCAAGACCGTGGAGGCGGTCCAGTACCTGCAGGACCAGTTCTGCAAGGCCAAGACCGTCAACCCGGGCGCCGTCAGCAACGACACGACCGTCACCCACGAGGTGTTCGAGAAGGGGCAGGGCGGCATCTACCTGGTCGGCCCGTACGTGCTCGCCAGGTTCGTCAAGAGCATCGGGACCGACAAGATCGAGGTCGTACCGGTGCCCAAGGGCCCGTCGGGCGGCCCCGGCACCCTCGGTGAGGGCGAGAACGTCTACCAGATGGCCGGTTCCGACAACGTCGAGGGCCAGAAGAAGTTCGCCGAGTTCGCGGTCTCCCCCGACGGCCAGCGCATCGGCATGAACAAGGACGCCAACGGCGCCATCGTCCGTCTGCCGGTCAACTCCCAGGTCGACATGGCCGCCGAACGCCAGGACCCGCGCTGGAAGGTGTTCCAGGAGGCCTACGCCAACGCGGTCTACGCGCCGCCGGTGCCGAACTGGGCGCCGATCCGCCAGGACTCCGCCGACTCCATCAACACGGTGTGGGCCGACTGCTCAGCCAACGTCAAGACGGCGATGGACACGCTGAGCACCAAGCTCACCCAGGAACTGCAGACCCAGAAAGCATCATGACCTCCACGCTCACACAGGCACGGAGCCGCACGGAGACCCCCCGCCGCCGTCCCAAGCGGATGCGGCGGCGGGGGACCCTCATCGCGTGGGCGTTCCTGTCGCCGGCCTTGCTGCTGTTCCTGTTCTTCAAGTTCATCCCCATGTTCGAGGGCCTGCGGATGAGCTTCTTCGAGATCCGCTACGTCGGTGATCGATGGGTGGGTTTCGCCAACTACGCCACGATCATGACCGACGACGCCTTCGTCTCGGCCATCTGGCACAGCATCGTGCTGGCCCTGGGCACGACCGCGGGCTCGCTCATTCTCGGCCTGCTGTTCGCGCTGCTCATCGAGGGCCCGGCACGCTACCTGTGGTTCATCAGGACCGCGGCGTTCCTGCCGGTGGTGACCACGATGGCGGCCGTGGCCGAGGTCTGGCGGATCATGTACCACCCCGCCGACAGCGGCATGATCAACACCATTCTCGGCTGGATCGCCCTGGATCCGCAGCCCTTCCTGGCCAGCGAGCACTCCTCGCTGCTGTCGATCATGGGCATGAGCATCTGGCGCGGCACGCCGTACGACATGATGATCTTCCTGGCGGGCCTGGTCGGCGTCGACCGCACGCTGTACGAGGCCGCCGCCGTCGACGGCGCCACCACCTGGCACCGGCTGCGGCACATCACGCTGCCCGCGCTGCGCCCGGTGTTCTGGATCCTGTTCACCCTCGCCGCCATCCGCGGCATACGCGTCTTCGTCGAGGTGTACGTGCTGACGAACGGCGGGCCGAACGGATCGTCCGAAGTGCTGATGACATTGATCTACAAGCTCGGGTTCCAGAAGGGTGACCTGGGCACCGCGTCGGCCGGCGGGATCGTGCTGTTCGCGGTGACCCTGCTGCTCACGGTGCTGACCCAGGTCATGCGCAGGAGGCAGAACGCATGATGAGATTCGACAGCGCTCTCGGCCTGGAGTCCAGGCGGGGCCCGCTCGCCACGACCCTCAAGGTGCTGGTCTACGCCTTCATGGTGATCGTCTTCACCGGGCCGCTGGTCGGGCTGCTGGTCAGCGCCTTCAGTAAGACGCTCGACCCGACCAGATTCTCGCTCTGGCCCGACGACTTCACCCTGGAGAACTTCGTCCAGGCCGGCAACAAGAACGTCTACCACTACCTGTTCAACTCGTTCGTGGTGGTCGGGTTCGGGCTGCTGCTCCAGATGCTCGTCAGCGTCTTCGCCGCCTACGCGCTCGCCCGCAAGAAGTTCAGGGGCATGGCGTTCGTGATGCTGATCATGCTGGCGACGATGATGCTGCCCGAGGAGATCATCGCGATCCCGCTCTCGCTGGTGCTCGCCGACATGCCCATCATCCACGCCGATCTCATAGGCACGTACGCGGGCATGATCCTTCCGGTGGGCGCCTGGGGCTTCTCCATCCTGGTCATGACCGAGTTCATGAAGGAAGTGCCGGTCGAACTGGAGGAGGCCGCGCGCATCGACGGCGCGGGCGAGCTGCGCATCTTCTTCGGCATCATCCTGCCGCTGTGCCGGCCCGCGCTCGGCGTCATCGGCGTCTTCGGCTTCACCATGATCTGGGACCAGTATCTGCTCCCGCTGATCGTGGCGCCCGAGTCGAGCATGTGGACCCTGCCCATCGCGCTGCGCTCCCTCCGCTCCGACGAGGAGGTCGGTATCGGCGTACTGCTCGCCGCGTCGCTGCTCGCGCTGCTGCCGTCGATCATCGCGTTCCTGGCCTTCCAGCGGCAGTTCATGCGCGGCCTGACAAGCGGCGCCATCAAGGGTTAGGCGTCCATGTATCTGTCCATGTATCTGGATGGAATCCCATATGCTGACACTCTGAAGCCTCTGTCAAGATGGGATGAGTATGGAGCCCCAGCTGGTCAAGTCCGCCGAGCGGACGGTACGCATCCTCGAGACCCTGGCCGCCTCCCACGAGACCCTGACACTGTCGGAGCTCCAGCAGCACACGGGATTTCCGCGCAGCTCCCTGCACGCCCTGATGCGCACCCTGGTCGAGCTGAACTGGGTCGAGACCGACTCCGCCAGATCGGCCTTCGGCATCGGCCCGCACGCCCTGCTGACCGGCACCGCGTACCTCGACAAGGACCCCGCGCTGCCCCTGGCCCAGGAGACGCTGGAGGACCTGCGCGCGGAGACGGGCCAGACCGCACATTTCGCCCGCCGCGACGAGGCGCACGTCCTCTACCTGGCGACCAGGGAGTCACGGGAAGCGCACCACGTGATCCCGAGGGTGGGCCGTCGGCTGCCCGCCCACGTCACGGCGCTCGGCCAGGTACTACTCGCCCAGCTCACGGACGACGAGGTCGCGGCCCTGCTGCCGGACCCGCTGGCGCCGATCACCGAACACACCTTCACCGATCCGGCCAAGCTGATCGGGGAACTGGACCAGGTACGCACCCGAGGCTGGGCCTACGAACGCGAACAGGGCACCCCGGGCGTGGCCTGCGTGGCGGTGGCCGTCGACTACCGGATCCCGGCGACGGACGCGATCAGCTGCTCGATGCCGGCCGGCCTGGCACCCGACGAGGTCGAGAAGGTCACGGACGCGGTGACCAGACATACGCGCAAGCTGGCTGCCACGCTTCGCCGGGAGGGCATCCGCTGATCGGCTTCGGGCCACCCGCTTCCGCCGACCCGCATCCGCATCCGCATCCGCGCCCTCGCACATCCACATCGGCTTCGGGCTCACCCGCTGCCGCTTCGGGTTCACTCGCTTCGGGTTCACTCGCTTCGGCTTCGAGCCCACCCGCTTCGGCTGATCCGCGTTCATCCACTACACATTCGCTTCGCGCTCACCCCCTTCCACTTACCCGCACATCCGCTTTGGACTCACCCGCTTCCATCGACCCGCGTCCCCTCACCTGCGCCCGCTCGTCCGCTTCCGCTTCGGGCTCCCACGCTTCCGCTGATCCGCGTCCCCTCACCCGGACATCCATTTCAGGCTCACCCGCATCCGCCGACGCGCATCCACCCACCCAGACATCCCCTTCGGGCTCACCCGCTTCCACCGACGCGCATCCACCCACCCGCACACCCACTTCAGGCCCGCCCGCTTCCACCGACCCGCATCCCCTCACTCGCACATCCACTCCGAGCTCATCGGCGTCCGCTTATCTGCTCATTCGCTCATCCGCTAGGAAGGATTGTTGATGCGGCTAGATGGTGTTCTCTTCTTTCCCGTGACCCCTTATGGCGCTGACGGCGACATAGCCCAAGAGACGATGGCCGAGCACGTCGCCAATGGGGTCGCCGCCGGGGCCGGAGGAGTGTTCACCGCGTGCGGCACAGGCGAGTTCAACGCACTCGACGTCGCCGACTACACCAAGGTCGTGGCCACGTCGGTGCGGGCCACGGGCGGCCGGGTCCCGGTCTTCTCGGGCGCGGGCGGCCCGCTGCCCACCGCCAAGGCATTCGCCCGCGCGGCAGCGGACAACGGAGCCGACGGCCTGCTGCTGATGCCCCCCTACCTGGTGACCGCTCCCCCGGACGGCCTGGTCCGCTACGTGCGTGAGGTGGCTTCAGCCGGTGGGCTGCCCGTCATCATCTATCACCGCGCCACCGCCCGCTTCTCCCCCTCAGCGGTGGCCGAGCTGGCTCAACTGCCCGAGATCATCGGTTTCAAGGACGGACTCGGCGACTTCGACCTGCTCCAGCGCATCATCCTGACCGTACGGCGGTCTACGGACCGGGAGTTCACCTTCTTCAACGGCCTGCCCACCGCCGAACTGACCGTCCCCGCCTACCGAGGACTTGGCGTGACGCTGTACTCCAGCGCCGTCTTCGCCTTCGCACCGGAGATCGCGCTGGCCTTCCACAAGGCGGTGACCGGAGACGACGAGGTGCTGGTGCAACGACTCCTCACCGACTTCTACCTGCCGCTGGTGGAGCTACGGGACCGGGTCCCGGGCTATGCGGTTTCGCTGGTCAAGGCAGGGGTCCGGTTGCGGGGCCTGGAGGTCGGTGGCGTACGGGCTCCGCTGGTCGACCCCTCCGCGGAGGACCTGCGGGAGCTGGAGCGAATCCTGGCCATCGGCTTGGAGATCGCCGGAGCCTGACCAGCCTTTGCGAAGGCTTTTCAAGAGTCCCTATCCAGTCAGCTCTTCCCCCAGCCCCGCGACCACTTCTGGGCGTCGCCTCCACCGGCTGCCTCGACCCGGTTCAGGCCGTCACCACCCCACAACCGGTCGAGGCCGCCTCACCCGGCTGCCTTCACCCGCGCCGCAACCAACCCACGCCGCCTCATCCCAAATATCCGTACGCGCCAAGGCGCGCCCTCTACCCCAGTGCCGAAGCCCATCTCCACCACACCACCAGGCAGCAAGACACGCCCTTCCGCTCCCGTACCAGGGGCCGCCTCCGCCGCAACACCAGACATGAGGACGCGCCTTTCCACCCCCATACCAGGGCCCGCCTCCGCCACACCACCAGACATCAGGACGCGCCCTTCCACCCCCATACCAGGGCCCGCCTCCGCCGCACCACCAGACATCAGGACGCGCCCATACCAGGGCGCGTCCCTGCCACACCCGTCCCTAACTAACGCCCCAGCGCGCCGTCCACCCGTCGCGGGACACCCAGCGGGTTGTCGTCCCTGAGCTCCTCTGGAAGCAGCTCACCCGGCCAGTCCTGGTACGCCGTCGGCACCAGCCACCGGTCGATGGCCGTCGCGCCAACCGACGTGTGCGCTGCCGACGTCGAAGCCGGCCACGGGCCGCCGTGATGCATCGCCCAGCACACCGCCACCCCGGTGGGCCACCCGTTCCAGATCAGCCGCCCGGCCTTACGCCCGAGCACCTCGGCGACTTCGCCGGCCTCGCTGGGGTCGGTGGCGTGCACGGTGGCCGTCAGCGACCCTTCCAGCCGCTCCAGCACGGCCCGCAGGTCCGAAATTTCGCGATAAGTCACGACGATCGACGCCGGGCCGAAGCACTCCTCGCCGATGCCCGGCAACTTCGCCGCGAACGAGTCGAGATCCGTGGTGAACACCGTGGGCGTGACGGCCAAGCTACCCTCTCCAGCCTTGCCCTCGGCCAGCACCGGCAGCTCGCCGAGCCGCCGCAGCCCGCCCAGGTAGCCGTCTCTGATCCGCTCGCCCAGCATCGGCCCACCGGTGGTGCCCTCTACGGCCTCGGCCAGCGCCTTGCGCAGCTCATCGCCCTCGGGCACGAACATCAGCCCGGGATTCGTACAGAACTGCCCGACCCCCATCGTCAGCGACGTAGCGAACCCGGTGGCCACCTCCGCCACGGGCGCGGACGGCAACACGACAACCGGGTTGACGCTGCCCAGCTCTCCGAAGAACGGGATCGGCACCTCTCGCTGGTCGATCAGCCCCTGGATCGCCTTGCCGCCCGGGATCGACCCGGTGAACCCCGCCGCCACCACGCTCGGGTGCTGCACCAGGTCGGCACCCGCCTGCATGCCCTGCACAAGTCCCAGCAGATCGGGGTACGGCAGTGCCTTGCGGACGATGCGAGCGACCTGCTCGGACGTGTTGGGGTGGCCGGGATGCGCCTTCACCACGACCGCGCAGCCGGCGGCCAGCGCCGAAGCGGTGTCGCCACCCGCCACGGAGAACGCGAACGGGAAGTTGCTCGCCGCGAACACCGCGACCACGCCGGCCAGCGGCTGCTTCATCCGGCGCACGTCGGGCCTGGGCGGGGCGGCCGATGGGTCGGCGTGGTCGACGATGGCGTCGAGATAGCCCCCATCCCTGATCACCTGGGCGAAAAGCCGGAACTGGCCGGCCGTACGAGCGACCTCGCCGCGCAGCCGTACCTCTCCCAGCGCGGTCTCACTGTCGGCGGTCTGCCACAGCTCGTCCACCTTCGCGGCCAGCGCGTCGGCAACGGCTTCCAACGCTTCGGCTCGCTCGGCGGCGGGGGTCGCCCGCCAGGCCGCACCTGCGGCGGCCGCGGCGGAAACAACCATGTCGACCCCGGCGCGGTCGGTTTCAGGCAGGGCGCTGCCCACGGTCTCGCCGGTCCTGGGGTTGTGTCCGTAGATCATCGAATGGCCCTTCGGAGTCTTGACACTTCTTCATATTGATTCTTACAGTTGCGACAACCTGTCCACAAACCTGGCACTTGTTCACATATATGGACGGCGGTCATATGATCATCAGGCAGATCCACGTCACCCCCGTAGCCTTCAAGGATCCGCCGCTGTTGAACGCCGCCGGCGTGCACGAACCCTGGGCGCTGCGGACGATCGTCGAGGTGATCACCGACGAGGGGCTGAGCGGCCTCGGCGAGACGTACGGCGACCTGGGGCACCTCACCAAGGTACGCGAATGCGCCGAGGCGCTGGTCGGCGTGGAGGTGCATGCCACGAATGAGATGTATGCCAGGATCAGCGCGCTCGTCGGCGACGTAGTGACCGATATGCACGGCTTGACCGGGGCCGCGACCCAGGAGAAGAGCATCGATCGGGTGTTCGCGGCCTTCGAGGTGGCTTGTCTGGACATTCGCGGCAAGGCAGCGGGCGTGCCCGTCGTCGATCTGCTGGGCGGCCGGGTCCGCGACGCCGTTCCGTACAGCGCTTATCTCTTCTACAAATGGGCGGGCCATCCGGGCGGCGAGCCCGACAGGTTCGGAGCGGCGCTCGACCCGGCGGGGCTGGTCGAGCAGGCATCGATGCTGATCAAGGAGTACGGATTCGCGTCGATCAAACTCAAAGGCGGCGTGTACGCGCCTCAGGAAGAAGTCGAGGCGATCATAGCCCTGCGGGATGCCTTCCCCGGCGTGCCCCTCCGCCTCGACCCGAACGCCGCTTGGACCGTCGAGACCTCGATCCAGGTAGGACAAGCGCTCGAAGGCAGCTTGCAGTATCTGGAGGACCCCACGCCCGGAATCCCCGGGATGTCGAAGGTCGCCGGCGAGGTCCCGATGCCGCTGGCCACCAACATGTGCGTGGTGACGCCCGAGCACCTTCCGCCCGCCATCGCCACGCAGGCGATCGGAGTGCTGCTGCTCGATCACCATTACTGGGGCGGACTCGTACGTTCCTCGCATATCGCCGCACTGTGTGACACGTTCGGGCTGGAGCTGTCCATGCACTCCAACTCGCACCTTGGGATCAGCCTGGCCGCGATGACCCACCTGGCCGCCGCCACGCCGAACCTCACCCACGCCTGCGACACTCACACACCATGGCAGAACGGGCAGGACGTAGTCGCGCGTGGCGCGTTGCGGTTCGTCGACGGCGCCGTACCCGTGCCCGACGGGCCCGGCCTTGGCATCGAACTGGACCGGGACGCCCTGGCCGTGATGCATGAGCAATATCTCGCGTGCGGAATCACCGAACGCGACGACACCACCTATATGCAGCGCTTCGAGCCTGCTTTCTCTGCGAGGAGACCGCGCTGGTGAACGTGGCCTACGCCTACCCCTGGGACATCGTCGGCGACCCGTCGGCCCCTTCGCGCCTCGCGGAGCTGGGCGTCGAGGCCGTCGCGTTGGCGGCCAGCTATCACTCCACCCGCGCGGCAACGCCGTATCACCCCGCCCACCGGGTGCTGGATGTCCCACAATCGGCTTTCTACCTGCCAGTACGGCCCTCCTCCTGGGGACGCCTGACACCGGCCTCCCCAACCTGGACACCCACGGACGCCTACCTGCAGGCACGGGACTCCCTGAAGGCCGTCGGACTGCAGGTACACGCGTGGACGGTGTTGACACACAACTCCTTCCTGGGCGGCATGCACCCTGACCTGGTGGTACGTAACGCATTCGGTGATCCCTATCCATATGCGCTGTGTCCGGCCTTCGAGGACGTGATCGAGTACTGCGAACGTCTGGTCAGCGAAATCCTGACCCTCGGCGAACCGGATGGGCTCATCCTCGAGGCGTGCGGACCTATGGGCTTCGGGCATCAGAGCGTGCACGAGAAGACGGCCGGCGCCGATTGGACGTCCGTACACAGTGACCTGCTGACGCTCTGCTTCTGTACGGCCTGCGCTCCCCGCTACCCAGAGGGCACCAGAGAACACGTACGCGCGGCCATCGACGGCCCTCCCGCTAGAGCCGTAACCTCTCCCGCGTCGAGCAGGCCCGACCAGGCATCTCCCGCCCCGACCGCTTCCGCACCGTTTGCCGCCTCACCAGCACCTGCACCTGCATTGCCGTCTGCCGCCGCGCACGCAACTGCGTCGCCGGTTTCTGGCTCGTCAGCAGCCGCATCGCCAACTGCCGCCTCACCAGGGGCTGCGTCGTCGGCTTCCGGCTCGCCATCGTCTCCGGGAACTGTGGAAGCAGCCCTCGGCCCACTCGCCAACGATGTCCGAGACGTACGCGTTGAGTTGTCGGCATCACTGCGCGCCCGCCTCATCACCGTGGCCCGCGAGACCGCGCCGAACGTACCCATCACCCTGCACGCCAACCCCGACCCCTGGGCTGCCAGCTCGTTCGCCGCCCTCCCCGCCGGTGAGCCCGGAGTGGAAGTGCTGGTGGGCAACTGCTGGGGCGACCCGACTTCGGATGCCGCCCGTTTGGCCAGACTCGGCGAACTCTGCGGCCCCGGCCAGCGAGTGGGCGCATATGTCCTGGCCCTTCCCCCACGCCCCGCCGACGGCCACGCGCTCGCCGAACAGCTCAGAACGTACGCCAAGGCAGGCGCCACGGACTTCCACCTCTACCACGCCGGTCTCGCCTCCCCCCGCCGTCTGGCTGCCATGGCCGAAGCCCTACGCCTCATCCGCTGACGCCCACCGCGCCGCTCGTGTCGCCGCCACCCTCTTGATCAGTGAGTGTCCGCCACCTCCTTGATCAAGTGGCATGGCTGCCACCGACTTGATCAAGTGGCATGGCTGCCACCCACTTGATCAAGTGGCGTCGCTACCTCCCACTTGATCAAGCCACCTCGAATGCGCACCCCCGAACGGCCCCTGCCGCTCGCCCACCGCGTCCATCAACCACCTGGCCGTCTCCTCGGCCCGGTCGATCATCTGTTGCGGATATCCCAGCAACACCTGGTGCTCGGCGAACTCGTCCTCATCGTCCAGGATCAACCGCCCGTCACGCATCCTGATCACGTCGAGGTCCAAGTCGAGCATGGTCACCTCGCCATCACGCCACTCGGGAACGGTGGTGATGTCCACGTACACCTCAGCCCGATGCGGCGGCGAGTTGAAGGACGCCGTCCACCACCCGTCGCGCGGGAACAACATGATGGCCGTGGTCTCCCACACAACCGGCGGCCCCTCCCCTTTACGAGCAACCGTCCCGCCCGGCACCGCGACCCACACCCCGTGCTCATCCTCGCCGAGCACCTTCGCGGAATGGTTCCAGTGCAACGCCCCGCCGTACTTCCGGAAGACAATCCTCACATCGGTCACTCCAGGGACGCTACCGGACCATCCCTCAGATACTGCGCTCCCCAAACCACCGACCAACATCCCCCAACGCACCACGCTCCCTAACCCAGCGCCGCACCGCTGACCAACACGCCGCACCGCACCGCACCGCTGACCAACACCGCACAGCGCCCCAGCGCTCCGTCCCCGGCCTCACTCACTTTCCCCCCGACCACCAACACCCACGGCCCGTCCTTACATCTCGACCACGGCCCTTCACTCCGACCACGGCCCGTCACCTCACCCGCAGCCCCTAGCCCGCCGGCCAATACCCCTGGACCTTCCGGCCCGAGCCCATGCCCACCCAGTCATAGCCCAGCCCAGGCACTCCCTAGCCCACCGACAACATGAGCACCCAGAAACCCTTCCGCGACGCCCACCGATCGAGACCCATAACACCCTCCGCGCCACCTGCACTCCCTAGCCACCGACCAACACCCACGGCGCCGCCCGCTCCTAACCCACCGATCAACACCCTCGACGCCGCCCGCTCCTAACCCACCGATCAACACCCTCGACGCCGCCCGCTCCTAACCCACCGACCGACAAACCAACTCTCTGATCAACGAACCGCAGAAACGAGCCCGCTCTCATACGCCACGATGACAAGCTGTGCCCGGTCCCGAGCGTCGAGCTTGGCCAGGAGCCGCCCGATGTGGGTCTTGACCGTGGCGAGGCTGAGGTGAAGATGGGCGGCGATCTCGTTGTTGGAGAGGCCCCGAGCGATCAGGGTGAGTACCTCCCGCTCCCGCTCCGTAACCCCCTGCAGCCCCTTGACCTGTAACGACGTCGGCGTGCGGGTGAACTCCTCGATGAGCCTGCGCGTCACCCTCGGAGCCAGCAACGCCTCACCAGCCGCGACCACCCGAATGGCGGCGACCAGATCGGCCGGCGGAGTGTCCTTGAGCAGGAACCCGCTGGCTCCAGCACGGAGTGCGTCGTAAACGTAGGCGTCGAGGTCGAACATGGTCACGATCAGGACCCGAGCCACGTCACCGATCCGCCTAGTGGCCTCGATGCCATCCATTTCTGGCATGCGCACGTCCATGAGGACCACATCAGGCCGCTCCTCCAGAGCAACGGCCACCGCCTCGGCTCCCGTCGCGGCCTCACCCACGACCATCAGATCGGGCTCCGAGTCGACCAACACCTTGAAGCTCCCCCTGAGCAGCGCCTGGTCATCGGCAACAAGAACACGGATCATGAAGTGCCCCCATAAGGCAACCGGGCCGATACCCGAAACCCTCGCCCAGGTAGACGTCCGGCCTCGAACACTCCGTCGTACATCATGACTCGCTCCCGCATTCCGATCAGTCCATGTCCCGTTCCCTCCACCGGCAGTGTGCGACGGCCAGGACCGTCATCGATCACCTCGATCCGCACCTCCATCACATCGGCCACCACCGTTACCCGACAGCGGGCCGGTGCCGCATGCTTCACCACGTTCGTGAGCGCTTCCTGAACAATCCGGTAGACCGACAACTCCACACCCTCAGGCAGCCCCATCCCGAGCCGCGAGATATCCTCTCCCCCGCGTATACCTAGGCCTCCCTCGCTTCCGTCCCATGCCTTCTGGCTGGCTCTGTCATGGACCCTTTGGGCTGCTCTGTCCTGCGGCCGTTGGCTGGCCCCCTCTTGGGCTCGTTGACCGGCCCCGTCCTGGGTCCTCTGGCCGGCCCCGTCCTGGGTCCTCTGTTTGGCCCCGCCTTGGGCCGTTTGACCGGTTCCGCCCTGAACCCCCTGACCAGCCCCACCCTGAACCCCCTGACCAGCCCCACCCTGAACCCCCTGACCGGTCCCACCCTGGGCATTAGTCCGGCCACCAACCCGCCCCTGGCCTCCCTCACCGTCCCTGGTCGCAACGTCGGCAACCTCCATTGCCGCGCTGTCCCGGTCTGCGCGATTGCTACCAGGCGCGACTGGACGATTGCCCTGGTTTTCTTCACGATCAGCCCGCGAATGCGGTGCGCCATCGTCTCCACTGCCATGGCCTCCCCCTGTCGCCAACCGGAGGTCCAGCTCCACCTCTACTCCCGCCAACCTGGCCTGCTCGGCCAGCCTCGGGAGGCCGCTGAGGTCCGGTGCGGGGCCACGGTCGGGTGTCTCGTCCGAGCGGAGGACGCCGAGCAAGTGGCGCATCTCGACGAGCGCGCTCCGGCTGGCGGTCTCGATCACCCGCAACGCATCATGTGCTTCTTCCGGTCTGGTGGCCATCACATGATTGGCCACGCCCGCTTTGACGGCGATCAATCCCACGCTGTGCGCGACCACATCGTGCAGCTCACGGGCGATGCGCAACCGCTCCTCTGTCACGGCCTGTCCAGCCAGTCGCTCGGCATCACGCGCTGCATACTGTCTTCGTTCTCGTACGGCTCGCCCGACCGTCCACGCGCCACCCAGTGCGGCGATGCCGATGAGCGGCTGGTCGAGACTCGTCAGCCACGCAGGGCCCGCCGGCTGTGGCACACCGCCGGCGACCACCATTCCGACCAGCGTGACCAGAGTGAGCACACCGATCGCCGAGGTCGGAACCCACGCCCCTCGGGCATCGGCCAGGGCGACCATATAGAGCGCGTAGGCAGGCGAGATATAAGCGGATGACACCCCTAACGTCGCGGCGGCCACGATGGAGAGCGTCAGCACGAGGCAAAAGACCGGCAACGGCCATACTCTGCGCACCGCCAGCGGCAAACCCAGCCCCAGGAGAAGAGCCAGCCTCGCCCATGGCGACAGGCCCCAGCCACTCGTCACTGCAGTGAGGAACATGAGGCAGAAGCCCATCCCTGCCAGCAGGTCCAGCCCGATCAGCTGGCGACGGCTCAAGCGAGCGGTGAAGAGGGAAGGGGATTCGTTCACGCGTTGACCGTAGTGGTTGAGGGTGGGCCTGCACGTCAGACTGGGGTCTGACCTTGAGGGTCGGACCGTGGTCCGATGTGGCGAGCGCCCGCCGTACCTCATTCTTTACCGCGTGATCGAACTCAACCGCCTGACCAAACGCTACGGCGACACGCTCGCCGTCGACGATCTGTCCTTCAAGATAGAGCCCGGCCACGTGACCGGATTCCTGGGCCCCAACGGTGCCGGCAAATCCACCACGATGCGCTTGATCCTCGGCCTCGACTCCGCCACCTCGGGCCAGGCCCTCGTCAACGGGCGACGATACACCTCGCTGAGCAGGCCCATGCGTGAGGTGGGCGCGCTGCTAGACGCGAGCGCCGTGCACGGCGGGCGTAGGGCCTACGACCATCTACTGTGCCTGGCGCGCACCAATGACATCGGTCCGACGCGAGTGGCCGAGGTTCTCGAGCAGGTGGGCCTGGCTGGGGTGGCACGCAAGCGGGTGGGCGGCTTCTCACTCGGCATGAAACAGCGCCTCGGCATCGCGGCTGCCCTGCTCGGCGACCCGGGCACGCTGATGTTCGACGAACCGGTCAATGGACTCGATCCTGACGGGGTGCGCTGGATTCGCGACTTAATGCGCTCCATGGCCAAGGAGGGCAGGACCATCTTGCTCTCCAGCCACCTGATGAGCGAGATGGCGCTGACGGCCGAGCGCATCATCATCCTCGGCCGAGGCAAGCTGATCATGGAAGCGACCGTGGCAGAGCTCACCGAGCGCTACCCGTCGCTTGAAGACGCCTACCTTGCCCTGACGGCGAGCAGCGTGGAGTACGGAGCCGCACGATGAGGACCATCCTGTCTTCCGAATGGTTGAAGCTGCGCTCGGTCACCTCGACCTACCAGGCACTCGGAGTGGCCGCGCTCACGGTGGTCCTCGGCATGATCTGGACTTTCTACGTCAGCGGCCTGGCGGACGAACGTGGAGCGCTGCGAGCGGCGGCCCCTGAGCAGGGCTTCCTGCCACTGATCCAGATCAGCCTGGCAGTCCTCGGCGTGCTGGCCATCACCGCGGAGCAGGCCAGCGGCATGATCCGCACAAGCCTCACCGTCGTTCCCAACAGAGGGACGTTATTACTGGCCAAGGCCGGGGTGGTCGCCGCCGTCACCTTCGTCGCCGCCAACTCGATCATCGTCCTCACGTACGTGACGAGCCGCCTCATAGCCGGCGAGCGCCACTTGCAGTTCAACGAGTCCTCCCTGGCCAATGACCTACCGATGCTGCTCGCCTCCGGGCTGTCGGTCACCGTGCTCGCATTGGTAGGCCTCGGCCTGGGCGTAGCCACTCGCTCCACGGCGGCGGCGATCGTTTCGGTCGTGTCGCTGCTGTTCGTCCTGCCCGGCATCGCCAATTACCTGCCAGCCCCGTGGAACACCCGCGTGGCCGCCCTCATGTTGCCCAACCTCGTGCCTCAGATAGCCGACCAACGGCTTTCCAGGCGGCTGGGCGACGGTTTCCTACCTCCCTGGGCCGCGCTCGTGGTGCTCGCCGCCTATGCGATCGTCGCACTCGCGGCGGGGTTCTACCTGTTCAGAAGGAGAGACGCGTGAGTGTGCTGGCATCGGAGTGGCTGAAGGTCCGCACTGTTCGCTCCAGCTATCTGATGCTGGGGCTCAGCTTGGTCGGCATTCTGCTGGGCGTAGCGGTCGCCTGGGCGGCGGTCGGGATGTACGACAGCGCCACCCCGGCGCAGCAGGCTCATGCCGCCATCGCGGACCTGGAGGAAGTGGTGCTGATGGTGCCACAGCTCTGCATGGGCGTCCTCGGCGTCCTCACGATCACGTCCGAATACACAACAGGACTGATCAGAACGAGCCTCGCCATCGTGCCGAGACGCTGGCCAGTACTGGCGGGAAAGTCCGCGATTGTCGGCCTGCTCGGTCTGGTCACCGGTCCGATGGTGGTGTTCGGGACATACGTCGCCGCCCGTTGGATGCTTGGCGACCGCTTTGGCGGCTCCTACACGACGCCCTTCCTCGACAGGCTGCCGACCCTTATCACGTCAAGCCTTACAGTGGCGGTATTCGCGCTGCTCGGGCTGGGACTTGGCGCCACCTTACGCTCCACGGCGGGAGCGATCACGATCCTCGTGGGTCTCGTGTACGTGATCCCCATAATCGTGGGCAACCTGCCCGAGCCCTGGAGCGAACGGCTCGGCTCGCTGATGATCGGAGCGCTCCCGCGCGAGATTACCGGCGACGATCTCACGCACTCGGTGTACGGCTCGCTGCTTTCTCCTGTCGCCGCGGCCATGGTGCTGATCGCCTACGCGGTGCTGCCGTTGCTCGTCGGTGCATGGTTAATGCGCCGGAAAGATGCCTGAGCCGCCGACACACACAACGTGCATGGCGCGGAGTGTCGGTGGGACGCACGATCTTGATGACGCCGAGGAATGACGACGAAGAAACGGGGTGTCACCGGGAACGCCAGCAGCCGACGGGAGCACCAGGAGTCCGCGTGACCGCCGAATGTCGGGGCGCCGAGAGTCGGCGGGAGTCCACGGAGCACCGGAAGTGTCGGCAGGCCAGGAGCGTCGGCAGGCCGGGGGTGTGGGCAGGCCGGGTGTTCGGGGCACCAGACGTTCGGGGCGCTGTGATTCGGCGGGGCCACATACTCAGCGACAACGAGAGACCTCGATAGCCGCCGACCAAGCAGCGATTGAGCTAGCCGCCCAACAGATCGTCGAGGGAGTCCGTAGGTGCTAGAGAGGTGGAAACACCGTTGATGCGGCTGCCGTGTTCAACCCACTGCCATGCGACGCAGCTGTCACGTGACGCAGTCGCGCGATGCGACACACCTCCCGGTGGCCCCACCGTCGACACGGCCGTCGTAGTCACGCCCCTGCAATGCGCCGGTAGTGCCATCCGGCAACACCAATGGGGGCCGCTGAGTGGTGGATCCACGATCTCGCTGCATGGCTTCCACCAGGAATGATCAGGGCCGAGTGGCGGAGAAACCACACCCTCTACGCGACGTCATCTCCGACGCGACTCCCAGAGGTACGGCAGGCACGCGTGCCTGCCGTACCCGTATGGAGGTCAGACCTCGAGCACCACGGGGATGATCATCGGACGGCGGCGGTAGGTGTCGCTCACCCAGCGCCCGACGGTGCGGCGGACCACCCGGCGGATCTCCTGCATGTCGACGACTCCGTCGGCGGCCTTCTCCTCGAGTGCCTTCTCGATCTGCGGAATGAACTCCTCGAACTGGGCCGGGTCGATGCCGGAGCCACGCGCGTGGATCTCCGGCCCACCGGTGAGTTTGCCGGTGCTGGAGTCGACCACGACGACGACCGAGATGAAGCCCTCGTCGCCAAGGATCCTGCGGTCCTTCAGGGAGGTGTCGGTGATCTCGCCGACGGACGAGCCGTCGACATAGACGTACCCGGCATGAACCGCACCGACGATCTTGGCTCTGCCGTCCACCAGGTCGACCACGACGCCGTCCTCCGCGATCACGATGTGATCGTCGGGCACGCCGGTGAGCGCGGCGAGCTTGGCGTGCGCACGCAGGTGCCGCCATTCGCCGTGTACGGGCATGAAGTTCGAAGGGCGGGTCAGATTCAGCACGTAGAGCAGTTCGCCGGCGGCCGCATGTCCGGAGACGTGCACCTTGGCGTTGCCCTTGTGTACGACTCGGGCACCCCAGCGAGTGAGCCCGTTGATCACCTTGTTGACGGCGGTCTCGTTGCCCGGCACCAGCGACGACGCCAGCAGTACGGTGTCACCCTCGGCGATGCGAATCGGGTGATCCCGGTTGGCCATCCTCGACAGCGCCGCCATCGGCTCGCCCTGCGAACCCGTGCAGACGAGCACCACGTCCTCCGGCGGCCATTCCTCGATGTCGCGCGAGTCGACGATCAGCCCCGGCGGCACCTTGAGGTAGCCGAGATCGCGAGCCACGCCCATGTTGCGCAGCATCGACCGCCCGACCATGGCGACCTTGCGATTGTGTCTGGCCGCCGCATCCATGACCTGCTGGATGCGGTGCACGTGCGACGCGAAGCTGGCAACGATGACCCGCTGCTCCGAGGTACGGATCACCTCGTCGATGACCGGGCCGATCTCCCGTTCGCTGGTGACGAACCCGGGCACCTCAGCGTTGGTCGAGTCGGACATCAGCAGGTCGACGCCCTCGGTACCAAGGCGGGCGAACCCACCCAGGTCGGTGAGGCGGCCGTCGCTCGGCAACTGGTCCATGCGGAAGTCGCCGGTGTGCAGCACGATGCCGGCGGGCGTCCTGATGGCCACCGCCAGCGCGTCCGGGATCGAGTGGTTGACCGCCAGGAACTCGCAGTCGAACGGCCCGAACCTGTGCCGTTCGCCCTCGACCACCTCGATCTTGGTCGGCTGGATCCGATGTTCGGTGAGCTTGGCCTCGATGAAGGCCAGCGTCAGCTTGGATCCGATGAGCGGGATGTTGCGCCGCTCGCGAAGCAGGTACGGCACGGCCCCGATGTGGTCTTCGTGCGCGTGAGTCAGGACCACGGCCTCGACATCGTCGAGCCGGTCCCTGATGTATTCGAAGTCAGGCAGGATCAGGTCGATGCCCGGCTGGTCCGGCTCGGGGAAAAGCACCCCGCAGTCGACGATCAGCAATCGGCCGTCGTATTCGAAGACGGCCATGTTCCTGCCGATTTCACCCAGCCCGCCCAGCGCGACAATGCGCAGGCCGCCCTCCGGCAGCGCCGGCGGGGGGCCAAGCTCAGGATGTGGATGGCTCATAGCCGGCCCCCATGGTCAAATCGTGTTCTCAAAACTCCCGGTTCCTCCCCGTTCCTATGCGTCTGTCAACTTCACCCCGCCGGCTACCAGGCAAGCACGCAGCTCGGCGATCTGCTTCTCTGTCGCGGCCACCAACGGCAGCCGCACCGGTCCGACCGGCACTCCTACCATGCCCAGTGCCGCCTTGGCCATGATCGCGCCGCCCGCGCTCATCATGATCCCTTCGACCACGGGCGCCACTTGGCGGTGTACCGCAAGTGCTTGAACGACGTCGCCGTTCCTGTACAAGTCGATCATGCGAGCCAGGTCAGCGCCGACCACATGGCCGACAACGCTGACGAACCCGGCCGCGCCAACCGAGAGCCAGGGCAGGTTGAGCACATCATCGCCCGAATAGAAGGCGAGATCGGTCATCGCCATGATCTGACTGCCGAGGAACAGATCGCCCTTGGCGTCCTTCACGGCCACGATGCGTTCGTGCTGCGCGAGCCGGATCAGGGTTTCGATCTTGATCGGCACGCCGCTGCGCCCGGGGATGTCATAGAGCATCACCGGAAGGCCGGTTGCGTCGGCCACAGCAGCAAAGTGCTGATACAGGCCCTCTTGCGGGGGCTTGCTGTAGTACGGCGTCACAACGAGCAGTCCGTGAGCACCCGCGCGGGCCGCGGCCTTCGCGAGCGAGATGCTGTGGTGGGTGTCGTTGGTGCCCGCCCCGGCCACCACCGTTGCCCGATCACCCACCGCCTCGAGGACGGTGCGCAGAATGCGCTCCTTCTCGTCATCGGAGGTGGTGGGCGACTCGCCGGTCGTCCCGCTGACGATCAGGCCGTCGTTGCGCTGCTCGTCCACCAGATAGGTGGCCAGGCGCCGCACGGCGTCGTAATCGACCGCACCGTCAGGAGTGAACGGCGTGACCATGGCGGTCAACATACGGCCGAAGGGCGCGTCGGTGGTTCCAGTTGGCGAAGCCATAGTGCGAACGCTACCTGGATTCGCAAAAGCGGTGGACGCCGCCACCCCGCTTTGCCTGCCTGGGGCCGCGTATTGTCATGCCGTTCCCCGGCATCTCAGGGCATGTCCGGCGGCACTCGACACATCCAAGTGTGCCGCTTCCGGCCACCGGACGGCCCTTTGAGCCGGGTCGCGCGCCCGGCATCGGATCTTCGGCCCTCAGCTCACAGTGATCACTGGATGCCGTGCGAAGTCACGCGCCTGCCGTACGACCGCAGCTCGACATGCCATGCACAGACGCCATGACGTCCACCGACATGTCGTACATGTCTGGCGAACCACCACCGACGAGGAGCACCGCCACGCGAGCGACTTCGCACCGCGCATGGGAAGAGGCCGCCGATATGTGCTCGGGGGTACACACATCGACGACCTCTACCGAAGAATCGGCCACTCTTACATCGGCGTTACAGGGTTTCTTCGATAATTTTCCGCTGCCGCAAAGTTGGGGCTCCAAGTGACCTCGATGACGGTCGGTTACCTGTCGAATACGGCAACATAGGGCAACGCCTCACACGAACCCCCAGGGATGGACTAGTGGCCACCTCAGATCCGGTCTACCTGCGTGTCGTCGAAGACATTCGGCGACAGATCACCGACGGCACCCTTCCCCCCGGTGCACCCATTCCCTCACGGGCGCAACTGACCCGCAAGTACCAGGTCGGCGAGACCGCAGCCCGCCACGCCCTGCGCGTGCTGGCGAGCGAAGGTCTCATCATCGGCCGCGTGGGATCGGGTCATTACGTCAGAGAACGCCCAGACCTTTCCCCATTGCACCGATGGCGCTTCCTTGATCATCCCGCCCCGTTCGCCGCCGACCTGCAGTCCCAGGGCCGACGTGTGACCTGGGATTGGCACAGCGAGCCCGCCGAAGCCGGACCCGACATCGCCAGGCGGCTGCGGCTCGACGAATCGACCACCCTGACGAGGACGCACTACGTCTTCCGCGGCGATGGCCGGCCGCTCCAGCTCGCCACCTCGTACGAGCCTCTGGAGTTCGCCGCCCACACGGAGGAGGAACGGCGCAGCCTGGTCGCCAGGGTGTACGCGCACGGGATAAAGATCACGGAGATCGTCGAAAGCGTGCACACCCGCGTGCCCCGCCCCGCGGAGAGCGACGCCCTCGATCTGCCTGCGGGCATCCACGTCCTGCACGTGGAACGCACCCATTGGGCAGGCGACCGCCCAGTGGAGACCAGCGACATCGTGATCCCGGGAGACCGCTTCCGGATCATGTACAGCATGCCTGTTTAACCGAATCTGAGAGCTCCGGGCCGATACCCGCCTCTTCGGCCTGGAGCTCAGCCGGATGACCACCGGGCTTACCCTTCGTGGCGGCAACGGCCAACCCGTCCGCACAGCGTCGACGGCTCACCACCGGGGCCCGCGCCCCTGGCGCGCGGCGCGGCTGATCGCTCCCCCAAAGCGATGGAATTCCGATGACCTTCGCGAGCAGCGAGGGCATCGAGCGATGATCACCTGCTGCAGCTCGGTGATCAGCTCCAGCACCGGCAACTCGATGGCGCCCCACCGGTCGTGCGTCTGTGAGACGTGGGCGATCTCCGGAGTAGACGATGAACCCCATAAGGCGATCATCGAGCAACGGAACGTGATCTGGACGACGCCATAGATCTTCCCCCAGGGGCGCAATTCCACCACGCGCTGGAACGTCCACACGCAGGGACGTCCACCCCCTGGTACGTCCATCCCCTGGGACTCCATCCGCTGGTACGTCCACGCGCTGGGAGGTCATCCCGGACGGCGTCCCTCCTCGCCCGCTCGGCCCATACGGCCTGGTCGGCGGCGTGCCAGTAGATCGAGGCTCCACCACTCACGGACCACCACCCGAACCGGCGAGCGCCTTTGGCCAGCGCCGCCACATGGGCTTCAGCTCGAAACAACATCAAGCTAAGTGGTCTCACCTGGAAGTCTCTCGAGGGCTGGCTTTCGGATGTGATGCGATCAGCCCGCCGAGGACGGCTTACTACTATGAGTAGCCATGGAGCTTACGGAGCGATTCGAGTGGCGTGGGAGGCAGATCGCCTGGGGACGCGCGGGTGCCGGTCCGGCCGTGGTGTTCTGTCATGGAACGCCGTTCTCGTCAGTGTTGTGGCAGCCGTTCGCGGAGGCCTTGAGCCGCGACTTCACCGTCTACTTGTGGGACATGCCCGGATATGGCCAGTCCTCCAAGCACGCCGATCATCCCGTGGATTTCGGCGCGCAGGCCGATGCGTTCGCGGCGCTGCTCGCGCACTGGGGGTTGGACCGGCCACATGTGATCGCCCACGACTTCGGCGGCGCCGTATCTCTGCGCACGCACCTGATCCTGGGCGTCGATTACGCCTCCCTCCTGCTCGTCGACGTCGTGGCCATCCCGCCCAGCGGCTCGCCTTTCTTCAAGTTCGTACAAGATCATCCTGGCGTCCTACCGCAGCTACCGGCCTACATCCATACCGCCATCGTGCGCGCCTATATTCAGGGCGCGAGCCACCGCGGCCTGCGCGACGACGATCTCGACGCCCTGGCGCAACCGTGGACGGGGGAGGAAGGCCAGCCCGCCTTCTACCGGCAAATCGCCCACTATGACGAACGCTTCCTCGAAGAGAACGAGGAACAGTTGGGCCGCATCAGCATCCCCATACGGATCCTGTGGGGCTCCAGCGACACGTGGATTCCCACCGATATCGCCCGACGACTGCACAGCCTGATCCCCACGGCCGAGCTTTCGCTGATCGACGCCGCCGGTCACCTGGTCCACCATGACGCGCCCGTCCCACTCATGGACGAACTCCGCGCCTGGCTCACCGTCCGCTGAGGCTCCGCACGCGGGCGCGATCTGGCTTGCGAGGGGGCCGGCGCACGAGGTCGCGATCACCCTCACGGACTGATCACATCACATCCGAAAGTCAACTCCCGAGAGACTTCCAGGCGAGATCACTTAGTCAGCCCGATCGAAGCTCAAAAAGACGCTCCCCGCGACATTCCCGGCGATCCCTCCTGGCCAGGCCAAGGTTGTCGGTGCTCGTTGATACAACCGTTCTGGAGGTTGCGGATGCGAGTCAAAGACCTGCCCTTGCGTGAACGGCCACGCGAGCGGCTGATGGCGAGCGGGGCTACGGCGCTGGCCGACCGGGAGCTGCTGGCCGTGCTCCTCGGTTCCGGTTTTCGAGGGTCGAGCGCGATGGATCTGGCGGCCCAGGTGATCGCGCACTGTGGCGATCTCGACGGGCTGGCCCGATCCGAGCCGCACCGCCTGCTTGCCGTGCCTGGCGTCGGGCCCGCCAAGGCGGCGCGGGTGGCGGCGGCTTTCCATCTCGTACGGCGAGCGCAGACAGATCCTGAGCGGACCAAGATCAGCAGCACTTCCGACCTGGCGACGGTCGTCGCTCCGTTGCTCCGCGGCCACTCCCGAGAGCGGCTGGTCGTGCTGGCATGCGACGTTCGGGGGGCCGTGTTGCGGCGGGTGGTGTTGACCGAGGGTGGCTCCGACCACACCACAGTGCCGGTTCGGGACATCATCACTGCGGTGCTCACGGCTGGTGGGGCGGCATTCGGGGTCGCGCACAACCATCCGAGCGGCTCTCTCGATCCGAGCGAAGCGGACCTACTGGCTACAGCGCGTCTCGTCGCGGCTGCTAAGACGGTCGGGCTGCAATTCCTCGATCATTTGATCATCACGGAAACGGCATGGCGTCGGGTGCCCTTTTGACCGCCACGGAGAGTGCTCCGGTACGGGGTTACTCCCCGCCCACCCTGATGGGCACCGGCCGCGAGCCGACCACCGAACCCCGTACTAGCCGATCTCAAACGCGAGCCGACCGCCGAACCCCGGCCAAACCTGTGCCAGCGGATCTCATGCGCGACCCGACCGCCGAGGTGGTGTCCCACCCAGTGGTGGATCAACGATCTCGCTGTCTGGCTTCTACCCGGGACGAACAGGGCCGAGTGGCCGAGAAACTACACCGCTCTGCGAGACGTCACTTCCGACGGCAGCCCTCGCCTGCGCGTTCGCTCGACGCACTCTCGCGTCTCGCCGAGCCTTTATGCGGCGTTCTGAGCACCCCTTAGGGTGCTGATCCACCGCAAGCCCAGCGAAAGGCATGTTTGCGTTGATAGCTCTGAAGGCAAGGCTTCCCTCAGCAGAGCGTGAGACGCTACCTCTGCGAGCAGGTCGACTTGACGTGAGTCGGCCAACCGCTCGCACCAGCGTGGTCCCGTGCCTCCCGGAGGGCATGGGACCACGTCTACCCGCTACTGGGTCCGTCCACTACGCGCGCCAGCGCAGTAACACCGTGGACGGTCGGACTCCCTGCGCGGTCTACCCAGTAGCGGGCGTGTGGGAAAGGCTCAGCATCCCCACGCGGGTTCTCGGAGCGTCGGCGAACTGCGATCACCGGCAATCAGGGAACCCGTAGTGCACGAAGACTCTCTGAAATCGCAGCCGCTCGACTGTAGAGGGCGGCTGCCTCGTCGCTGGCCCCGTATCAGACGCGGGATGCGGGGCCAGCGCGACCCAGTCGATGACGCCCCGCCGAGTGGCAGCAACGATCAGTCACCGGGGTGAGCCATCGTGTGACGGTCAAAGGGAAATGCCTGAAGCCTCCCGGAAGGACACGTTCATGATGGCTCTTTCCCGGTCGGACCTAACCGACCTGCTCGAGTCGCTACGGACGGCCGGCAGCGTGAAGACGGTCCGCCGGGGGCTTACGCGAATGCCGCGGGAGCTGATCGAGGCGGGGGCGACTACGGCGGTCGGCCACGCCCTATCAGCGCACAGCAACGTGCGGCCCGCAGCGCTACGGGCATCGCAAGTGACTACCGACCAGTGCCGTCGGCGATCTGAGTGCGGACAGCGGTATCTGCACATGCAAGGTCCCCGCATGCAAGGTCCCGCGGATCTGCCCCGGCCTGGGCGCCGAAACCGCAGCGTTCCGCGAGCGGCTCCTCGAACACGCCGTCTTCCGCAACTCCAGCGAAACGGCCCACCAGAAGGTCGTCGCAGGTCCCAGGCGCGGAAAGGGGACCTGCGCGAACGGGTGGGTCCCCGGCAGAACGCGGAGTTCCTGGGATGACGTCTGCCGGGAGACCGGACCGGCTGAGCGCATCCGGTCACGGATGCCACGCAGCCGGGCGGCAAGACGGCCGAGGACGCCCCGACGGCGTCTCGCGATCATCGAGCATCTCCCTGCAGCAGCAGGGACCACAGAGCGTCCATTTGCGAGGCGTTCATTCGGACGCTCTCCTCCACCACCACTCGCCCACCCTTTCTCGTCGTTCTGCGGATGTAACGCTGACCGCCTGCCTGACACAGCTCGTAGAACACCGACCGGCAGTTGCAGGTGTGATCCCGCACGCGCGTCCGTTGAGTGCGGAACCCTTCTTGCCCCCACTCGATCGACACCGACGTGCGACTGGCCGCTGCCACATGGCGGCCGTGGAGGTCCCCCTCTTCCCACGCCATGACGCCACTATAACCCAGCCGTATCTACTGGTCTAGCACGTATCCAAATACTCAATGTGCGTGTCCATTTTGGGCGAGCACGTATGGTTTCGTCTATAATCCGAAGGTGCTAGATCGCGATGGGCCCGTCCCCATCTACAAGCAGGTCGCGGACCTTATCTGCGATCAGATCGAGCGTGGCGAGCTCGCGGCAGGCGACCCCGTGCCGAGCGAGGCCGAACTCGAGAAGGACTACGCGATAGCGAGGACCACGGCCAGGCGCGTGGCGCGCGAGCTCCGCGAGCAGGGCATGGCGTACACCATTCAAGGCGAAGGCACATTTGTTGGGCCGCCTGGCACCCCACGCGCGTCACGAACCATGCCGATTTATCAAAAGATCGCCGAAGAGATCGCCGAACGGATCCGGCAGGGAGAAATAGCGCCCAACAAAGCGATTCCCGGCGAGAAGGTCATGATGCAGCAGTACAGCGTGGCCAAGGTAACGGCGCGCCAGGCTGTGGCGCACCTCAGGGAGCAGGGCTGGGTTTTCACCGTTCCTTATCGAGGCACTTTCGTTTCTGATCCGAAGGAATGGCCGAGCGAGGATTAATAACTCGCCACCTCTCGTCCAGGCGATGTATAGCCTTGGCGACATGCTCGACCGCGAGGGTGACACTCACCCTTATCAGCAGATCAGCGAGATCATCGAGATCATCCGCTCGCGCGTCGCCACGCTTTCGCCTGGCGACCCCGTAGCAAGCGAGGTGGAAATTCAGCGCGAGTTTGGTGTGGCGCGCACTACCGCGCGCAGGGCTATCCGCGTGCTTCGCGATGAAGGACTCATTCATACCGTTCAAGGCGGGGGAACGTTCGTCGGCGCGCTCAACGAGGCACCTCGCGCGTCCCGCAAAATACCGCTATATCAGCACATAGCTGCTGAGCTTGCGCAGCGCATCATGGCCGGAGAGCTACGCCCGAGACGGCCGATCCCCGGGGAGACGGCTCTGCTGCAGCAGCATAATGTGGCACGCGAGACTGTACGGCGAGCCATGGCATTGCTGCGCGAACAAGGGTGGATCTACACGGTCCCTCAACGCGGGAGCTACGTCGCACCAGAAGAGCTCTGGCCTAAGGAGCAAGAAGGCGGAAGGTCAGGCAGATGACCGTCGACGAGTCGGTCACCTCGTGTCCTAGCTGAGCCCAGTACCGCCCATGAACCTCGCGCCAGTGCTCGACAGAGCGGAACCCCTCCCGTTCTGCCTGCGCGAACTCCCAGCTCACCGCCCCGAACGGCACCTGCTCCACCCCCACCACCTCAAGCAGAGCCGCCCGTGAGCCCGCATCGTCCACGAGCACGAGGCGCTCGCCGACGTGTTCCAGTGGCTCGTCCTCGGCCTCGTAGTCGAGTTCCAGCAGGCCCGCCGTGGCCGTCTTGGCGCCGGACAGGACCAGATCGGTCAGCCTGGTGCGTTGCTCGCCGGCCATGCCGAGTTCGAGCACGCGGAGCCCATCGATGCGTCCCCACATGCAACGGATCGTAACGGTCGCCGCAACCCGCGCTGATGATCCGGTCGACGTCGGCTGCGGTGGTGCCGTCTCCTCAGAAGACCGGGATGATCTCCTCGGGATCGATGAAGTCGACCTGGACGCCCTCCAGGTCGAGTTCGGGGATGGCAGGGAAGGCGATGCCCCAGCGTTCGACGATGGCGCGGATGCGGGCCATGGCGAGCCGCCAGTTCTCCGCCTGCTCCTCGAAGGAGAGGACGCCCAGCCCGGCCTGCCTGGCGTGGTCCATCAGGACGCGGTGATTGGCCAGGAAGTACGGCGGCAGCTCCCAGAAGCCCTCCGGCGGCTCCCAGAGGATCATGGACAGGAAGACGAAGCCGGCTCGGAGTTGGCGGGTGATGAGGGAGCGGGTCTCGTCGGTCAGGCCGGGCCACTCGTTCTCCAGAATGACCATGCAAATCTGGAGATGTCGGGACTCGTCGCGGCCGATGCGCTGGAACATCTCGCCGAAGACGGGATGCTCGGTGCCCGAGGCCATGCCCCTGAACAGGGTCGAGGCGGCCATCTCGCCCATCATGAAGCTGGTGAAGAGCACGGGCAGCGTGTACTTGCCCACGGCCACGTTGTAGCCGGTCCAGTAGCGACCGCCGTTGTGATAGAGCCAGCCGATGTTGTTGTGGGCGGCCTTCTCCAGATCGTCGGACGGGGTCCAGTCGAGGGGGCCGCCGGGCCAGAGCTTGGCGATGGTCCGCTGGCAGCACTCCTCGTGGTTCATCTCGTCGCGGGTGATCGAGAAGAAGCACTTCCGGACCGGATCCTCCTCGTGCTTCTCGAACGCCTGGATGGTGGCGCGGGCGAACACCGCCGGCCCCGAGGCATCGAAGTTGGCCAGCACGGCGAACCAGTACATGATCCCGAGACGCTGCTCACGGGTGAAGTCGTCTGGATTCAGCCCGTCCCAAGGCAGGTCGGCCGGGTTCCAGAGCGTCCGTTTGGATTTCTCGTAGATCGCCGCGAGCTTGGCCGTCTCGACCCGCCACTCCATGGGGTAGATGTTCGGCTGCGGGATTTCCGGGGCCGGCCAGAAGCCGCCTTCGGGAATGGTGAGGTCTGCCATATGTGACACCTCCGCCTCCTATCCTGCGGGGTGACGTCATGGCTTTCAAGTACGCCTCCCATCCTGCGGGTGGCGCCATGCGTTTCGACTACGGGCGCGCGCCAGACGACGGCCACACGCACATCACCGTCCTCAAGTACGCGTGCGTTGGGTGACCGCCACACACACGAGTACGGCCACCGCGGCCGCCACAGTGGCCGGACCGTACCTCTCCCCCAGCAGGAACCACGCCCAGGTCAGCGTCAGCAGCGGCTGCGTGAGCTGCGTCTGACCCGCCCTGGCGATGCCGCCCCTGGCCAGACCGGCGTACCAAGGGACGAACCCGAGGAACATCGAGATCACCCCCACATACGCGAACCCGGCGAGAGCCTGGGGCGACGGGTGGACGGGGGTGGCGAGGGCGAGTACGGCCGTCACCGGGGCCGTGACCGGCAGGGAGAGCACGAGGGCGTAAGAGATGACCTGCCAGCCGGGAGTCTCGCGGGAGAGCCGGGCGCCTTCGGTGTAGCCGACGGCCGCCGAGACGAGGGCGCCGAGCAGGAGGACGTCGGGCCAGGCGGCCGCGCTCTGGCCACGGGTGAGGGTGAAGGCGGTGATGGCGAGGGCGCCTGCCGTACAGGCCACCCAGAAGAGCGGGCGCGGGCGCTCGCCGGCGCGCACGACCGCGCAGACGGCGGTGGCGGCCGGGAGCAGGCCGATGACCACGGCGGAGTGGGCGGTGGTGGCACCGAGGTCCAGTGCCAGGCCGCTGAAGACGGGGAACCCGAAGACCACACCGAGCGAGATCGCCCCGTAGGAGCGCCACTGGTGGCGGGGCGGGAGCAGGGGAAGGCGGGCGGCTTTGAGGCAGATGAGCGCTATGACGCCGGCGACCACGGCGCGGCCGATGGCGACCAGCCACGGGTCGAAGCCGCGCATCGCGTAGGCGGTGGCGGGAAAGGAGCCGGAAAAGGCGAGAACGCCGAGGAAAGCGAGGAGAGTGCCCCGGCCTCGCGGAGACGGAGACCGAGACGGAGACCCCGGGAAGGCGATGACCGCTACTCTGTCGCCTACGATAGCGCTATTCTTATCCCTCATGGAACAGGATAGCAGTATCGCCCAAATCACCGCGATCCTGCGCCAAGAGCTCAGCCGCCTGCGGCCGGGAGACCGCCTCCCCTCCTCCAGAGAGCTCATGCGCCGCCACAACGTCAGCCCCGTGACGGTCTCGCGGGCCATCGGGCAGCTGGCGGCCGAGGGCCGGGTGGTCACCAAGCCGGGCATCGGGGCGTTCATCGCGCAGCTGCCCGCGAGGCCCAACGAGCCGCCGGACTTCTCCTGGCAGACCGTCGCCCTGGGCGATCGGGTGGTCGATGAGAGCCCGGTGACCGCGCTGCTGACCCCGCCGCCCGAAGGCGTCATCCCGCTCACCGGCGGCTATCTCAACCCCGATCTCAGGCCCGACAAGCAGCTGGCCGCCGCGGCGGGGCGGGCGGTGCGCAGGCCGGGGGCGTGGGCGATGCCGCCGCTGAGCGGGCTGGCCGAGCTGCGCAGGTGGTTCGCGACGCAGGCCGGGGGCGACGTGACCGCGGCCGACGCGCTGATCGTCAGCGGCGGGCAGGCCGCGCTCACGCACGCCTTCAGGGCGCTGGCCGCCCCGGGGACGCCGGTCCTGGTCGAGACGCCGACTACCCGGGCGCCCTGGCCGCGGCCAGGGCGGCGGGCCTGCGGGCGACGGCCGTGCCGATGGACCGGGACGGCGTACGGCCCGATCTGCTGGCCGAGGCGTTCGCCGTCACCGGCGCGCGGGTGTTCCTCTGCCAGCCCACCCTGCAGAATCCGACCGGCGCCACCCTCACCCACGAGCGCCGGGAACAGGTGCTCCAGGTGGCCAGAGCAGCGGGCGCGTTCGTGATCGAGGACGACTACGCCCGCTACCTCAGCGACCGGACGCCGCCGCCGATGGTGTCGATGGACGCGCACGGCACGGTCGTCTACATCTGCTCGCTCACCAAGATCCTCTCCCCGAGCGCGCGGGTCGCGGCCGTCATCGCGCGCGGTCCGGCCTCTCATCGGCTGCGGGCCAGTCAGCTGGTGGAGTCGTTCTTCGTGGCGCGTCCGCTGCAGGAGACCGTGCTGGAGTTCGTCGAGTCCCCCGGCTGGCGCCGGCACCTGGCGAACGTACGGAGCGAGATCCTGGTCCGCCGCGACACGCTCGCCGCCGAGCTGGCCGCGCGGCTGCCCGAGGCCGAGCTGCATCTGCTGCCGAAGGGCGGCATGCACCTGTGGGTCCGGCTGCCAGCGGAAACCGATGAGAACGCCCTGGTCGAGGCCGCGAAACGCAACGGCGTGCTGGTGAGCCCCGGCAGGATCCACTACCCGTCGGAGCCGCCGGGACCCCGCCTGCGCGTCACGCACATCGCGGCCGCCCATCTGGCGGAGCTCGCGGAGGGGGTGCGGCGGCTGGCTCAGGCGCTGGCGAACACCTCGTAGTGCTCCACGGTCCGCTCCCTGTCGACCAGGAACGCGTCGTCCTCCGGGTAGAAGACCGCCGCACCCAGATCGTCGCCGGCGAACGCCCTGATCGCCTCCCACGACTCCCACATCGAGATCAGGAAGAACTCGGTCATGTCCCCGCTGGCGCGCCTGGTGAAGTAGGCGCCACGGTTGCCCGGCGTCTCGGTGTAGCCGGGAAATCCGGTACGCAGGAGGTAGTCCTCGTAGGCCGCGGCATCAGACTCCCGGGTCCAGCCCCGCCAGGTGCGAACGATCATGCGACCCATGATGGCGCAACCTGCTATTGCCGTACAGTGGTGACATGCTGGCGCCCGCGGAGCTCGTGCGCGACTTCGTGAACACCTACGCTCTCGATGCCGATGCCGACGAGCTGGCCTCACCCGCCGAACTGGCCGTCTGGCTCCGGGAGCGGGGCCTGATCGGCCCGCGTGACCGCGCGACCGACGATGACCTCACCGCCGCGCTCACCCTGCGGGAAGTCCTGCGGATGGGGTTAAGACGCGAAACTCCGGAGATGCCCGGACTACTGGCCTTTCCGCTGCTGGTACGCGTCGGCGCCACCCCGGATCTGATCCCCGTCGAGGACGGCGTCCGAGGCGGTCTGGCCAGGATCGCCGCCGCCGTGACGGATCAGTCCTGGCACCGGCTGAAGGTCTGCGCCGAGAGCATGTGCCAGTGGGCGTTCATCGACTCCTCGAAGAACCGGTCACGCTCGTGGTGTTCCATGCGGGTCTGCGGCAACCGCACCAAAACGCGCGCCTACCGGGCGAGGAAGCAGGGTTCGCGTCATCTCCAAGGCTCAAACACCGATACGGTGTAACTCGTGCCTTGTGGCATGGACGGCAGGCGAAGGAGCGGGCCGAGATGGCAGACGTAGGCGTCCGGGCGGCCCGGCGCGAGGATGTGCTCCAGGTTGCGAATACTCAGATCCGCGCCTGGCGCTACGGCTATCGGGAGTTCCTCCCCGAGGGGCCGCTCGAGCAGATGACGGGGGCCGCGGCGGAGAAGATGTGGCTGCGCCAGTGGGACGAGGCGATCGTCGCCCCGCCCACACCCATGCACCGGGTGCTGGTGGCGGTGGAGACCATCCTCGACACCGAGGGCTTCCCGGCTCTCGGCGTGGGCGGCAGCGCCGCCCTGAGCACGCCGCGCGGCGGTGAGCGGGTGGTCGGCCTGGCCTCGCACGCGCCCGCCGAAGATCCCGACCTCGACCCGACCATCGCGGCCGAGATGCTGACCCTGCTGGTCGATCCCGACTTCGTCCGGCGTGGCCATGGCAGCCGGCTGCTCAACGCGACCGTCGACTACCTGCGGGAGGACGGTTTCCGGCAGATCGTCACCTGGGTGTTCGCCGACAACTACGCGGTGCTGGGCTTCCTGGAGTCGGCCGGCTGGGGCGAGGACATGGCCGAGCGGGTGCTCGACATGGGACGTCCCATTCGCATGGTCAGGCTCACCACCGACATCAGCTAGAGGATTCGTCGATATGGCAACCCCCGGCCAGTGGATCGCCGGCGCACGTCCCCGCACCCTGCCCAACGCCATCGTGCCTGTCATGGTCGGCACCGGCGTGGCGATCGGTGAGGACGGCTTCGTCTGGTGGCGCGCGATCGTCGCGCTGCTCGTGGCTCTGTCGCTGCAGATCGGCGTCAACTACGCCAACGACTACAGCGACGGCATCCGCGGCACCGATGACCAGCGGGTCGGCCCGATGCGCCTGGTCGGCTCGCGCGTGGCCACGCCGCCGCAGGTGCTCGCGGCCGCGCTCGGCTGCTTCGGCGTCGCCGCGGTGCTCGGGCTGATTCTGGTCCTGGCCACCCGCGCGTGGTGGGTCCTGCTCGTGGGCGCCGCGGCGATCGCCGCCGCCTGGTTCTACACCGGTGGCAAGTCTCCGTACGGCTACCGCGCGCTCGGCGAGGTGGCGGTGTTCACCTTCTTCGGCATCGTGCCCGTGGTCGGCACCGCGTACGTCCAGACCGAGCACCTGTCCTGGGCCGCGCTGGTGGCCTCGATCCCCGTCGGGCTCCTGTCGTGCTCCATGCTCGTGGTGAACAACCTGCGCGACGTGGCGACCGACGGCGAGTCGGGCAAGCGGACGCTGGCGGTCGTTCTGGGCGCGGCGCGCACTCGTACGCTGTACGCGACGTGCTTGATCGTGCCGTTCGTGATCGCCCTGGCCATGGTCCTGGTCGCCCCTCTGGCCGCGGCGGCCGTGCTCGCCGCGCCGCTGGCGATCGCGCCGGTCAAGACGGTCCTGAACGGCGCCGTCGGTCCCGCGCTGATCGGTGTCCTGCAGCAGACCGGCAAGCTGCAGATGGCGTACGGCCTGCTGTTCACCCTCGGCCTCGCGATCACCCTGTAGCCCTGTAGTCGGTCACCGCTGTAAGCGGTCACCCTGTAGGCGGTTACCCGACGTGCGGGGACCGGTGGGCCCCCGCACGCGCCATCAGCCTCAGCTCGCGGTGAGTCTCAGTCGCCGGTTGTCATGGTCGACCTCGGCGATCCGTACCGAGACGCTCGAACCGACCTGCCGCTGATCCGGCCCGACGAGCAGCCCGTGGATGCCGTCGGCGACCTCTATGAAGGCACCGAACGGAAAGACACTGACCACGCGCCCGTCGAGCACGTCACCGACGGCGTGCCGCGCCGTGAAGCCTTCCCAAGCATGGGACATGCGATCACCTCCTTCCTCTGCGATCTCCGCTTGGGGGAACGCGAGAGGCGGCGGGCCGCGGGCCCGCTCGGTGATCAAGACGTGGCCGGGCGCCCCGTCTCGTCATGGCACTTGGCCGACCCGGCAGTCACGGTCGCCACCCTACTCCGCTAGGGGACGGCCGTGAACAGCTCGTAACTGTGACCGTTGGGGTCTCTGACGTAGACGCCACGGCCGCCGCCGAGGTGGTTGATCGCGCGGTCCCAGCCGTGGCCCGGGCCGGAGCCGTACGAGATCGACGGGGACTCCTCAAGGCGGCGCAGCACCGCGTCGAAGGTGTCGTCGTCGATCAGGAACGCGTAGTGGCCCGGCTGGACCTGGTGCCGGTCGTCGAAGTCGAACGCCAGGTCGTCGTTGATCCTGACGGGCACGAACGGGCCGGACGGCTCGGAGACCGGCAGCCCGAGCAGGTCGGCGAGGAATGTGGCGGCGGCCGTTTTGTCGGCGGCCGGGATGATCAGGTGATTGAGGACGATGGACATGTCACCTTCCCTTACGAGAGACAATGTATGCGATTCGCACACACTATACGTGCATATCGCATCCATTCAGGGGTAGGGTGTGAACATGAACGCGCATGGCCTTACCCCCGCTGACGGCGACGGCGGTCCCGCGCTCTTCCGGCTGGTGCGCTTCTGGTCGCGCCGGTGGATCAACAGTGCCTCGGAGGAGCAGACCGGGGAGACCCGCCACGTGCAGCACATCCTGGCCGTCGAGGCCGTCGACACCGGCAACGACGCCACCGAGGAGGCCACCGTCGGCACCGTGGCCCACCAGCTCGGCCTCGACCACTCCGGGGCCAGCCGCATCGTCAAGGACGCCACCAAGGCGGGCTACCTGGCCCGCGCCTCGTCCGAATACGACCGCCGGCGCGCCTCACTGCAGCTCACCGCGCATGGCGAGAACCTCCTGGCGGGCTCGCGCCAGTGGCAGCGCCGCGCCTTCGACGAGCTCACCGTGGGGTGGGACGACTACGACCGCCGGCAGTTCGCCTCGTACCTGAAGCGACTGGCCGACGAGCTCGGGGTCTAACCCGCCATCATTCGACCTGCCACGACCGTCCGCATGACCACGCGCGGCGCCACCTCGATGCCCAGCTCGCGCTCATGCTCGACCAGCGCCCGCAGCTCCGGCCCCCACTCCGCCTCGGGCAGCACGGAGAAGCCGTGCCGCGCGTACCAGGGCGCGTTCCACGACACATCCCGGTAGGTCGTCAGCGTCACCGCGGGCGCGCCGCTAGCGGCCGCGTGGTCGCGCACCGCCGCGACGAGCCGCCCGCCGATCCCCTGCCGCATCCGCGAGGGGTGTACGGCCAGCTGATCCAGGTGCAGGTTGCCGTCGACCCAGCCGATCAGCGCGAACCCGGCAGGCGGCTCGCCTTCGACCAGCACCGCGGCCGGATCCGTGACCTCTTCGATCATGGTCGTCCCCGGCGGGAAGACGATCCCCACCTGCTCGAACAGCCCGTCGGCCGCCAGCTCCACAGCGACCAGTCCGGGCAGTTCCCCCGGCTCGACCCATCGCGCCATGCCGACACGGTCTCATGTCTGACGCCGCCGCGCCGCTGGATATTAATGTGGTGATCACAGGCTCGGCTGTGCGGTGCCGGGATCCCCTCCTCACGTCGTGCCCATGACCCGGGTCAGGTCGTGGGCATGACGTGTGTTCAGAGGTCGAGCAACGGCTCCAGGCCGACGGTCAGGCCGGGCAGCTCGCGCACCCGGCGTACGCCGAGCAGCACGCCCGGGGTGAACGACGAGCGGCTCATCGTGTCGTGCCGGATCGTGAGGATCTCCCCGTCGCCGCCCAGCAGCACCTCCTGGTGGGCGATCAGCCCGCTCAGGCGTACGGCGTGGACGTGGACGCCGCCGACGTCGGCGCCGCGCGCCCCGTCGAGCTCGGCGGAGGTGGCGTCGGGCATCGGGCCCAGCCCGGCCTTGGCGCGCGCCTCCGCGACCAGCTCGGCCGTGCGGCGGGCGGTGCCGGACGGCGCGTCGGCCTTGTTGGGGTGGTGCAGCTCGACGATCTCGACGGAGTCGAAGTGCTTGGCCGCCTGCTGGGCGAAGTGCATCATGAGCACGGCGGCGATGCCGAAGTTGGGGGCGATCAGGCAGTTGGTGCCGGGGAACTTGGCCAGCCACCCGCGCACGGTGTCGAGCCGCTCGGCGCCGAAACCGGTGGTGCCGACCACCGGGTGGATCCCGTGAGCGATCGCCCATTCGAGGTTGCCCATAACGACGTCGGGATGGGTGAAGTCGACGACCACCTCGGCCCCTTGGAGCCCTTCGATGGCGTCGTCCTTGTCGAGCGCGGCCACCAACTCGAGGTCGGGGGCCGCCTCTACCGCCTTGCACACCTCGACGCCCACGCGACCGCGCGCGCCCAGCACACCTACCTTAATCACAGGTCAACCCTATACCTGCCGAGCCGCGCGGACCCTCCGGGAGGAGGGTCGCACGCGCCTCGGCAAGACATCAGGCGATGGCGCTGGAGAAGTCCTTGTCGCCGTAGGGACCGATCACGGCGAGCGTGAGCGGCCGGTTGAGGACGTCGGCCGCGACCTCGGCGATCTCGTCCGGAGTGACGGCCTCGATCCTGGCGAGCACCTCGTCCACGGACAGCAGCTCGTCGTAGACCAGCTCGTTCTTCCCGATCCGCGACATCCGTGAGCCGGTGTCCTCCAGGCCGAGCACCAGCCCGCCCCGCATCTGCCCCTTGCCGCGCATGATCTCGTCGGCGTCGAGGCCGTCGTCGACCACCCTGACGACCTCGTCGCGGCAGATCTTGAGCACGTCGTCGATCTTCGACGGCAGGCAGCCCACGTAGATACCGAACTGGCCGGTGTCGGCGTAGGCCGAGGTGTAGCTGTAGGCGGAGTAGGCCAGCCCGCGCTTCTCCCTGATCTCCTGGAAGAGCCGGGAGGACATGCCGCCGCCGAGCGCGGCGTTGAGCACGCCGAGGGCGAAGCGCCGGTCGTCCGTACGGGACATGCCGGTCGTACCGAGGACCAGGTTGGCCTGTTCGGTAGGACGGTCGAGCACCTTGACCCCCGACCGCGTCCGGGCGCCGGGCCCGCTCGTGCGGGGCGGGTCGGCCTCCAGCGGTCCGCTGAGCGCGCCCGCCCGTTCGTAGGCGCGCACGACCAGCTCGACGACGTCCTCGTGCCGGATGTTGCCGGCGACGGAGACGACCGTGCGGCGCGGCTCGTAGTGGTGCTGGTAGTAGTCGGCGATCCGGTCGCGGGGGAGCTCGTTGATCGACTCGACCGTGCCGAGGATGGGCCGCCCGATCGGCGAGTCTCCGTAGAGCGCCGCCGCGAACTGCTCGTGCACGACATCGGACGGGTCGTCGTCGTGCATGGCGATCTCTTCGAGGATCACCCCGCGTTCGGACTCGACGTCGTCGGGGGTGATCAGCGAGCTGGTCACCACGTCGGCGAGCACGTCCACCGCCACCGGCAGGTCCTCGTCGAGCACCCGGGCGTAGTAGCAGGTGTATTCCTTGGCGGTGAAGGCGTTGATCTCCCCGCCGATGCCCTCGATGGACGCCGAGATCTCCATGGTGTCACGCGTGGGCGTGCCCTTGAAGAGCAGGTGTTCGAGGAAGTGGGTGGCCCCCATGTGCCGGGAGTCCTCGTCACGCGAGCCGATGCCGACCCACATGCCGACCGCGACACTACGCACGGTCGGCATGGTCTCGGTCACCACGCGCAGCCCACCGGGAAGGACGGTGCGCCTTACCACCCCGGCCCCGTCACGGCCAGGGTGCAGCGTGGTGGTTCTCACGAGTTGCGGTCGTCTCCATCGGAACCGTCGGCGCGGGGCGCGCGCACCCGGGTGCGGGTACGGCGGGGACGGTCGTCGCGCGGCTTGTCGTCCGAGGCGGCGACCGGCGCCTCGGCACCGGAGCCCTCGGCGGAGTCGGCCTCGCCCTTGGCCTCCTTCTCGGCGGCCTCCTTCTCGATGACCTCGACCGGTACCAGGGACAGCTTGCCCCGGCCGTCGATCTCGGCGATCTCGACCTGGACCTTCTCGCCGACGCTCATGACGTCTTCCACGTTCTCGATGCGCTTGCCGCCGTGCAGCTTGCGGATCTGGGAGACGTGGAGCAGGCCGTCCTTGCCGGGCATCAGCGAGACGAACGCGCCGAAGGCGGCGATCTTCACGACCGTGCCCAGGTAGCGCTCGCCGACCTCCGGCATGTGCGGGTTGGCGATGCCGTTGATCACCGTGCGGGCGGCCTCGGCAGACGGGCCGTCGGTGGCACCGATGTAGATGGTGCCGTCGTCCTCGATGGTGATCTCGGCGCCCGTGTCGTCCTGGATCTGGTTGATCATCTTGCCCTTCGGGCCGATGACTTCGCCGATCTTGTCCACGGGGACCTTGATGGTGATGATGCGCGGCGCGGTCGGGTTCATCTCCGCCGGAGAGTCGATCGCCTCCTGCATCACGTCGAGGATCGCCAGACGGGCGCCCTTGGCCTGCTTCAGCGCGGCGGCCAGCACGGAGGCGGGGATGCCGTCGAGCTTGGTGTCGAGCTGGAGCGCGGTGATGACGTCCTTGGTGCCGGCGACCTTGAAGTCCATGTCGCCCATGGCGTCCTCGGCGCCCAGGATGTCGGTCAGCGTGACGTACTGGTCACCCTCGCCGATCAGGCCCATCGCGATGCCCGCGACCATCTCGCGCAGCGGCACACCGGCGTCGAGCAGCGCCATCGTGGAGGCGCAGACCGAGCCCATCGAGGTGGAGCCGTTGGAGCTCAGCGCCTCGGAGACCTGGCGGATGGCGTACGGGAACTCCTCGCGCGAGGGCAGGACCGGGATCAGCGCCCGCTCGGCCAGCGCGCCGTGACCGATCTCCCGGCGCTTGGGCGAGCCCACGCGGCCGGTCTCACCGGTGGAGTAGGGCGGGAAGTTGTAGTTGTGCATGTAGCGCTTGGTCCGCTCGGGGTTGAGCGTGTCGATGACCTGCTCCATGCGCAGCATGTTGAGGGTCGTGATGCCCATGATCTGGGTCTCACCACGCTCGAACAGCGCCGAGCCGTGCACCCGCGGGACCACGTGGACCTCGGCAGACAGCGCGCGGATGTCCTTGGTGCCGCGGCCGTCGATGCGCAGGCCCTCCTTGATGACCCGCTCACGCATGAGCTTCTTCATCACCGAGCGGAAGGCGGCGGAGATCTCCTTCTCCCGGCCCTCGAACTCGGGGAGCAGCTTCTCGACGGCCAGCGCCTTGACCTTGTCGAGCTCGGTCTCGCGCTCCTTCTTGCCGGCGATGGTCAGCGCGGCGGCCAGCTCGGTCTTGACCGCGCTCTCCAGGGCGGCGTAGACGTCCTCCTGGTAGTCGAGGAAGACGGCGTATTCGGCGGTCTCCTTCGCCGCGACCTGCGCGACCTTCGACTGCGCCTCGCACAGCACCTTGATGAACGGCTTGGCGGCCTCCAGGCCCTGCGCCACCGTCTCCTCGTTGGGCGCCACGGCGCCCTCGGCGACCAGCTTCAGCGTGTCCTTGGTGGACTCGGCCTCGACCATCATGATCGCGACATCGCCGTCGGCGAGCACCCGGCCGGCCACGACCATGTCGAACGTGGCGCGCTCGAGCTCGTGGTGCGTCGGGAAGGCGACCCACTGGCCGTCGATCAGCGCGACGCGGACGCCGCCGATCGGGCCGGAGAAGGGCAGCCCGGCGAGCTGGGTGGACAGCGAGGCGGCGTTGATGGCGACCACGTCGTAGAGGTGGTCGGGGTTGAGGGACAGGATCGTGGCGACGACCTGGACCTCGTTGCGCAGCCCCTTGACGAACGACGGGCGCAGCGGCCGGTCGATCAGGCGGCAGGTGAGGATGGCGTCCTCGGAGGGACGGCCCTCACGGCGGAAGAACGAGCCGGGGATGCGCCCCGCGGCGTACATGCGCTCCTCGACGTCCACCGTCAGCGGGAAGAAGTCGAGGTTTTCCTTGGGCGACTTCGAGGCGGTGGTCGCGGACAGGACCATCGTTTCGGTGTCGAGATAGGCGACGGCGGAACCCGCCGCCTGGCGCGCCAGGCGACCGGTCTCGAACCGGATCGTACGTGTGCCGAATGAGCCGTTGTCTATGACGGCTTCAGCGGTGTGGACACCCTCCACGGGGGACCTCCTTGGTCAGTCAGTCTCCCGCGCCCTCTTTCTCACCGGCACCCTCGTTAGGTGCAGCGCCGGTCTTCGATCGAAGCGCCCGGTCAGACGTAACTGTCACTGTTACCGGAAGCCACTACCGAGGACCGGCCCGCATGCGTCGCGGGTCGCTTGGTGCTTGTGCGGACGCGGGGGCTCTTAAGTGTGTCTCGGATATTCAGTTGTACGGCGCTCGACGCGCCGGTCTTCCAATGAGAAGGGAGCGACGCGGACGCCGCTCCCTCTCACTCTATCGGCGCAGGCCGAGGCGCTCGATGAGCGCACGGTAACGCGCGATGTCGACCTTCTGCAGGTACTTCAGCAGGCGGCGCCGGCGCCCGACGAGCAGGAGCAGGCCACGACGGCTGTGGTGGTCGTGCTTGTGCGTCTTCAGGTGCTCGGTCAGCTCGCTGATGCGCTTGCTGAGCAGCGCGATCTGCACCTCGGGCGACCCGGTGTCGCCGTCGGCCGTCGCGTATTCAGCGATGATGGTCTTCTTGGCAGCGGTGTCGAGGGACACGGCTCTCCTTTGAGCTACGGGCACGCGCGAATGGATAATTGATGCGAGCGACCGTGCGTGCCTACAGTCGCCGCGGCGAAGGCCGTCAGAGCAGCGCGCAGCGCCGCCGTCACTGGACCGACATGCAAGGTTACCATCGCGGTCAAGCGCCGCGTCATCATTCAGCCCGAGGTCAGCCGCCGGGCCTGGTCGACGTCGGTGTGGATCTGGGCGATGAGCTCCTCGATCGAGTCGAACCGGGTGTTTCCCCGCAGTCTCGCGGCGAAGTCTACCGCCACGTGCACGCCGTAGAGCTCCAGGTCATCGCGGTCCAGCGCGTACGCCTCGACCGTGCGCGGGACTCCTTCGAAGGTGGGGTTGGTGCCGACGGAGATGGCGGCGGGCCAGCGCTCACCCGCGTAGAGGGCGGGCAGGTTGGCGACGGGTACGCACTCCAGCCAGCCCGCGTAGACCCCGTCGGCGGGGATGGCCGTGTGGGGCGGCGTCTCGACGTTGGCGGTGGGGAACCCGAGTTGACGGCCGCGCTGGTAGCCGCGCACGACCACGCCCTCCACCCGGTGCGGGCGGCCCAGGCCCGCCGTGGCGCCCTCGACGTCACCGGCCGTCAGGCGGCCGCGGATCTCGGTTGAGGAGACCCCGTCGAGCAGCGGGACCACCTCGACGGTGAAGTCGTACTTCTCGCCGAGCGCGACCAGGGTCTCGGTGGTGCCGGCCGCGCGGTGGCCGAAGGTGAAGTTCGCCCCCACCACGACCACGGCGGCCCGCAACCGGTCGGCGAGGATCGACTGGGCGAACTCGCCGGGACTCATCCTGGACAGCTCCAGCGTGAACTCCTCAACGCACACCTCGCCCACGCCGAGCCCGGTCAGCAGCTCCGACCTGCGCCTCGGCGTGGTCAGGCGGACCGGGTGGGAGCCCGGCCGGACCACCTCGGCGGGGTGCGGCTCGAAGACGACCGCGACACCGCGCAGACCGCGCTCCCGGGCGGCGGCCACGGCCCGCTCGACCACCTGTTGGTGCCCGCGGTGCACGCCGTCGAACACGCCGATCGTGACGGCGGACCTTTCCGAACCCTGCACGCCCGGCCCCATTCGCTTGTGGCGGATCAATCCCCCACCAGCCTGCCATGCGGCGCCACGTCAGCTCCAATCGAGGGGGTAGCATCGGCCGCACCATGCCTCGATACGCACTTCTGATCCTGCCTGCCTTCAACCGTGTCTACGGCGAGAGCGCGGTCCGCCTGACCCTCGCCGAGCTGGCCTTCTTCGGCCGGCGGGCGCTGGAGACCGAGGTCTCGGACCTCGGGGAGAGCGTGATCGGCGGCCTGCCGTACGTGACCTTCGAGACCGCCGCGCCGCTCGGTGCCGGCGACGTCGCGCTGCTGTCCAACCTCTCCTCGGTCTACGCGCTCTACGGGATCGAGGGCGAGCTGCTGCGGCCGCTCACCGTGTCGCCGCTCGACCGGCTCAGCAGCGATCTGATCACGATCCAGAAGTACGCCGGCAAGACGAACGAGCACTTCACCAAGCTGCTGCTGAACGTCACGGTGCTGGCGAGCGAGCGGCGGCTGGACGAGCGGCTGTCGGTGTTCGACCCGCTGTGCGGGCGTGGCACCACGCTCAACCAGGCCCTCATGTACGGATATGACGCCTATGGGGCCGATGTCGACAGCAAGGACTTCGAGGCGTACACGGGCTTCCTCAAGACCTGGTTGAAGAACAAGCGGTTCAAGCACACCGCCGAGATCGTGCCCGTACGCCGCGAGCGGGCGCTGGTCGGCCGGCGGCTGAACGTCTCCTTCAGCCGGTCGAAGGAGGAGTTCAAGGCCGGCGACACGCAGCGCGTCTCCGTGGTCAACGCCGACACCCTGCGCAGCCGCGAGTTCTTCAAGCCGCGCTCCTTCGACGTCGTGGTCACCGACGCCCCCTATGGCGTGCAGCACGGCAGCAGGGGCGGCGGCGGGCTCTCGCGTAGTCCCCTGGAGCTCATCAGGAAGGCCGTGCCCGTCTGGGCGGAGCTGCTGCGGCCCGGCGGTGCCCTCGGCATCTCGTGGAACACCTATGGCGGCACCCGCGACGACCTGGCCGCGATCCTCACCGAGGCGGGGCTCGACGTGGTCGATCTGCCCGACTTCGAGCACTGGGTCGACCAGGCGATCGTCCGCGACATCATGGTGGCCCGCAAGCCATAAGAGGTCGGACCTCTCCCCCACTTCCGACAGCTCACATCACAACTCTTGACGAGGAGTGTGGCGAGTGATCCTATGAATCCTGATAGGAAAGTTTCCTAATCGGGAGGAACGATGCGATTAGTCACCACGGGCGCGCTAGCGATCGGATTACTCGTCACAGCCCTGCCCGCCGCGGCCGACCCGGTGGAGTCGGGACCTTGGACCTCGTACGAGCCGACGTTCACCGTCCAGGAGCGAGGATGCGGTGACGTCAACGACCTGACCTTCAAGCTGAGCTGCTCCACCGGCAGCGGCGACCAGCGGGCCGAGCGGCGTTACGCCACCTACTCCAGCGGCACCCGCCAGTTCGAGGGCTACTTCAAGATCACCAGTCTGGAAGGCACCCGCATCAGCCTGAAGCAGACCTTCAAGACGACCGGCCCGTTCTTCATGCTCGCCGTCGAACGCGGCGGCCGGCTCTACTCCGTGCACGGCGGCAACACCATCGCCACCGGCGCCACGATCGGCACGACGGTCCGCGTCAACACCGTCCACGTGGTCGGCAGCACCCATAGGACCTACATCAACGGGTCGCTGAAGCACACCGTGTCGAGTGAGAGCGGCAGCTTCTACGACAAGTTCGGCGCCTACCGGACGGGCAGCGGCAAGGGTCCGGCCACGGTCGAGTGGAGCGGCATCCAGTTCTGGCGCAAGTAGCGGCGATGAGAGCAGCTCTGGTGGTCTTGCTCCTGCTGACGGCCGCCTGCTCGGCGCCGCGGCAGACGCCGGTCCGCCTGACGGCCACCCTCGTGTCGCCGACCGACATCACGCTGCGCTGGGAGGGCCGTGAGCCGGACGCCTCCGGGCACGTCCTGGAGTTCGCCACCGAGTCGCAGGGGCCGTACACGATCCTGGGGTTCCTGCCGCCGGAGCAGCGCACGTACACGCATCCCGATCTGATCCCGCGCACGCCGTTCTACTACCGGTTGCGGCCCTACTACGGCCAGGCTTCCGCGCCGGTGGACGTGGCGCTGGGCGGCGGCCCGTACGCCAAGCCGCAGCCCGGCTGGTCGGAGCCGCGGACGGTCCCCGGCGGCCCGAAAGGGGCGCGGCCGGTCAGGAGCGAGGGGGCGGCGCCGTCGGATCTGCGGGCCATCGTGACGCAGGCCGACGGCGTGGCGTTCCGGTGGACCGACCGGACCTCCGACGAGGAGGGCTTCCTGCTGGAGGACCGCCCATCGGGCCGGGCGGACTTCCGCGTCGTCGCCGCCCTCGATCCGGACGTCAACGCCTTCGGCCTGGTCACACTGCCTGAGGAGAGCCGCGCGTCCTACCGGGTGCGCGCCTTCCGCTACGGGCAGCCGTCGAATGTCGCCCACCAGACCACGGGTGGCTCTTAGGAGATGAATACGGCCAGGGGTTTGGCGATGCGGCCCTGCTCCTCCACCAGCGCGAGCAGTTCGCCCTCCGGCCCGAACACCCCGATCGGGCCCTTGCCATGCCCCGCGGCGGGCAACCGCCCGCCGTGGCTGACGACCCTGGCCTCCTCGGCGGTGAGGTCCCAGCGCGGGAACGCCGCCGACACCGCCTCCCCGATGGGCAGCACCACGCATTCCTCGGCCAGCCGGTCGATGGTCCTGGCCCGCGACAGGTCGTACGGGCCGACCCGGGTGCGGCGCAGCGCCGTCAGGTGCCCGCCGACGCCGAGCCCGGCTCCCAGGTCACGGGCCAGGGCCCGGATGTAGGTGCCGCTGGAGCAGGTGATCACCGCGTCGATGTCCATGACGGCGTCGTGCGCCCTGATGTCCAGCACCGAGAACTCCCGCACGGTGACCGGCCGCGCGGCCAGCTCGACGTCCTCGCCCGCCCGGGCCAGCTTGTACGCCCGCTGCCCCCCGACCTTGATGGCACTGACCTGCGGCGGGATCTGCATGATCGCGCCGGTGAGCGCGGCGATGCCCTTCTCGACCTCGGCGGGGCGTACCTCGGACGCCGGGGTGGTCGAGGTGACCTCGCCCTCGGCGTCATCGGTGTTGGTGGTCACGCCGAGCCGGATCGTGGCCTCGTAGACCTTCTCCGTCAGCGCCAGGTGCCCGAGCAGCCGGGTCGCCTTCTCCACGCCGACCACGAGCACGCCCGTCGCCATGGGGTCGAGAGTGCCCGCGTGGCCCACCCGCCGGGTGCCGGCCAGCCGCCGCATCTTGGCCACCACGTCGTGGGACGTCCACTCGGCCGGCTTGTCCACGATGATCAAGCCACTTTCGGCCATCAAGCCTCTCCGTCTCGACTCGGCAGCAGCGCGCGGAACGCCGCGATGGTGTCCTCGACGCTGAGGTGCGAGGTGAATCCGGCCGCGTTGTGATGACCGCCGCCGCCCAGCACGGCGCAGATCGCGCCGACGTCGACCGCGCCCTTGGACCGGCTCGACGCCTGCCAGGCTCCCTGGTCGTCCTCCTTGAGCACCACCGCCACCTCGGCCTCGTCCGTGCGCCGCACGATGTCGATGAGGCCCTCCAGCTCGGTGTAGGGCAGACCGTACGCGGCCCGGTCGACCCGGGGCACATACGTCCAGATCAGGCCGTCCTCCAGCGACGCCCGCTCGAGCGCGGCGGCGAGCACCTTGAGGTAGCCGAACGGGGACCGGTCCCACAGCTCGCGGGCGATCTCGTCGGTACGCAGCCCGGTGGCGACCAGCCGGGCGGCCATCTGGTGCACCTCTGGCGTGGTCGAGGCATGGCGGAACGAACCGGTGTCGGTCACCAGCCCGGCGTACAGGCAGGTGGCGATGTCACGGTCCAGACTGCCGCCGAGACGGTAGATCAGCTGCTCGGCCAGCACGGCCGTCGCGGCCACGTGCGGGTCGATGAGGCTGAGCGTGCCGAACCCGGTGTTGGACAGGTGATGATCGACCACGATGACCTCGTGGGCCTTGGCCGTGTTGGGGCCCAGCAGGCCCAGCCGGTCGGGCGTCGAGGAGTCGAACGTGATCATCAGCTCCGGCTCCGCCGGGAAGTCCGCCGGCGGCACGAGCAGGTCCTGGCCGGGCAGGAAGCGCAGCAGGCGCGGCACGTCGAACTGCCGGTCGCCGAAGGAGGCGACGACCCGCTTGCCCTGGGCCCGCAGGACGGAGCCGGTGGCCAGCATCGAGCCGAGCGCGTCGCCGTCGGGCGACACGTGGCAGGCCAGCGCGATCTCGTCGGCCTTGCCGATCAGGTCGAGCGCGCGCCGCCAGGCGGGCTCGGGGATCACCGAGCCGGAAGGCGGCAGCGCGCCGTCCGGGCCGCTGGGCGGCGGAGCCTGAAGACGACCCTGCCCCCCAGCGCCCGAACCAGACGAGCCCGAACCAGACGCGCCCGGACCCGACGCGCCCGGACCTGCAGCGTCTGAACCCGACGCGCCCGCACCCATGCGGGGCGGGCGATCGGTTCTGTCGCGCACGTCGGGCGTCACGTCGCCGGCTGCCCGTCCTCGTCAGGCTTGCCGAGGAGGTCCGGCTCGTCGTCCTCCTCCGGCTTGCGGTAGGGGTCGGGGTCGCCGGCGTAGGTCGCGCCCTCGGCCTTGCGCGCCACCTCGGCGTCCCTGGCCTTGGCGGCGTTGATCAGATCGTCGAGCTGGCGCGCGCTGTCGGGCAGCGGGTCGTGCTTGAACTCCAGCGTCGGAGTGAAGCGGACACCGGTCTGGCGGCCCACCTCGGAGCGGATGATGCCTCTGGCGCTCTCGAGGGCGGCCGCAGTGTCGGCCCGCTCGGCTTCGGAGCCGAACACCGTGTAGAAGACCGTGGCCTCACGCAGGTCGGCGGTGATGCGCGTGTCGGTCACGGTGACGAAGCCCAGGCGCGGGTCCTTGATCCGGCGCTCCAGCATCTCGGCGACGATCTGCTGGATGCGGTCGGCGAGCTTGCGCGCTCGTGCTGCATCCACCATGTTCGCTCCCCCTCACGCACGGCCCGGAGGCCGTGCAGTCGTTCAGTCTTCGTCGTTGTATAGCCGGTGTCGCGCCGACAGCAGCTCGATCTCAGGGCGGAAGGCCACCAGGCGCTCGCAGGCGTCCAATACCTCTTGGCAGTTGCCCGCCGAGCCCGAGACTACGGCGACGCCGACCTCCGCCCTGCGGTGCAGGTCGAGATGGCCGGTCTCGGCCACCGCGACACCGGGAAAACGCCTGTGCAGCTCGGCGACCAGCGGTCGCACGACGGAACGCTTCTGCTTCAGCGAATGTACGTCGCCGAGCAGGATGTCCAGGGTCAGAGCACCCACATACATCGTTGGCAACCACCGCTTGTCCTGGTGTATGAAGCGCACCCCGGCCCCGCTGCGGTGGATAGCAGGCCCGGGCGTGCGAGAGGCGCCCGGCGGGTGGTGCGCCGGGCGCCCCGCCCCGGGGGTGGCGCCCGGGGGGGGCCCCCGCCCGGGCGGGGCGGTGACCGAGGGCGGGGCGGTGTTC